>JABDJE010000225.1 GCA_013002625.1 Saprospiraceae bacterium | reverse complement strand
TTTGATTTCACTTCTCGCAGTAATAATGGCTGCATTAGGTGAAAAGTGTTTGTCGTTTTCAGGGATATCTAAGAAGATGGGTTCGTGAGAACTATTTTCAACAAGTGTTATATCATGATCTATAAATTGACCAAAAACCCAAATGAAATCACTAAGATTCTGGGAATCAAAAATAAATTCTTCCTGATCAAACAGGCTATTACTAATTACTCGTGGGCTTGGAAGGTGTGCGTCGTTTTCTATTTGAATGCCATCTTCATAATTAATCGAAGAAACTCTTGGCATATCAGCATTTGCAGCACCCCATGTTTTGTTGTACAGGTTATTCCCATAGCCATCATAACTACGGTTTTCTTGTGCAGTCAGAGCGACTACACACATTGAGATTATAGCACAGACAAAATAATTTTTCAGCATCCTACGATTCTGGTTTATGCCCACAGGTAAAATAATTCTGTTTTGCAGTTTAATTGAAACTTGGCAAATATAAGTAATTCGCTTAAAGAAATTGACTTTCTAAGGTATGAATTGGCATAGTTCAAACCAAAAAAATCGGCTTTCTTGTTTTCTACTGTTGTGGAAACTCAAAATTAATTTCTGAGTGAACCATCTGGATGAAGCAAATCAAATATATGACATTTTTTTATAATTTATATAATCTTATATATCAATATTTTATGTAATATATTAATATGTATAAGACATTTATTTAATATGAATTACTCGTCTCCTTTAAAGATCTTTAAATTGATTTCTCAAATAAATAAAATTTTAAAAATCCAATAATCAGCCTTTTTGCAAATTACAAGACAACATCAGTCTCGACGATCCAACTACTTGGCAACAAAGCCCAAATTGCATGGATATTCTGCATAAAAACCATTGCTCAAATAGTGACTTCACTCCTTGTACATACTCGTATATAATTGAATATTTCAAGTGTGAGTTCAGTCATAAGCTAATATAACTTATGGCAAATATTGTTCCTGATTCCCATACCTTAAAACTTTGGATAATTGTATTCACGCATGAATTGAATAGTTTTGATGATCAATCCTATACCGCTTATGATTTCTAGATAGATTTGAGGATCATGGATCGTCGAAACAATATTTTAATATCGAAATAATTATGAAAAACAGATAGGAGTAAATCGTTATCAATACGAGCGATGTCAAGTTGCACATTGTTCTTTGCGGGCGTGCTCAATTTTGTCGTGGGCAGACCATATTATTGAACCTACAATGCCATAATGCATTTATATTTGTGGAATTCTAATCGGTGGTTAAATCCGTTATTTAGTAACTAATTCAATTCAATGAAATTACATTTTATTTTAGCTTTCATTTTTGTTGCCAATTATCTGGGCGCACAAGACATTTGGCAGATCGTAGACGAACAGGAAATTGCAGATAAAAATATCAAAGAGCGAGAAACAGAGCCTTCTGAATATTTAACATTCAAGTTGAATATGGATGCCATGAAAAGACATCTTAAGAAAGCAGGTCATGAGAAAGAAAACCCATCAAAAAAACTCAACTTAAGTCTTCCTTATCCGAATGGGGAAGCCCATAGTTTTGAATTCATTGAAAGCCCGTGTTTTAGTCCAGTTTTATCAGCAAAATACCCGCAGATAAAGAGTTTCAGAGGATATAACCCAAAGACAGGAGAGCAAGCAAGAATAGATTACGGCACCCAAGGATTTCACGCTGTTATTTCAAGTCGTGGCGGCACGATTTACATCGATCCCTACTTTAGAGATGCGAATGAATACCATGTTTCATATTATGTAATCCATGATGTTGCTGACACCAGAGATATGGAAAAATCCTGTGGTGTAAGTGCCTACGAGTCCGCGATTTTGGAAGAACGCAATGCTGTTCGTACAAATTCTTTTAAGGCTGCTGATGAGCCGGTCATTAAAACAACCTACAGACTTGCACTGTCCTGTACAGGCGCATGGGGTCAGTTGTTTGGTACCTTAGAAAATGTATTGAGTCGGATGAACACAGGTGTCAACAGGCTTAATATGATATTTGAAAATGATATTGCTACGAAGTTTGAGCTTATTGATGACAATGATCTGTTAATCAACTTAACTGTAGCAGATGATCCTTTTGAAATGCCAAATGTCGGCAGTGAAATCCTACTCCAGAATACTGGATTCATCAATAGTAGAGTAGGTAGTAATGCCTATGACATTGGCCACGTTTTTACGACTCGATGCACTGATGTTGGCGGCGTAGCATTTCCGGCTGCTGTCTGCAATGACCCGATAAAAGGTGCTGGCGTTAGTTGTATTGGAACCAGTAATGTACCCAACTTCGTAGCAAGAACGACTGCACATGAAATTGGTCATCAATTCACAGGTGGACATACTTGGAACAATTGTCCAACAGCACTTGATCAATTATCTCCGGGTACAGCATGGGAACCTGGCAGTGGGTCTACCATCCTATCATATGGCGGTAATCTTTGCGGTTCAGCTAACAATGTAGGGAGTAGGGATCAATATTTCCATGTCGGGAGTTTGCAACAATTCATTAATTATCAAGCAGCAATTGGCTGTGGTGAGAAGGAAGAATCAGACAATCATACGCCAGACATTAATATGGACTATGAAGATGGATTTTTTATACCTATTTCAACACCTTTTGAACTGGATGCCAGTGCGACAGATATTGATGGAGATATTCTTACCTACAATTGGGAACAAATGAATACAGGCCAGGTAAGTACCCTCGGGTCACCAATAGGCGATGCACCAAGTTTCAGATCTTTCCCTCCAACCACAAATACACTCAGAACATTTCCACAACTGAGTGCCATATTAAATGGAATCTCAGAAAAGACAGAAGTCCTCCCAACTTATTCAAGAGATTTTGATTTCAGGTTTACCGTTCGAGACAATCACCCTGGCGCAGGATACACAGTATGGGAAGATATATCATTCAAATCAACTGCCTCTGCAGGACCATTTAAAATCAATTATCCTAATCAGGTTCTCTTTAAAGAGGTCGGAGATACTTTAACGATTAAATGGGATGTGGCCAATACAGATAAGGCGCCTGTTAATGCTGAGTTGGTTGATATCTATCTGTCAAGTGACGGTGGTCTTAATTTTGATTATTTATTAAAAGGTCGTACACCCAATGATGGTGAAGAACTTATAATAATACCTAATCGTGTTACACAGGACGCTCGTTTAAAAGTAAAAGCCCATGATAATATATTCTTCGATATTGGGATATCAGAATTAATCATTTCAGAACCCACAGAACCTGGATTCTTTGTAGAATTTGAAAGGAACAGCTATCAACTCTGCTTGCCAGATGCGCTTGAATCCAAGGTTGTTGGCACAGCTTTTTTAGGTTTTGATAATGAAATTACATTAGATATTATAGACGGACTGCCGGAAGGGGCGGCCGCTAATTTTTCCCAAAACCCAATGCCTTCAGACGGTCAAAGTGTATTAACATTTGACCTTGACAACAGTGTTCAATCCGGCATCTACGATATTACTTTACGTGCTGTAAGCCAGGATGCTGATACTGTGTATCAAATTATCTCATTGGATGTTACGAGTACAAATTTTGATGGCTTCGGCTTGATATCTCCTGCAAACGGTACAGATGGCCTCGGTGGCACGCCTGAGTTTATTTGGAATGGCGTAACTAACGCTACCGAGTATACACTTGAAGTATCCAAGTCGCCAGTTTTTGGTGCGTCGAATGTCATTTTTGAAGAAGGGTTGAATATAGATTCAATTACCCCTCAAATTGCTCTAGAAAATAGTACACTTTATTATTGGCGTGTTGCAGCTTCAAATAAATGCTCAGAGAAAATATACAGTCCGATTCAGACATTTGGAACAGTGGCCTTAAGCTGTAGATCTTTTGAGTCAGAAGACCTTCCTAAAAACATATCTGCAACGGGGAATCCGACGGTGACTTCAGTTATCGAAGTATTTGAGGCCGGACAAATCAGTGATGTTAATATTACCAATATAAAGGCGCTGCACTTGAGGATTAGAGATTTGCAGGTAAGGTTATTCAGTCCACTGAACACCGAAGCATTATTGTTTGAGAACAGATGTTTTACAGCCAATTTAAATGTTGGATTTGACAGCGATTCACCTGTTAGCTTTGGATGTAATCTAAATTCTGGGTTAGTTATGAAACCGGAAAAAACGGATTTAAGCATCTTTAATGGCGAAGATATTCAAGGTCCATGGACACTCGAAATAAAAGATACAGATGCCGGAGAGGGCGGACAATTGCAGGGTTTTGAAATAGAGCTGTGCTCCAATACAAGCTTGAATAATCCTGAATTGATAAACAATATCAAACTTGATGTGCCGACAGGTATGGCAGGACGTGTATTGCGTACAAATTTACTTACCGAGGATTCAGACAATGTACCCGATGAATTAATTTATACGTTGGTTGAGCTTCCTGAATTTGGAAGTATATTATTCAATGAAGGTATGATGGTGGTTGGTGATCAATTCACACAAGCGGACATAGATGATGGACTAATCAAATACGTTCATGAAGGAACAGAGGATGTAGAAGATGGGTTTGTGTTTACGGTTATAGATGGTGCCGGAGGATGGATTGATTTAACAAGATTTGTTATAAACGTCAATGCAAATGTAATTTCATCGACAGAGGATATACTTGAAGACGGTTCGAGATTTAATATCTATCCAAATCCGACTTCAGGTTTGTTAAATGTCCATGATGAAGGAAATAGTTTTGAGAGTTGGAATTTAGAGTTGTTAAGTTTTGCCGGACAGTTGTTGCAAAGCTCAAAGATGAAGAATCATACAAGCCTGGACATCTCGAACCTTGAGGCCGGGTCATATATCATCAGGCTGTCCAATGCAAATGGAAGTCATTACAGGAAAATCAGTTTGATACGCTAAGTATTAGTGTAAAGCTGAAGCGAGGGCAATAGAAGAAGCATTACATTCCTTGGTGGAGGGATGTAATTCTTCCACATAGAGGACATTTTTTGCTTTCGTGAATAGACCTTTCACCTCTACATAGTTGAATTCATCAAAATGAAGATCTTCATTGCTGTCAAAGAAGAACTTAAGTTCGATTACTGAACCATCTTCGATATCTTGCAAATAGAATTTCTTATCACGATCATCTTCGGTGATTATAAAGCCAGCTGTTGATAATTCAGTGGCTTTGGTCAGCGGTAGAATGTCACATTGGGTTAAGGATATAGTTAACCCTATTAAGACATATAGGCTCATTCGTTTCATTGTAGATCTTTATCAGGTTGTAAAATTTGATCTCAATGGGATTGCAACCAAGTTAGTACTTATATATAAGCGACGATGCAGTGATTACCTTGAATTCAGATTAGGGGAATACCCCGATCAATATCAATATAATGAAGCATGATCGAAGTATTCTTTCCTTAATCTGCGTACGTAATTTCTTTATGTTCCTTGGATTTGAATAAATGTTGAAATAGAATAGGATTAGGGTATTCTTTTCCAAATTCATAAAGAAGCACATCAAAAGAAGTTACTATTCCTAATATTTCGTCTTCTTCATTGACAACCGGAAGGGCATGAAACCGATGGTCTAGGAATACCTCAGCAGCAGTACCAACCTTGTCGGTGGGTAATAATCTTGCAACCTTATGTGTCATTACTTCCGAGACGAGTGTACTACTGTAATCCTGTGGTGCAATTTCATTCTTCCAAAGATCATAAGTCGTAAGAATACCTACTAACTTACGTCCGTTAACTACCGGTAAATGATGAATCTTATTCGATAAAAACAATTTTCGTACTTGTGATAGCGTATTCGAAGGTGTTACCGTAATTAATTCGGTAGACATGATTGTTGATACGGATTCATTCATCATGGCGGTGTTATTTTATTGGGCAAAATAAAATATATGAAGTATAATATAATAATTATATGCTATAATGTCAAATTATATTCTACATTATAAAACAATATTAGAATTATAATTTTTTTGATACTCAACGCAACGTAATAAGTCAAATCCTGATATATATTAAGTGTAAGGTCGACCTAAATCTTTATGAGACTTAAAAGAAAAATTATGAAATTGAAATATTTATTAGCGCTGCTGGTATTCGGAATGCTGTTCACCAGTTGCGAAGAAGATATAATAGAGGAAAGTCAATCTGAAATTATATACCAACCTCCAAAAGTCACTGTAGCTTCCGGCGTTTCTGGAATCGTAACCGATCAACTCGGAAATGCACTTGGAGAAGTTACAATTCAGTATGAAAATGAGCAATACAAGACTGATGAAAACGGATACTTCATCATCAATGATGAAAGTGCCCGTGAAGATGGCGCCTTATTGACGTTTACGGAAAGTGGTTATTTCGAAAACTTCAAATTCTATATGCCTGAACCTGGTAAGCTTTCATTTTTAAGGGTTCAAATGGTAGAGCGCAATCTTGCAGGTAATATAGATGGCACCATTGGTGGTACAATTACATTGGATGATGGCGCAAAAATTCAATTTCCAGCCAATGCATTTAAAGATGCTGCCGGTAATGAATATAACGGTCAGGTTAATGTATATGCGCATTGGTATGATCCGACCTCAGAGGACCTTAATGCAACCATGCCTGGTGATTTGCGTGCCACAAATGAAATTGGAGAAGCCTTTCAATTGGCAACTTATGGTATGATGGCTGTTGATCTTACTTCTAACACGGGTGCTGAATTGAATTTAAGAGAAGGCGTAAACGCCAGCTTGGAATTTCCACTACCCGGTAGCCTAGCTGATAATGCTCCAGAAGAAATTCTTGTATGGTCATTTAACGAAAATACGGGATACTGGGTCGAAGAAGCTACTGCTATAAAATCTGATGGTGTATACAC
>JABDJE010000159.1 GCA_013002625.1 Saprospiraceae bacterium | reverse complement strand
TCTATCAGTTATTCCATGAGGTTCACCTATGGCGAATAATACTGCCTGTACGATTACTGGACCTAATATGAGCAGGGCCAATCGCGTGTTATTCTTATGCCAGGGCAATTGCTCTTCCTTCATCTTTCTATCTTTTAAAATAACTATAATGATAAGGATTAAGGCCAATGTTGAAACGGGATAAACAATCTTCGACAACGAAATATGAATATTCAAAGTATCACCATGGAACATTGTGTCTCCAAACCTTAAAATATCATAGAGGAGATTCCCAAAACTGTGAAGCCACCACCAAATGAGAAGTATATAAAAGAACATACGCTGTCTGAACCAATATATAGAAGCAAATAAAAGAAGATAGATGATCAGGAAAATGACCAAGGCTAGATAATCGACTGATAAGCCTTCACTCGCCAAATTAATTCCAAAGTATTGTGTACCCCATCGATATGATTTACCATCGAAAACGCATCTTAACAACGGGAGCCAAACAATGATAAAGCTGAAACTGATAAATAACGAGAGTACTAAATAAAGCCAATGTCTTGACCGGACTGCTGCAAAATTTTTCATCACATACAGATTAATCTTCGTTATTGACCATCGTTCTTAACATCTCTCGGGCATTTTTTCCTGTGGGTCCATTCGGATCCATTTTGATCGCTTTACTATAATATTCGGTAGCCTTTTCTTTATCGCCGGCTTTCAAGTAACCTTCAGCCAGACTGTCCCATGCATTCGCCGAATCAGGGAAATACTGAGTGACCATTTGAAATACGAATATGGCCTCTTGTGTCTGTCCGCTACCCAATAATTGGTAGCCTGCCTTATTAAATTCAGCTTCAAAATTAAAGAACTTATATTTTGGATCCTTGATCATTCGTGCAGCATCTGTTTTGAGCTGATCAATCTTTCCCGTTAGAAATAAATTTGTAAAATATGCCATGGGATTGATTACAAAATCATCGCCTTTAAAATTCAAAACAGTATTAAGAACAGGATCCTTATTCGTTTTGTATTCATCAAAACTCATGTCTACGGCTATATGCGGTGCGGTCCAGTCGGCATTCTCCCATTGTGGCTTATCCTGCCACCATGCAAAAGATAAAAATGCAGGGATCTTACTATTTGGTAAATCTACCCTATTATTGTCGCCGTAGAAATTTATATTTTCACTACTCGGCTCTCCAACAAAAATGGCATTGGTATAATTGCTCATTTCATTGATCAAGTTCTGACAGGCAGAGAAGGTTCTCCTGCCGATGATCACGAACAGTTTTCCCACCTGATTGATCTTTTCGGTCTTCACGATTCCTGTTATAACCGGCTTGTTTTTATAATTATTACCACCGCCATTAAGACGTACATCGATGACTAATTTTTCAACATCATTGTTTTCGATAAAATCAAAGACCTTATTGTAAAATGTTGGAATATCTTCGCTCGGATCATCCTGGATCTGACTCTGCCGTACATATACAGTCTTCTGTTCAGGAAGATATTCATAATAATATATCTTATCTAAATGCTTTAAATAATTAGGCGTAACATCTTGATTACGTGCATCTAACCAATTTTCATCTTGTAGAACAAGACTGTATGATGTTGGTATGCGCTCTCCCGTTGGCAATGCCTTAAAAATTTGTTTGAAGGTCTTGCCGTTCTTTTCGAGGGTCAACTCAACACTTTGAGATAATTCCTTGATTATACCCTGGGCATGTAAAACTTCCGGGCAGCTTAAATACAGCGGTGCATAGGCTTTAAAAAATTGATCATTTTCTGCCGGAACAACAGGAGCGATTGCCGATAATGCATTTTTTAGGGGTACACCCGCTACGGCAATAACCTTAGCACCCAGAGTATTGGCATAATCTTTATGGACACCTTGTATATACATACCATCATTAAATTCATACATATTCAAGGGTAATTGATGGAATCCAACATGTTGCTGATATCTGAATCCCAGAACGGTATGTCCATACTTGAATGACGACACTAATCGTGCCAATCCTACAACAATTTCATGTTCTTCTAAGTTCGGAATGTCTTTGTGCAAACGGGCAGCAGCCTTATCAAATTCTTGAGCTGTCGTTTTTTTAAATAAAAATGAATAGTCATCATGAATGGTCGATTGTAAAAATTTAAGATCTTCTTGCCATTGTTCGGCGGTCAGTGTTGATTGTGCAGCAGATTGCAACACAAAACAACTTAGTAAAAGTAAAAAGAGTTGTTTCATTTTGGATTGGTTATTTGATTGATATAATTAAAAGATAACGAAAAAGTTAGAATGTTACAATTTATGTAGGATAATGTATTAAAAAAAGACCGCTCTGGTAATAGAACGGTCTTAAGTAATTATTTATAACAAGAAATTATGGTCTGTAAATCAAACGCTTATACTGAACTATTCCATAATCGGTTTGCAACTTGATCAGATAAATACCTGCAGCCATTGATTCCTTCGGACTGAAAGTAAACTGATTTAAGTTTCCACCTTTTATCTGACCACTAAATAGGGTCTGAAGCAATTGCCCGGTTAAGCTATACACTTCAACACGTGCCGTATCATCCTTTGGAACAACAAATTCTACCGTTGCCGAACGTTTAAACGGATTTGGATATATTTTCATACTCATATCTAAAAACGTTTTATTTGATTCAGTAACTGGAACACCTGGCTCTAAATTAGGGTTCATCTCACCAGCCACTTCTTCAATTTGACAGAAATAACCATCATCAAATAAAATGGACTGAACAAAATTTGCTCCAAATTGATCACCGGCACCAAGCGGTTGTGAACAAGATGCATGGAAATTAGCTTCTTGAAGTAAGGTGCCTCCTTGGGAATCATAAATATAAATTATTGAATTATTATCCAATTGCGTTTGACCAGCATTTGAAGCACTAATAGTATAGGCTTCATTGATTCCAACAGTTCCTTCAAAGTAAATTTCGGAACCGCCATCACTGGCAATGATATATACACTTGGATCCATTGCTGGATTTCCTAGACATTCTGCTTTGCTCGGATCTTGAGTATTCTGAGAGGCGGAACAATCTTCACCTGTATATATAAAGGTCATTTCACTTGGTTTATTCCCAATGTCACAACAATCGGCCGGAGCAGGTGGTGCATCTACCTCACCACATACATAACCGTTTTCGAATAATATACCATTGACATAATTTGCTCCAAATTGGTCTCCACTTCCTAAAGGTTGTGAACAAGAGGTATGGAAATCAATTTCTTGCAACAACGGACCTCCATCG
>JABDJE010000154.1 GCA_013002625.1 Saprospiraceae bacterium | reverse complement strand
TATCACCTGATGGATCATGGGGTGACCCACCGGCCAATAGTCCGTCAATATTTACCAATGGCTGCACAGCAGCATTCAATGAAGGGTTTTCTGATTGTCTTAATAAATCAGGTCCGGAATATGTTTTGGTATTTTTAATTTCTTTTGAGGGGTAACGGCCCTTGAAATTCTGAGGTATGATCCTGTCTTTTTTAGCCAGGGATCTTTTCTCTTTTGGCGTGGGGTGTTTAGCAATTATATCTCGTACCGCAGGCGTCCTACCCTGCTTGACCGCATAGGTCGTTTCAACAACAGCATCTTCGAAAATAATTTCCTGGCTGGATAACAGGAATGGGGTGCTGCAAAGGACTACTGCAGTAATCAGTAAGTTTTTCATACAATTAAATTATCACTCAAATCAACTAAGAAGACTCAAGATAGTAGATGTAAATTTATTTTATTCAACCAAAAAGCGAATATGTCTTCCAAAAAGTGAATTATTTAGTCGAATGACAATATGCCATATTGAATACCCTCTCGGTTAGACACCCTGTAACTATCAACGGTATCCTGAATCGTTGTTGATAAGGGCCGGTAGTCCAATTTCAGAATTTCTTTGGACACAGCATTCGAATATTTTTTTTTGGAAGACATTGTCTTGACTGCTCCTTTGGTCAGGACCCTTTGGCTTCGCGTAAATACTGATTTTAAAAAGTCCAGAAATATGAAAAACCAGGCATTCGATTTGTCCAAAAACCGATTAACGGGTTTTCTATTCAAAGATGCCCTGATCATATTAAATGCCTCTTTCAAAGAAGCGTTATGTCCACTTAAGATAATTCGATGACCATAGGCATTAGGGTTCAGCACAGCATTTGCGACCCCATTTGCGATATCTCTTACATCTACGAATCCATTACTTCCCATCGGCATGAATGGCATAAGTCCATCCAATTTTTTAAATATTGAAGGCGTACCACTATTCCAGAATCCCGCTCCCAATACAAGCGCAGGATTAAGAATGGTGACATTTAAACCTTCTGCTTCTGCGCGGCGCACCTCCAATTCAGCTCTATATTTCGACTTCCCATAATCTCCATGTGTATCCATGTCATCCCATCCATGTGATTCATCCAGGGTGACATCTTTCTTTGGTACACCCAATGCTGCTACAGAACTTAAGAATACAAAATGATCAATATTATTATGCAGCGCAAGATTAACCAAATCACGTGTTGCACCTACATTCAGATCAAAAAGTTGATCTTTTGTGTGAGGTTGAATCGTAATAATAGCGGCACAGTGAATAATGACATCCACTTGAGCAACTATTTCATCCAATGCTTTGATGTCGGTAAGCGAAACCTCATGCATGGTGATCTTGTCTTTAACAAGATCGATAAGCGAGGTTCTGCTGGTCATTCTTTTTGTGATATGCACGTCATAGCCTAGCTGGACCATTTGTCTACACACATAGGAACCAATGAAGCCCGTCGCTCCTGTAATCAAAATGCTTTTAGTGTTCTCCATAGGTAGACGGTAAATATACGGCTCCTCCAAAAGCATCCCTTTTAGCGCCTGTTGCGTCAGAAATAAAATTGGTTTGGTTATTTAACCTCAAGGCGCCGGCAAATGCCATTAAAATTGCCTCTTTGAAATCAATAATTGAATCTGAGGGAATCTCAAGATTAACAGATTTACGAGATAGGATATTCTCTAAACATTGTATGAAATATGTATTCTTTGTTCCTCCACCTGTAAGCATAATCCTGGAATTCGATTGAACTGTTTTGTCTAACTGAAAACAGCTGAATTCGATAAAGGTTGTTAATAGGGATGGTACATCCACATCCAACTGATCCATCCAGTGAATCCATGTCTTCTTTACTTCTGTGTTGTCCAATGACTTTGGAGGATCTAATAATACATAGGGATGGCTGTTTAATTTTTGTAATATCGTAAGGTCTGTTTTACCTTCTGAAGCAAGGACGCCATCCTGGTCATATTCCTGCCCCAGCTTATTTGCAAAATGATTTAATACCTGATTGAATGGAAACAGGTCAAAAGCTTGCCATTTTTCATTTTGAAATGAAATGTTTGCAATCCCACCAAGGTTGAGGTAATAATCGTATCCGGGGAACAGGTATTTATCGGCCAGTACCGCCATCGGTGTGCCCTGCCCGCCTAATGCTAAATCATTATTTCTAAAATCTGTGATGGTTCTGCGTTGACACTGCTCGGCAACATAAGCTGCATTGATCATTTGGACCGATTTGGCATATTTGGGTAAGTGCAAAACTGTGTGTCCATGCAATGCAATAAATTCATCTTCAGATCCACATTGAGATCTAAATTCTAGTATGCATGCCACCACAAATTTTGAATATCCAAATTCAATTTCAGCATATTCAAAGGGGTCGGTATGTACAGCAGATTTGAGCTTACTTATTAGCTGTGGATCTAATGGAAAAGTATGGCCATGTAATAATTGCCATTGATTTTTTGAATCAAAATCAAATTCAACCAATGCGATATCCAGGCCATCCAGAGAACTACCTGACATAATGCCCAGGCCAATCATAACTACTTAAGTGTTAAGGTATATTTAGCCAGTGCTTCAATTTCTTCCTTGGATAAAATATCCTTGAAAGCTTGCATTGTGCCCGCTCCATTGGTTATATTATTCACGCGTTCCTTAAAAGTCATAGGAGACACTGTCAAGTCCTTGGCGCCATTGATGCCCAGTTTGCCATCGATGCCATGACAGATGACACAGTGGGTTTTATATAATTTGGCAGCATCAATATTTGTTTTGGATGCAGGTGCACAAGCATATAATGCGACGCCAAATCCACAGACCATTATTAATTTCTTAAGCATGCTAATTTTTGAGTTAAGTTAAAATTAAAAAATGAGAGGAATGATAAACTTAGCAAAGAG
Organism: Saprospiraceae bacterium; assembly: GCA_013002625.1. Classification (GTDB taxonomy): domain Bacteria; phylum Bacteroidota; class Bacteroidia; order Chitinophagales; family Saprospiraceae; genus RFSX01. Next base: position 20,417 of record JABDJE010000154.1, on the reverse strand, counting down.
GCTTATAAAAATGACAGAAAGCACATTTAAAATAAATCCCACTCTTGCCATTTGATACACTTTTACATAACCACTTGCAAATACGATGGCATTCGGTGGGGTTGCCATGGGCAACATGAATGCGCAACTGGCTGCCATAGTTACGGGAATGCACAAGTACATTAATGGGATATCCAATCCAAGCGCTATTCCTGCTACAACCGGAATAAATACAGCCACTAAAGCCACATTACTCATAAGTTCTGTCATGAATAACATAATGGCAATCAAGCCTATAGAAATTAGAAATGGATATTTGAAATTCGATTCGGATATGGCATTTCCGATCATATCCATTACACCGGCAGAAGATAATCCATTTGCCAAAGCAAGTCCTCCTCCAAATAAGATAAGTATGCCCCATGGCAATTTGATTGTGTCCTTCCAATCCAATACCCGCTCCATGTTGAGGTTTTTCGGGATGCTGAATAACAAAAATGCAGCAAGAACACTGATACCCGGATCCGAAAACTCTATATAATCCTGAATGGCATTTAAACTGTTTTTTAATACCCAAAGTGAAATAGCAATGGCAAAGATGAAAACCACAAGTTTTTCCTCACCGCTCATTTTACCAAGTTTTTGAAGCTCAGACTGGATGACCTTTTCTGGATTGTTGAGTGATTTTAAATTACTTGGATACATCCATTTCACAATTACAAAATAACAGATCAAGAGCATGAGTATTGAAAAAGGTACCCCCATTTTCATCCATTCAAAAAATCCGATTTGAATATTGTATTCGTTTTCAATAAAACCTGCAAATACTGAATTCGGTGGCGTGCCAATCAATGTTGAAACACCTCCAATATTTGCCGAAAAGGCGATAGCCAACATAATCGATAAGGCAAAGTTTTGATCCTTCCCTGTAAATCCATCATCATCTTTAGCTATCAAATTTATTACAGACAAGGCAATGGGAAGCATAACAACTGTGCTTGCTGTGTTGCTAATCCACATACTCAACAAAGCTGTAGACAGCATGAATCCAAGTATTACTTTGTTGGGACTGGTTCCCGTCCAGGAAATGATGTTCAATGCAATACGTCTGTGCAAATTTACCTTCTCCAAACCAAGCGCCATTACGAAGCCTCCAAAAAAGAGAAAAACAATGGGACTCCCATAATTGGCACTGACCTCTTTAAGGGGTAATATATTTAAAAATGGAAATAGAAATAGTGGCAATAATGCTGTTACACTGATGGATACCACTTCTGTTAACCACCAAATGATCATCCATACGGCAACCGCTACAACCTTTTGTGAAAACCCGGTTGGCAGGAATGTTGGACAATTATAGAGGATTAAGAAAGCCAGAGGTCCGGCTATCCAACTTATGATCTTCCAGTGCTTCATAGATCTTGTAAAAATATCAAAATCTAAAAATGATTGCCGTTAGTCGGAGCAATTGAAATTTTGATATAAAAACTATGGAAACTTTAAAACAAAATATAGTTTCCTGAGTTTAAAGGATGTAATTTCGCGCTATGGATCAAAAATCTGCTCTGCTGGCATCAGCAAAAGAACTTTTTTTAAGCTACGGCGTCAAAAGCGTCAGTATGGATGATATAGCCAGAATGTTGGGTATATCTAAAAAAACGGTCTACACATTTGTAGAGAATAAAAAGGAGTTGGTTGTCTCTGTGATTCAACATTTTATTGAGGAAGAGCATGCGATCGTTGAAGATATTCGTGAGACATCGGAAAATGCGATACACGAGATGATGAGTATTGCCCGATATGTGCTTGAGAGCGTAAGAACCATCAAACCTTCCTTATCGTATGATTTAAAGAAATATCATCCAGCAGCCTGGAAATTAATTGACAAAGATCATTTCAGTCATATCCAAAACGTCATAAAATCCAATATAGAAAGGGGTATCAAAGAAGGGTTCTACAGGGAGGAAATCGATATTGATATATACTCCAGATTATACATTGGTCTTGCTCGAATGATTTTTAATCCAGACTCATTTGAGACCAGAGAGTATCAATTACCAGATTTATATCAAAATGTTATGGACTACCATATTCATGGCATAATGAACGATAAAGGCAGAAAAACATTTAACAAATATTTGAAAAACATCGAAGCATGATCAAATGGCTTTCATTTTTATTCATCTTGACCATATCCTTTCCTGTTGAAGCACAACAGGAATTCTCATTGGATCAAGCTATTGAATATGCTATCAACAATAGTAATAATATCAAATTGGCGCAACTGGATGTTGCTGACGCTGACGCGCAAATAATAGAGTATCGATCAATTGGCTTACCACAGGTGGAAGCGGGGTTGAATTATCAATACTACTTCCAGGTACCTGTGAATCCTGTTGAAGATTTTATCACACCGTCAATATATAATGTGCTGGCACAAGAATTTGAGGAAATTGATCCTTTTACGGGTACACCACAAACCTTTGAGTTTGCCCTTTTTAGACCCAACAACCTTTTTGCCAGCGTTGATTTCAGATGGTTGCTTCTAGACGGATCCTATTTCTCGGGCTTGAAAGCAGCCAAATTGTTCAAGGAGCTGACACGCAAAGGCATTGATGTAAAGGAAGAGGAAATTCGCGCCAATGTAACCAAAGCTTACATGAATATTCTTATTGCTGAAGAAAGCAAGAAGATCATCCAAAACAACCTCAAGATTTTGGAAAAAACCCTAGAAGATACCCGGGCATTTTATGAGAATGGATTTATGGAAAAACTAGACGTTGAACGCTTAGAATTGAGCATGGGTATTTTGCAAACCGACTTTGAAAAAATTGATCAGGCCATTGCACTCAGCTATAACTTGTTGAAATTTCAAATGTCCTACCCTATCAATGAAGAGATCCAGGTCACTGAAGATCTCGAAACCCTGGTTAATCTGATGAGTATTGAAAAAATAGATCTCGAGGAACGCGTAGATTATAACAACAAAGCCCAATACAGCGAAATTCTCCTTGGTAAAGAACTGAACAAATTGAATGTTCAAAGATTAAAGCGAGGCTACCTTCCGAGCCTTCAGGCCAAAGCCAATTACAGTGAATCTATTCAAAGAGAGAACCTGTTCGACGGCAATGAACTGGGTTGGATCCCTCAAGGTTATGTCAGTCTTGGTATTACACTTCCGATTTTTGATGGCCTTATGAAGAAGGGGCAGGTTCAACAAGCGAAGATTGAACTCGACAAGATTGACGTTCAAAAAAGTGAATTTGAAAGAGCCATCGATCTGCAAGTCGCGAATGCAAAACTGCAATATATCAATGCGCGTAAGACGCTTCAAAACCGAAGATCGTCACTTGAAATCGTACAAAGTATTTATGACAAAACGATTATAAAGTTCAATGAGGGTGTTGGATCCAGCGTGGAGGTAACACAAGCGGAACAACAATTATATGAAGCACAGGGTAATTATGTAAATGCCTTGTACGAGCTTCTTGTAACAAAGACAGATTTAGAAATAGCCTTAGGTAATATTTAATAGCAGAACACCAGATACATGAAACATTCAATAAAAATTATTCTAGGAATTGCAGTCATTGCAATTGTAACATTTGTGGCTTGCAATTCAAATGGCACAACTACGATCCCCGAAGATTTAGATGCCAAGAAAACATTGTTGGCAGAAAAACAATCTGAATTGAGGGATATTCAAAACCTGATCACACAACTTGAAGATCAAATTAAGGAACAAGATCCACCAAAAGAAAAAGAGCCAATAGCCGTTAAAGTAATGTCGGTTAAACCCCAGACTTTCAAGCGATATATTGATGTCCAAGCCAATGTGGTCGCAGAGGATGTCATTAATGTTAGCTCAGAAATGGGGGGAAGAATTACAGGAATGTATGTTGATGAAGGAGATTATGTTCGTAAAGGTCAGTTGCTGGTTGTTACGGATGTTAGAAATCTTGAAAATCAAATTATTGAATTAGAAACGGGCCTATCCCTTGCCAATACCGTCTTTGAAAGACAAGAGCGCTTGTGGAAACAAAACATCGGATCTGAAATACAATATCTGGAAGCTAAAAACAACAAAGAGCGTATTGAGAAATCATTGGCTACTTTAAGAGGGCAAATTGCTAAAAAGAATTTGTATGCTCCAATCAATGGCGTTGTAGATATCAAATTTTTGGATCAGGGTGAAATGGCTTCACCTGGAATGCCTATACTTCAATTATTAAATACCCAAAAAATAAAAATCAAGGCAGACCTCCAGGAATCATTACTCGGCAAAGTAAAGAAAGGTGATAAAGTGGATATTTACTTTCCTGCACTAAATGATACGATTACAGAAACCATTAGTCTGCTTGGACGTACCATTGACAGGAACAATCGAACCTTTACTATTGAAATGAACAGTTCGAGCCGCCAGGGCCTGCTCAAGCCTAATTTGCTTGCACAGGTCAAAATCAATGACTACACCAAAGAAAACGCAATTGCCATTCCTTCTTACACTATCAAAGAGGAAGTAAGCGGTCGAAAATATGTTTTTGTAGCCCGAGAAGAAAATGGAAAGAAGGTCGCTAAAAAATCATACATCGAATTAGGAGAAGGTGCTGATGGCCTTGTCGTTATCGAAACTGGTATCCAGGATGGAGATGAACTGGTCATTGCAGGTGGTGGAAGTTTGACTAACAATGATCCTCTGCTAACTCAATCAACTGAATCAAATGATCAATAAAATAAAACAACAGTTTAGAGAATTCAAGTTCAGCAGTGTAGCCGTTGATAATGGGACGAGTATATTCTTGTTGACTTTTATGATCCTACTTTTTGGGATTCAGAGTTATCAACGTATGCCCAAAGAGCAATATCCAGATGCTTCATTGCCAACTGTATATATCAATACACCTTACTTTGGTAACTCTGCAGAAGAGATTGAAAATCTCATCACACGGCCTTTGGAAAAAGAAGTCAATTCCATTACTGGTCTTAAGAATCTAAGGTCAACATCTATTCAGGATTTTTCAATCATGATCGCTGAATTTGACAGTGACCTTGAAATTGAAAGTGCTGTTAGGAAAACCAAAGACGCGGTTGACAAAGCCAAACAGGAACTGCCAACTGACTTGGATCAGGATCCAGCAGTAGAAGAGATAAATTTCTCTGAGATACCAATCGTTACCGTGAATGTTTCGGGACAATACAACATGGACGATCTTCGATCTTATGCTGAATATCTACAGGATAAAATTGAAGAAATTAAGGAAGTCTCCGAAGTTCAAATCAAAGGTGCCCTTGAGCGAGAAGTAAAGATTAATGTTGACCTGATTAAAATGCAATCTCTTAAAATCAGCTTCAATGATATTGAGACTGCTGTTGCACGGGAAAACCTGACCATGTCCGGAGGAGAAGTCATCAACAATGACAACAGACGTGCCCTGAGAATCATTGGTCAGTTTTCAAGTGTGGATGAAATTCGCGACCTGATTGTAAAAGCAGATTTTCAAAAACCCATAGTCTTACGAGATATTGCAGAAGTGGTTTATGGATTTGAAGAGCGTACATCCTATGCCCGATCTGATGGCTCTCCAGTAATATCACTTGATGTGATCAAGAGAAGCGGAGAAAATCTTTTATCAACGGCAGATAAACTGAAAGTTGTCATTAAGCAGGCCGAGAAGACATTGCCTGAGGATTTAACTGTGAGCCTTTTCAATGATTTATCTGTCTATACAAGGAATGAAGTTTCAAATCTTGAGAACAGTATTATTTCAGGAGTCATACTTGTAATTCTGATACTTCTATTCTTCCTGGGTCTGAGAAATGCACTCTTTGTAGGCTTAGCTATTCCTCTGTCCATGCTTACTGGAATTCTTGTTCTGAATATTTTCGGAGTGACCATGAACATAGTGGTACTATTCTCGCTCATTCTGGCTCTCGGATTGCTCGTGGATAATGCCATTGTGGTGGTTGAGAATATATATCGCTATATGCAGAATGGCTATAAGGGTATCGATGCAGCTAAATATGGTGCAGGCGAAGTGGCCTGGCCGATTATAGCGTCAACCGCTACAACTCTGGCTGCATTTATCCCATTGATATTCTGGCCGGGCATTATGGGTGTTTTCATGCAATATATGCCTATTACCCTGGTCATCGTTTTGTTCTCATCCCTATTTGTTGCACTGGGCATCAATCCGGTCTTTACAAGTCGGTTTATGAAAGTGGATGAGAAAGCCGACTCTGCCAATGTCAGAAAGCGAAGGACGCGCAATGTTTTGATTGGCGTACTGATAATGATATTAATAGCTGCATTATCTCATGTTGCCGGAATTCAATGGATCCGAAACTTATTGGGAATTGCCGCAATCGTTACGGCATTAAATCACTTTGTATTAAGGCCAGCATCTTTTGGTTTTCAAAACAGGTTTTTACCTGTGCTTGAGCAGTATTACAACAAATTTATCGGATTGGCTTTAAGAGGAAAAAATGCAGCATTGACGCTGATAGCTACGGTCATGATGCTATTTGGTGCTGCAGCATTACTTATGATGAATATGCCTAAGGTGGCATTTTTCCCTGAACCAGACCCCATGTACATCAACATATTTGTGGAACTACCTATCGGCAGTGATATCGAAGCCACCAATAAGGTTGTAAAGGACCTTGAGTCCAGAATACAAAAGGTTATAGACCCATACAGAAATATAGTTGAAGCGGTATTGACTCAGATTGGAGAGGACACATCTGATCCTAATACGCCACCTGAGCCAGGTGTTACGCCCAATAAGGCCAGGGTAACGGTTGCATTTTTAGAATACAAGGATCGTATTGATGCAGAGACAGGAGAGAAGATATCCACAAGTGTCATTATGGAAGAAATCAGACGGGAAATTCTGGGCCGACCAGGCGTTAAGATCGCCGTATCACCGAATGCAGCCGGACCACCTACCGGAAAGGCAATAAATCTTGAAATCATTGGATCTGAAATAGACAGCTTGCTCGTCATTTCAGACAAATTAATCAAACATATTAATGCCCAGAATATTCCGGGTATCGAAGAATTGAAGGCAGATATTGAATTGGCCAAGCCTGAATTATTGGTCAATATTGACAGGGCGGCAGCACGCAGATACTCCATCAGTACCGGCCAAATTGCCAGCACTTTGAGAACATCCGTTTTTGGAAAAGAGGTGTCAAAATACAAGGTTGGAGAGGATGAATATCCGATTATGGTTCGGCTCAATGAAAAATATAGAAACAGTGTCAGTGATCTGATCAATCAGAAAATCACCTTCATGGATCAAAACACCGGCGGCATTTTACAGGTCCCTATTTCATCGGTTGCGGATGTGGAATATTCTTCCACTTACAATGCAATCAGAAGAATTGACTCTGAACGGGTTGTTACGATTTCATCTAATGTTCTGGACGGTTATAATGCCAACGAAATCAATACTGAGCTTGCAAAGATCATGGACTCCTATGATCTTCCTGATACTTATAGCTATGATTTCACAGGTGAACAACAACAGCAGGCAGAAGATATGGCTTTTCTGAGTACTGCATTCATGGTGGCCTTATTCTGTATTTTCATAATACTTGTTACACAGTTCAACAGTTTGATCACACCTTTTATTATTATACTCTCAATCTTGTTTAGTACTATTGGGGTATTCCTTGGATATACCATCAGTGGTAATGACATCAGTATAGTATTTACGGGTGTTGGAATTATTTCACTGGCGGGGATTGTCGTAAATAATGCGATTGTACTCATAGACTATATCGAATTACTCATAAAGCGAAAACGGACAGATATGGGCATTGATTCCGTTATGGAATTAAGCAAGGAGATCGTGAAAGAAAGTATTATCGAAGGGGGCGCTACAAGATTACGCCCTGTATTATTGACTGCCATTACAACCGTACTGGGCCTTATTCCTCTTGCAATAGGATTTAATTTCAACTTCTTCTCGTTGGTATCAGAGTTAGACCCCAAGATTTTCATTGGAGGTGATAATACAGCCTTGTGGGGCCCAATGGCATGGACAGTAATTTATGGAATTATATTCGCCACATTCCTAACTTTGGTTGTAGTACCAGTAATGTATTGGTTGGCCTACAGGGCAAAAAGAAAATTAATTTCCAGTTTCAGTAATTAATTAAGGATTAATGGATAACCTAAAAGACAGAAGAACAGAGTATTTAAGTGAGCAACAACTGACAATTAATGATATAGCTAAGGATCCCATCGTTCAATTTGAGCGATGGTATCTTGAAGCTGAAAAAGCGGGTGTATCCGAGCCTAATGGTATGACCTTAAGCACTGTTTCCGAGGATGGCAAACCTTCATCTAGAATAGTTCTTCTAAAAGGGTTCAATCAAAAAGGTTTTTCATTTTATACGAATTATGAAAGTAGAAAAAGTCGAGAAATCCTTGCAAATCCCCAAGTTTCGGCTGTATTCTGGTGGCGGCCTCAATTCAGACAGATCAGGATTGAGGGTGTTGCAGAAAAATTAGATCGTGATACCTCAATGAGTTACTTCCACTCAAGACCCAGAGGGAGTCAGATCAGTGCGACAGCATCGCCTCAGAGTCAAGAAATTACTTTAGAGGAAATGCGCAACAGAAGAGCCGAAATGGAGACAAAATTTGATAACGATAATCCTATACCTTTGCCAGACTTTTGGGGAGGATTTGTTATCAGACCCTATATTATAGAATTTTGGCAGGGGCAGGAAAATCGCTATCATGATAGATTTAGGTATCGTCATTCAGACGATGGATCCTGGAAGATTGATAGATTAGCGCCCTAGCAGTTTGGTCTTGACTTCGGCAATGGATGTAAGATGATGATCGTCATGCTCCGCACAAAATTCAGCCAGGTCAATAGGCCGCATAAAGATGACCAGTCTAGGGTGCAAAGCCTTATGAAATGACTGTTCAGCAGTCAGGTCATGCAACCCGGCAATAAATTCCTGCCTCAACATTCCAAATGCTGAAATCAATTCACCTACATTTTTTTGATTATGATCACCGGCATCTGTAGCCTTATTAGACATGTCCGCTCCTGTCAGATAATCGGCACCCGTTTTTAGTTGATTCAAACGGTGAATGTGCAATGACTCCAAATCGACAAGGTGACCGATATGTTCTTTGATGCTCCATTTACCAGAGGTGGCTTCGCTGAGTTGGGGGTCTGACAGATCAGTCGTGAGGGCTATTAACCTGGAAGTAGTGCCCTCCAGTCGGCTAATTACATTGTAAATCCAACCTGGGGGTGCACTGAATGCGAACTTCCGGTCTATCCAAGCCGTGCGTTTCATATAGAGTAGTGTTGGGTTGAGCCCACGGGTTAAATGGACTGCAAAATTAACTCAGCTTGGATGCTTATATTATCAAGCGTAGAACAATTCAGGTAAAGGATGTAATAGATTATCTTTTATATGGATAATCTTTTCTGCATTATTACCAATAATCATTCTTCCAAAGCCATTAATAGCTTTATTGCTCAATGCTCTGCGGTAGTAAGGTAGCAGCATCGAAAGTTGATTATTTATCTTATTCATAATCAACGAATCCTTAAGTTCTTCTGACATACTATTCACCAAAGACCTTTTAGCAGGTTTGATGTGTACTTCTTCATTTGAAATTAAGTCTGTGTACTTACTAATACAGTCTACATTGAACTGTCTCACTTGAATTAAAACATCCACAACTTCTTGTTCCGCATGATCTACTGCAGCAGTATCAAGAAATTCCTGGAATTTCATGTGCTGGTGTAACAAACCATTGAGTACAGTAGCTTGTGAAATCTGTTTTGTACTTAATGTATCCATAAAATATTCTTTTTCAGCTTGATACATATATTATAATTACAATATAAACGTCATAAATGTTCCAAATGTTTGTATAAAATGAAATTATTATTAATTGCTTATACGAATGTCCGCTGAAATACCATGAAGGATAGGATTGATCTGATCAGCGTTTTTTACGCCTTTTTTGTCTCGATTTGGATTGGATAAAGCTCCTTTTATTCTGTTTTTTCTTCTCTGCCAGCAGATTCTCAATCAGATCAGGACGCCCCATATTTGTGAGTTTATCCCTGATGATCTGATAATTTTCACGCTTATGCCAGAAGAAGAAGAGATGTTGATTCTTTTTTTCCTTTTTTGAAATAGCAGTATATACTGGTCTCAATGTATAGGGATGAACGCCTGTATAATAAATTGCGGTGGCAACCGTCATGGGTGTTGGTGTAAAATCCTGTACCTGTTCCAATTTAAATCCCATCTCCTTGGTTTCAGAGGCAAGATTTGCCATTTCCTCTTCGGTAGATCCTGGATGTGAAGAAATGAAATATGGGATCAAGGGCTGATTGAGTTTATGCTTCTTATTCAGTTTCTCATATTTCTTTTTAAAACTATGAAAATGCTTAAATGAAGGCTTACGCATAACTTTTAATGTGCCATCAGAAGTATGTTCAGGTGCCACTTTAAGACGACCACATACATGGCGGCTCACCAACTGATCCATGTATTCATCCAGACTACCGTCATGCTTTTTATTATAATCTTCTACAAGCAAGTCATACCGTATGCCAGAGCTTACGAAGGCCTTTTTCACATCCTTATGCTCATCCACCTTCCTGTATATCTGAGTCAGTGGTTTGTGACTGGTATCCAGATTGCTGCATACCACCGGGTGAATACAACTTGGTGCCACACATCGATCACAAATAGACTGATCAATCCCTTTCATTCTATACATATTGGCTGAAGGACCACCCAAATCACTGATATAGCCTTTGAACCCGTCCATTTGTGTAATGGCGTCTACTTCTTTTAATATCGAGTCCTCAGATCTGCTTGCAACAAATTTGCCCTGATGTGCAGAAATTGTACAAAAACTGCACCCACCAAAACAACCGCGATGCATGTTAACCGAGAACTTAATCATCTCATAGGCAGGGATGCTTCCACGTTTGTTGTATTTAGGATGCGGCAATCTGGTGTATGGCAGATCGAAAGAACGATCAATCTGATCTTCCGTCATAGGAGGATATGGTGGATTAATTACCAGATTATGATCCCCTACTCCTTGAATAAGCCTTTGCGCCTGAACCTTATTGGACTCTTGTTCGATGTGTTTGAAGTTTGCAGCAAAGGCCATTTTATTGCGCAAGCATTTCTCGTGCGAGGCCAGAACCAAATCCTTCCAACTTTTATTTTTGGGCAATTCACTTTGACGGTCTACCAATACTGCTGTCTGAGGTATGGTATTCAAACTTTCAAATGGAACGCCTCTTTGTATTAAACGAATCAATTCTCTCAAAGGCATCTCTCCCATTCCATATACAAGCATATCCGCTCCGCTGAGTGTGAGAATATTGGCAAACAGTTTATCCTCCCAATAATCATAATGCGTCACTCTTCGCAATGAGGCCTCGATTCCTCCCAGCAAAACAGGGACATCAGGGAACAGTTTTTTTAGAATTTTAGTGTATTCAATGCTGGCATAATCAGGTCTGAACCCAGCCTGTCCACCAGGTGTATAGGCATCGGTGGATCGCTTTCTTTTCCCTGCTGTATAATGATTAACCATTGAGTCCATACATCCTGAGGTAACACCAAAGAATAATTTGGGACGACCAAACTTTTTAAAATCTCTTAGATCATCCTGCCAATTGGGTTGAGGTATAATACCGACCTTAAGACCCATACTTTCAATTATCCTTCCGATCACCGCTGCACCAAAAGCAGGGTGATCTACATAAGCATCACCTGATATTAGTATAACATCAAGTTCTGACCACCCTCTCTTTTCTACCTCTTTTTGAGTAATAGGGAGCCAATCTGTTATGGGTCGCTGATCTGTTTGAATCATATTTTACAAATGTATGCCTTCCTAAACTATTGATCTACACTATTTTCTAATCTTATTTTTTGCTACGATCATCTAAATATTCACTATATAGATCAAAGATTCACACATGAAATGGTTCAATTTTGTATTTTGGAATTATATATTTCATCAATTTAATTATAAAAACAGACGAATCCCATGGATGCACAAAGAGTAGATATGTTCTTAATGGCGAATGCCAATAATTTTGAAAGTATTGATCTTCCTTATATAAAGAAAGAACTTTCTATGATGGATGATGACAAGTGGACCAGAATCCAAACGACCCAATTTAAAAACCCAACAACTATGCTAATCGTATCATTGCTTGCCGGCACCTTAGGAATTGACAGATTCCTTATTGGAGATACAGGACTTGGAGTAGGCAAACTTATCACTTGTGGCGGTTTTGGCGTATGGGCAATTATAGATTGGTTTTTAATCATGGGAGCGACAAGAAAAAAGAATATTGAAAAGTTCAATATGTTATAATATTTGAACCGAAAACAACTATACATCTTTATCGTTACAGCTTCTATCTTCGGTATAGGTGCTGTCATGTATCTTTTTGTCACCGGTCAAGGCTTTGGAAACATTAATACAGTTTGTGTATTTAAAAACATGACTGGCATTCCATGTCCAAGCTGTGGCGCTACCCGATCTGTTTTGTCAATTATGTCGGGACAATTTGCAAATGCCTGGTATTTCAATCCCTTGGGTTTTTTACTCATTGCACTTTTCGCTTTGCCATTTTGGGTTATACTGGATTTTATAACAGGAAAAGACAGCTTTTATAAATTTTACACCTACTGCGAGCAAAAACTTGTCAAGCCTCAGGTATATTTACCCTTATGTAGTTTGATGATGATCAATTGGATATGGAATTTAGTTAAATACCTATGATTCATAAAAAAGAATTCGACTATACACCTCACGATACTGAACTTGAAAAGGCTTCCAATGGCTATGTAATGTCCCTGGTTGCTGTTATGGTCGGATTGCCATTACCCATTATCAATTTGATTGCAACATTCATTTTCTTCATGGGTCAGAGACACAGCACCTACTTCGTACGATGGCATACCACGCAGGCTTTATTGTCACAATTCTCACTCTTTGTCATGAACGTAGTGGCTTTTCGGTGGACAGTTTATATTATTTTTCAGGATAGCGCTGTAAATGATTTGTATATAGCATATATGCTGACAGTTTTTCTATATAATCTAACAGAGTTTATCGCTACGATATATACAGCCGTGAAAGTAAGAAAAGGTCAACATCTGGAATGGTTCTTCTATGGCCCTCTCACACATGAATTTGTAAAATCATGAAGCGAAAGATATACTTACAACTGCTTGTCATCTTAGCCTTATTTTTCTCTATCTGGCTGGGACTTTCTCAAATTCCATTTGTACAAATTTTTAATATTGATGAAATGGATGATGAGCTTGAGGAAAAACTGGGTGAACTTATCTGGAAAAGTCTCAAATCAGAAAATGAAGAATTATCAGATAGTTTGGTCGTAAGTTCTATTGAGGATATTCTATTTCAAATTACAGATGAAAATAACATCGATTTCGATAACATAAAACTACATGTTCTCGACAGTGAAGATATAAATGCCTTTGCTTTGCCTGATGATCATATTGTTGTGTTGAAGGGTTTGGTACAATTTGCAGATGTGCCAGAAGAAATCGCTGGTGTACTTGCGCATGAATTGGTGCACCTGGAAGAAAACCATGTTATGAAAAAACTGGTCAAAGAAATCGGGCTTTCAATTTTAATCGGTGCCACGACTGGCAACGCCAATATTGGAGCAATCAGTGAAATCGCCCGAAGTATAAGTGGATCCATTTATGACAGACAATTGGAAACTGAAGCCGATCTGAAAGGTGTCGATTATCTGATCGAGGCTAATATTGATCCACGCCCCATGTCGGACTTTATGTATAAAATGGCCCTTGAATATGATCATATACCTGATGCATTCTATTGGATCAGTTCTCATCCTAATTCTAAAGAACGCGCCAAAGCCATTCATGAACATATTGGTGAGACAGATACAGATTATAATACATTATTGGATAGCACACGATGGTCGGATCTTAAAAGTATAGTAGAGTAATCCTGCTAAATTAATCGTAACTTCTGTCTACAAACAAACACGATGACACCTTCTTTAAACTTCACAGCATTAGCCATTGCGGCATTTATACCTCTAATAGTAGGTTATATATGGTATCACCCAAAAGTATTTGGCAATGCCATCAGTGCTCAAATTCACGGTGAACCCACTGAGAAAAAACACAGCCCACTGGTCTATATTGTTACATTGTTTCTCTCGCTCTTAATGGCCATGCTTATTGGAGCCATATTAAGCACACACGACCCTGCAGACGTCAATTTAACGCACGGGGCTTTTCATGGCGCTATGGCTTCTATATTTATGGCGATACCAGCCTTTGCAATCATTGCCTTATTTGAAGCAAAATCGATGAAATACATCTTAATACATGCTTTCTATTGGTTAATAAGTATGGCAATTATGGGTATGATCATAGGAGCCATGTCCTAAGGGAACGCGATTAAATATTTAGACGTTTTAAAATCTGAATGAGGATTGTTCTATCCATATTATTATTGGTCTTTCTGGACACCGTTTGGGTACAGGCGTATCATAATTACCCTACCGCGCTTCCCCAAAGCTTTCACTTGGAATGTTATGAATCCAGACAAGATAATGATCAATTTTCCAGGTCTTTAGAACACGCAACCCTACAATCTGCTTCTGCGAAAATCAAGGATCATACTTTGTGGTGGACTGTTCTTTCCCCAATTTACCTTTCCAATCGTAATTGTGCTTGGCAGTGCAGCTCAGATTATAACATCAACCTCAAACCCATTCTTTTATTTATTAGAATTTGTCCCCACTTGTTTGAAGTCAACTTAAGAATCACTGGATAGTCATCACTATTGGTTCATTCTTAAGGAAAATTCAATGAAAAAAATCATACGACGATGGTGTATCATCATCTTTATAATCCTGTGTTCTATTGTTTCATTCGACCAACAAATAGGACAGTTCCATCTTGGAAGGGCCCTCAATAATATTGGTAACGAAAAACGTATAGAGCTTCATGAAAAGCGGAAAAAACAATCAGAAGCTTATATGAAAAGCCAAAAATGACAGTATTTGCATAAAAGCTGAAACTGAAATTGCTTAACTTAAAGCAAATCTTACCATTTAATTATGAAAACAATTTCTTGTTTTTTGTTTTGCGTTTGGACCAGTTTCATTCTGTCAGCGCAAAATCAAAATTTACTCTACTCGGTGCAAATAACGGCCGAGATTCAGGATGAGTCGCTGCTGTTAAGTTGGGAAGAATTTGAAGATGTAAGTGGCTATATGATCTATCAGAGAATGTTCGGCGAAAAAGGATGGGGCGTACCTGTTGCCAACCTTGCCGGTGATGTCCAAGAATATTTAGTTGAAGGTATTCAGAAGAATCAGCTCTATGAATTCAGAATAATCAGGAATGCAGCTGCTGCATTTGGGACAGGCTATATCACCACAGGCATTGAAGTAGATCACGGCTATGCTGACAAAGGCATAATTCTGGTTGTTGAAGCTACTATGGCTGCTATGTTGCCCGACGAAATCGAAAGATTAATAAATGATCTCATCGCTGAAGCTTGGATCGTCTTTCCGATTGTATATCACAGAGACAGTTCACATGTGCAACTTAAATCAATGATGCAGGATATCTACTTTGATAATATTGATATTATCAAATCTGCTTTTCTGGTCGGCAACATTCCTGTCGTCTATTCAGGGATAATCGGTCCGGATGGCCATACCGATCACATTGGAGCCTGGCCTTGTGATGGGTTTTATGGTGAAATGGATGGCTTGTGGAGCGATCAGTTTGCCAATGATACGAATGCAAATCAATCCAGACATCATAATGTACCTGGTGATGGCAAGTATGATCAAAGTCGGTTTCCTTCAGAAGTAGACATTGCAGTAGGGCGCGCAGATTTCACGCGGCTTGATCGATTCAGTGATCCTGAAGAAATCCTACTCAAGAAATATTTGGATAAAAATCACGCATTCAGACGTGGACTCATTGAGCCGCCACGACGTGGACTCATTGAAGAAAATTTCAACTTCAATGAAGCATTTGCGCAATCAGCTGTCCGTTCATTCTCAAGTTTTTTTGGACGAGACAGTGTGCATTTGCGGGATTTTGATTTGCTTAAATCTGAAAGCTATTTATGGTCTTATGGAGCTGGTGGCGGCAATTATCAGGGCGCAAGCGGTATTTCTAATACAACTAACTTTGCCAATGATTCAATTCAATCAAGTTTCACAATGCTCTTCGGATCTTATTTTGGAGACTGGGACGCCAGCAACAACTTCTTACGCGCGGCATTGGCCACTGGCAATGTGCTTTCAAATGCATGGGCAGGTAGACCTGTATGGTTATTCCACCCCATGGCCATGGGATTTGACCTGGGGCATGCCACCTTATTATCCCAAAACAATGGTGGCGATTATGTTACAGGTTTTGGAGCTCAGCAAATTCATATTGCCCTAATGGGTGATCCAAGTTTGAAAATGTTTTATCCTGAGGCCCCAGGCGACTTATCTGTTACAGATATAGGAGGTCATGCAATGTTAGAGTGGGAAGCTTCGGAAGAAGCAAATATGATGGGCTATCACATTTACAGAAATGAAAATGCAGAAGGTATGACTCGAATGACCACAACCCCGATCATGGAGTTGACCTATATAGACAGCTGTCTGCATGCGGGTTCAACATATCAATACTATGTAAGAACCGTTCAAATGGAGCGCACCGCATCGGGATCATACTATAATGAAAGTGCATCCTCTATGAACGATATCAATATAAGCATGGCCGATATGCCTGCGGCAAACTTTGAACAAGTCGGTGATTGGAATCTATTTTTCAGCGGTAATAACCTATCTGAAAATGCAGATGAATTTTACTGGGACTTTGGTGACGGCAATAACTCAACAGAAGTTAATCCTCGACATGAGTACGATATGCCAGGCAGTTATACTATAACGTTAATTGCTTCCAACAGTTGTTTTTCGGACACCATTCAGCAAGAAATTGATTTTCAAATCACTTCTACTGAAGATATAATTCATGATCAGACTATTCTGGTATTTCCAAACCCAGCTACAGATCACATAACAATTCAGACCAGGGATAATATCGAAATTGAGCGTATAGAAATCTTGGATATAAATGGCCGAGTCATCCTGTCAGAGAAGTTAAATTTTTCTAAAAAAGTATTGGATGTGAGTACACTACACAGTGGTACTTACTTAGTACGAGTGAAAGGGGATGAATCAATGTCGAAAAAAATCATAATCGAAAGAGAAATTAAATAATTAAGAATGTTGATTAAACCTTTTAGCAATTATTTATTCTAAACAGATGTAAAACAAAATATCATGAAACAATTAAGCATTCTATTTACAATTCTTTTCCTGGCATCGGCAACACTAATAACAGCCCAAGATGATATTGAAGCTACAGGCTTTGATGGCGATAATTTCAGTTTGGAAGGTGCATTGGAATTGTTCAAAAAAGCTGAAAGTCTCGAAGATTTTGAAAAGCAACTCAATACTGAAAAAAACTATGTTAACAATCTAGATTTAAATCAAGATGGTAAAATCGATTACGTTATTGTCAATGACAACCTGGAGTCAGATGCGCATGCCATTGTATTACAGGTGGCCGTTAATAAAGATGAGACGCAAGACATAGCCGTCATTGGCATTGAGAAAACTGGCAATGAAGAGGCTGTACTTCAAATTGTCGGAGACGAAGATGTCTATGGCACACAGACCATTGTAGAACCTTATGATATTGAAGGCCAATCAAATGGAAGTGGCCCGAATGCTGATATGGCATTTTCACGCATTGTCGTCAACGTTTGGTTTTGGCCATCAGTCCGATATATTTACAGACCAAGTTATAGAGTATGGGTGTCTCCATACAGATGGGGCTATTATCCAAGGTGGTGGTCACCATGGAGACCATTAAGCTGGGGCGTCTATAGACCCCATGTGGTTAGATACAGAACAGGACTCGGTTTTCATCGCGTCAATACACATAGAGTTGTCAGAGCGCACAAGGTGTACACACCTAAAAGAAAAACATCAACGACGGTGGTTAAAAGAACAACAGTCACCCGTAAAAAGGTGGGTGTTAATAAAAACACCAAAACGGTCAAAACAAAAACCACTAAAACTGCTGGTGTAAAAACCAATAAAGGCAATACTGCTGTAAAACGAAATACAACTTCTAAATCCTTGAAGAAAAACAAGGCTGGCACAAAAACAGGAACTAAAAGAACAACTACTAAAAAAGGGGTAAAAACAAATAAAGGTGCTGCTGGAGTGAAAAAAACTAAAACTGTAAAGAAGAAAAAGAAAGGTTAATCTAGAAGTTCTTATAAATTAGGGTTGGCATTCAATTATGTCAACCCTTTTTTTATGCGAAAAAATTTATTTCTTATCCTCAGAATCGTCGTTGCGGCTATACTCATCCAGACGCTGCGCTATAAGTTTACTGCACATCCGGACAGTGTTTATATTTTCACGCAGGTGGGCTTGGAACCCTTTGGTAGAATTGGAATCGGTATTGCCGAATTAATTGCTGCCATCTTGTTATTAATGCGAAAGACTGCCTGGTTGGGTGCTGGACTAACTTTAGGAATAATTGGTGGCGCTATCATAATGCATTTGACTATGATTGGTATAGAAGTTCAAGGCGATAATGGCACACTATTCTACACAGCTGTCCTCACATTCTTATTAAGTGCCGTTATATTGTGGGAAAACAGAAAACAAATCCCATTTTTAAAATTATAAGCTGGTCAACAAGGTCAGAATAAGTATAAATGAAGTTTTATTTTTAGCAAATAAAATCGGAGTATGCCTTTTGCTATTTCAGCAGGCCATGAATTAACACGCGACACAGCAAAACTCATTATAGACAATGGTGGCAATGCATTTGATGCTGCGATAGCGGCCTATGCAGTCATGTTCATAGCAGAACCGGCTATGGCCTCTGCAGGTGCAAGTGGATTTGCAACCACATATTTCAAAGAAAAAAACGAAAGAAAAGTCTTTGATTTTTTCTCACAGACGCCGATTAGAAAGTCCAAGAGGGATGATATTGATTATTATCCCATCCATATTCAATTTGTCGATGCCTCAGAAGAATTTCACGTTGGTCTGGCAAGTTCTACGGTTCCGGGTGCCATTGCTGGCATTTATGCACTGCATGACAGATATGGCACAATTCCAATTGCTGAATTATTTCAACCCGCAATAAGTCATTGCAAGGCAGGTGTACCGCTGGATGATTTTCAAGCCTATGATCTAAAGTTGCTACAAGACATCCTCAAATCAAGCCCGGTAGGACAAGATATATTTTTCAAAGATGACAGGATTAAGGTGTGTGGGGAAAATATTCAAATGCACAAAGCCGCCGACTTTCTTGACTTTATCGGCAATGAAGGTCCAAGACCATTTTATTATGGTGAAATAGCAACGTCTATATGCAGGGACGCCAATGAACGAGGGGCGCATTTTACACGAGAAGATTTCGAATCTTATAAAGTTCATGTTCATGATCCGCTTATGCTGGATATTGATAAATATCATATTGCCGTCCCAGGCACACCCAGCATTGGCAGTTATGGATTGGCTCTGTATTGGGGTTTGTGTGAACGAGAGCATTGGGATGATGCTGGCGCATTGAAATATACTGCAGAAAATATAAGAAACAAGGCTAAGGTAATTACACAATTGAGGAAGCTGTACCCACACATTGACTTTGATCTTCACCTCGAACAAGTCAGCAGCAAAGGCACATCGCACTTCAGTATACTTGATAAAGATGGCAATGCTATCTCACTGACAACGTCGATTGGTGAAGGATGTGGATATTTTATCCCGCATACGGATATGCACATGAATAATATGCTTGGTGAAACTTACCTTCTTCCGGGAGGTGCACATTCCTGGACCACGAATGTAAGACTCAATTCAATGATGACGCCTACCCTGGCATTTAAGGATCAGGATCTTTTCTTAATATCTGGTTCTGGAGGGGCCAGTAGGATTCCAGTGGCGATCAAGCAAGTGCTTTCCAATCTAATTCATGAAAACATGTCTCTCAAAGAGTCGACCGAATCACCACGGATTCATTTTCAGGAGAATACATTGCATTTGGAGGATAACAGGGATTGTTATATTCCTAAAGGCAATTTTGAAATAAAAAGATGGTCGGGTAAATCGCTTTATTTTGGTGGCGTTAATTCTGTTTTGTCAAGGGACGGTCATCTCGAAGCCTGGGCAGATCAACGAAGACTGGGATCATCAGGCGTCTATGAATAAACGCCTACCTGAGCTCACTTTCATTTGTATAATCAAAATGAATAACAACATCCCACAGATTTTCCATTTTTAGTTTCCCCGTATACC
>JABDJE010000142.1 GCA_013002625.1 Saprospiraceae bacterium | reverse complement strand
TCAAGTATGCCCGAAAGATATTGTCCAATCTGAGCATTGCAGCGCACCTCGATGTAAATCTAATTCAGATCCAGGATTTAGGCTCGAACAGCACCTTAAGTTTCGGAATTTCATTGGCCGGCAAAATAGATGACAAGATGGCCTATGGTATCTCCATTTTCAATCCTGAAAAAATTGAAATTGCTACTGAATCAGAAATTGCTTCTGCCATTAGAGTAGGCTTAAATCGCCAGGTCAGCACAAATCTTAAACTGTATCTGGATGTCGAAAAAATCATCGATACGCCATTGAATATATTAGCGGGCGTGGAATATAAACCAGCTGAATCTTTAAAAATTAGAATGGGAAGCTCTACAAACCCCGGCGGAATTTCGTTTGGATTAGGATACACTTTGGGTGATGGTAAACTTAAAATCGATGGTGGTTCTCAATATAATACCTTGCTTGGCTTTACGCCTGGAGCAAGTCTTAATTACTCGGGCCAGACAAATACATCCGATGAGTAGGATCAATACTATCCAAGCCAATTATTTTTAATAGATTAATGTTTAAAGATGCTTTTTAACCAATATATTAGTTGTATGAAAAACATGAGACTGATGATTAGAAAATGTGCTTATCTAACACTCATTTTATTCGGAACTTCATTATACATTACTGCTCAGGTTGAACCTGTACATACGCAGCTTAAGGGAACCGAATTGAAAGAAGGTAAATCTCAGATTGCTTTTTCACAAAGTGATTTTACCAGTCAGGCAAGTTCGAAATCTGAATGGATAAACTTGCCATACCTGGCAGGACAAAAGAGATTTAAAATTGAAGAATTTAATATTTACGGAAAGAATAAAAACCCTTACCCTGAAATAAAAACGTATAGGATTCATTCTGAAGATGGATTGATTTCCGGAAGGATTACAGATGGTCCAGCGGGGACTTCAATTATTTATCTCGATCGAGGGCAAATGATACGCATCTATTCTGAGCCCAATGCACCGGATGTGTATTATCAGGAGGTGGGCATCAGTCGGGACGAAGATGGTGTGCTCTACCCTGTTTGTAATGCACATGGTGAAGTGAATTTTCAAAAAGAAGAAGCACAAAATTTAGCACGTACACCTCAACCGCGTGAAAAACGCAATGGTAGCGTAAAAAGGATTTACCGGGTTGCTGTAATGTGTACTGGCGAATATTATGTCGCAAATGGAGGAGCAACTACTGTGGTTCGCCAGCAGGCGATCTCTAATCTTAATGACATATCGGCTATATATGAAAAGGATTTGGGTGTCTTTTTGGAAATGTCTGTTGGGGCACCAAGAATTTTTTCTGATCCCAATACGGATCCATTCCAACCTGATACAGAACCAGGCGCTTTAGGTCGAACAGCGCAAGCTCAAATTGAAATATCCTCATCTTTCCCTACTTCAAGATATGACCTTGGACATGTATTTCATACACATTCTGGTGGTGATGGCTGGTCATCCGGCGGATTGGCAGGCTTAGGTGTGGTCTGCAATGATATTAGAAAGGCACAGGCTTGGAGTGGTTCATTTAATAATTCTGGAAATGGCTTTATCCAATTGGCGGCGCACGAATTTGGTCATCAATTTAATGCTACGCATACATTTAATGGGATCAGTTCAGAGCCAGGTGGCAATTGTGCAGAAGGCAATCACCCAATAGGTACAGCCTACGAGATTGGGTCAGGCACAACAATTATGTCTTATCAAGGTCTGTGTGATGCTGATCAAAATATTCCTTCAATGGGTGTACTTGATAATTATTTCAACATCAATTCTCTTGACAGAATGGTCAATTTTATGGAAGATTTTGGTGTTTGTAATGATGACAACTGGGTTCCTGACAACAATACCGAACCCGAGGTAAATGCCAATCCATGTGGTGCAGTGCTTGATTTACCTAGAGCAACGCCATTCATTTTAACAGGATCTGCAACCGATGCTGATGGTGATAATCTGACATATTGTTGGGAAGGCTACGATGAAGACGGTACGCTTAACAGAGATACCCATGGCCTCATTGGAACAGATGCAGGTAATACAAATGACGCACCTTTGTGGAGAAGTTTTCCACCTACAACTTCACCGACACGATATTTTCCAAGATTGGAATTGGTAAAAGATAATCAAAGAAGTGATTTTGAAGTATTGCCAAACCGAAACCGAAATATGAAAATGCGATTGACCGTACGGGATAATAACCCTGATGGTGGAGCAATAGATTGGGAAGAGATTGGTATCAATGTAATTTCAACTGCTGGTCCGCTTCAGGTTACAGCGCCCAATGGCGGTGAGCTTGTTAATGCCGGTGAGACAATAAATGTTTCATGGAATCCTCGAGGTTCTGAAGATCTATGCGTTAATGCAACCATTAAGTTATCACTCGATGGTGGATTGACATTCCCGTTTACATTGGCAACAGAAGTGGATTATGATGCCGGAAATGTTGATGTAACCTTTCCTGCAAGTCTATCTAATTCTGATGATGCTAAAGTAATGGTGATGTGTGACGATTATGATTGTTTCCAATGGTATGATTTATCAAACAACAGTTTTACACTTGAGTCAAATTGTTTTGCGCCAGCTAACCTACTCTGTGACACAGAACCTTTGGAATTGGAATCTGGAGATCCTCAATTAGATCTGGGCGTCGATATCATAAGAGGTAATATAGCCTTAGATTATTTTGGAACAGTTGAAAATACACCGCCAACAATGCCTGTTGCGGTTAATGACTTCAACAGCAACTGTACAAGAATAGGATCCGCAGATAACGCCTTTGATACATTAAGCTTCAGAGTTACAGAAGCAGGGTCTTATACATTTATTACGAACGCAATTCAATCAGATCCTAATGCGATAAAAGCGTATGCCGTTTTTGATGCAGCCACTTTTGATAGTGAAAACGCTTGCCCTTCTTTTCTTGAAGGCAATGCCTCTTTCATAAGCAATCAATTTGGCTACTTTCAACAATTTACTGTTGAGCTCGAAGCATGTAAAACCTATCTGTTTGCATCGCAAATCACGAATGCAGATACCAGGGATATTGGAATACTTGAGATTCAAGGACCAGGTGATTTCATTCCACTAGATAATGATCCTGACTATACCACAACATTTGTAAGTGTTGATGTTAATACTGGAGAAATAAGATACATAGATCCAACTGGAAACTTACTTGGATCCGAAGCCGGCGAATTTCACATATATGCAGCGACATACAAGTCAGGGGGACCAACACCACCTGAAGATGTAGATCCTCAGAATTGGATAGGCCAAACGCTGAATGAATTATTGGCCTCTGGAGATTGCTACAGGATATCTGAAAACTTCAAACCGGTAACTATAATATCAACCTGCGAGGTTTTTGACCTGGAATTATTACAGCAAACTCCATGCGATCCGTTGACCAACACTTATTCCCAAACGATAAAGTTTAAAGTAGATAAAGGTCCGGATATGGGAACAGTCTCTATCAATGGGCAGGTATTTGCATTTTCGGGAGATTCGCTAGAAGCTACACTAACCAATCTGCCATCGGACGGGCTCCCTGTGGACCTCGTACTGGCATTTAGTGATGAAGTTACCTGTAACACAATTCTGGATGATGTCTTTACGGCACCGGTTAATTGTTGTCCAATCGATATAAATTTTGATGGTACTGAGATTGTAGAATGTGTGGGCACACCTGTCATCCTTGATGCAGGAACAGATGGTGTTATATATGCATGGAGTAAGGATGGTGATCTTCAAGTTCAGACTTCAAGTACCTTGATCGTGCTTGAATCAGGCAATTATGAAGTGACTGTTACAGATGTGAATGGATGTGTCAAGATCCAAGATGTTCAAGTTACATTTTTTGATCTTCCAATAGTTGTAGCCTTTGATGATATCGAAGGTTGTCAAGGTGATATGTTTACCATAACACCTACAGTTGATGAAGACTCATTGCAGTGGTTCAAAGATGGTGTCCTATTCTCAGAAGATAGAGATATTGAAGTAACAGAATCTGGAGAATACATACTATTTGCCGTCAATGGCGCAGGATGTATAAATTCAGATACAGTGCAAGTGACCTTATTGGAATCGCCTGTTGTAGAGCTTGGTGATGACCAGGTGCTGTGTGAAGGCGATACGCTCATATTGAATGGTGGTGATCCAGGTAACTTCTATGGATGGGTCAAAGATGGTACACAACTTCCTGACATGACAAATACCCTTACTGTTACTGAAGATGGTGTATATATCGTAGTAGTCGTTAATCAAAATCAATGCGATGCCATCGATCAAATAACCGTTTCATTCCGTGAATTGCCCGATTTAGAATTGGGAACAGATATCACTTTATGTGAGGGAGAATCTGTAGAGTTGGATGCTGATGCCAATGGGTTTGAGACCGAGTGGTTAAGAGATGGTATGCTGATAGCAGGTGAAAACACAGACAAACTGACGGTATCAACTTCTGGCACCTATACAGCGGTAGTATCTGCTAATGAAGATTGTTCTATCGAAGATGAAATAACAGTCACTGTTAATGAAGTACCTGTCGTTGATTTAGGAGAAGACAGGTTATTGTGTGAAGGCACAGACCTAGAGTTAGATTCTGGTGCACCCGATGATACAAATGTATGGATTCAGGGAGGTGTGGAATTAATGGTGGATAACAACTTATTGTCTGTGACAGAATCGGCAGAATATATTGTAAGCGTAACCAATGAATTTAACTGTACTTCCAGCGATACGGTAAATGTGTCGTTCAATCCTAAACCAGATCTCGAACTTGGAATGGATCAGGAGTTATGTGCAGACGATGTTTTCACTATTGAAGCCGAAACCAATGGGTTTGATATTGAATGGTCTCTGGATGGAAGCTTACTCGTGGATGAATCTGATCTAAGTCTCGTTGCAGAATCTTCAGGTGAATATACTG
>JABDJE010000130.1 GCA_013002625.1 Saprospiraceae bacterium | reverse complement strand
ATGTAATATTGCTCGGTATAATATTGAGCACCTTCGTTGGATTTGTAATCAAAGACTGAAAACTCGAGATCATATTGTGTTGCCAATATTTCACCTTGCAAAAAAACAGGACCGATATCATTAAATAACATGAGTCCGAAGGATCTTATGGATTGATTACCCATGTATTCGAAGTCATAGGTTAAGTAATCGGTTGTAGGCATAACTTCAATTTGAGTGGGTTGAAGAGTTACTACGCCGATGGATGCTTTTGGACCAATTGTCCACTGTGCATGCACAGATACTGCTGCAAACAGCAGTAAAATCAGGTTTAAGGAACGTTTCATTTTTGTTTTAAAGTTTAAAAGCTTAGTTAAATTCGATTGTTCTTTCACTATTCTGACAGTATAAGACTGGAGAACCCTTAGAAAGTCAGTTATTTAAACTTCAAATGACGTGCAGCTTACAGAAATTATTGGAAAATGATAGCAAAATTATAAACTGAAAATGATCAAGAATTTTGCTTTTATTCTGTATAATAAATTATAATGAAATAATATTTTAAGAAATTGCGCGACACTGCCTTAGAATATAATATAAACCGGCGCTTTACAAGACAATTTATTAAAGTTCGGTTTATCATAATTTCCTTGATGATAATGGCTAATAATTATCTGCGATAATCCCTTCCATTTATATAAAATTTGATATATCTTTGCGCCTCTTTAGAAGAAATTAAATCAATACTGATGTCACGAGTTTGTCAGCTTACGGGGAAAAGACCAATAACTGGTAATAATGTTTCCCACTCAAATAGAAAAACTAAGAGAAGGTTCTTACCTAATCTCCATAATAAGAAATATTACATACCTGAAATAGACAAATGGGTTAGCCTCAAATTGTCATCTTCAGCAATGAGAACTATTAATAAAGTAGGTGTTTACGAATATCTTAAAAGACAGCAGAAGGCTGGATTTGATATTGGTATCGAATTAAAAAAATAATCAACCATGGCAAAGCAAAAGGGTAATAGAATACAGGTTATTTTGGAATGTACTGAGCATAAAGCCAGCGGTATGCCGGGAACTTCCAGGTATGTAACTCAAAAGAACAGAAAAAATACACCTGATAGAATTGAATTGAAGAAATACAATCCTATCATGAAGAAACATACTATTCATAAAGAAATTAAATAATTATGGCAAAGGTTAGTAAAAACGCCAGAGTTGCTCAAAGAGCTGCAAACGCGGGATCAGGAAGAGACTTCGTAAAAGTTGTAAAAAGCATCAAGGATCCTAACACTGGCAAGTACACGTACAAAGAATTAATGATCCACAAAGACAAGGTCAAAGAATTCTTCGCAGAAAATAAATAATACTTAAAAAGGCAAAGTTTTGAACTTTGCCTTTTTAAATTCTATTCCACCCAACGAGCTCCTACCCTATGAGCATATTTAAGAAGTACTTCAATAAGGATCGTAAACAAGATCTTGACCAAGGTCTTGAAAAAACAAAATCAAGCTTATTCGGCCAGATCGCCAAAGCGGTTGCAGGAAAATCCAAAGTCGACGAATCGTTCTTGGATGAACTGGAAGGTATCCTTATATCTTCCGATGTCGGACTCGATACGACGATCAAAATAATTGATCGCCTCGAAGAAAAAGTAGCAAAAGTTAAGTACTTCAACACCGACGAACTTAATAATATTCTTAAATCCGTTATCATTGAAATTCTGGCCGAAAACAACACCCAGGATATCGATGATTTTACATTTCCAGAAGCCCATAAACCATATATCATGCTTGTGGTAGGTGTCAACGGTGTTGGCAAGACCACCACTATTGGAAAGCTGACACATCAATATAAAAAGCGCGGCAAATCCGTTGTCCTGGGCGCAGGAGATACATTCCGGGCTGCAGCAGTTGACCAATTGAAAATATGGGCCGAAAGAAACGATGTACATTTCTACGAGAAAGGTATGCACTCAGATCCTGCAGCTGTGGCCTATGAAACAGTACAATACGCACTCAACAATAATATTGATGTTGCCATTATCGATACAGCGGGTCGATTACATACCAAAAGACATCTGATGGAGGAATTGACAAAAATCAAAAACTCAATCAATAAAAAACTGGACGGTGCCCCGCATGAGGTTTTGCTTGTATTGGATGCTACAACCGGTCAGAATGCCATTGAGCAAGCCAATAAGTTTACAGAGGCAACAGATGTAACAGCCCTTGCACTCACCAAACTGGATGGTTCCGCGAAAGGTGGTGTCGTCCTGGGAATTTCAGATCAATTTAAAATTCCTATTAAATATATTGGTGTCGGTGAAGGCATTGAACAATTACAGGTATTCAACAGATCTACTTTTGTAGATTCACTATTTTCAAGTGAACCTCTAAGCGGATCTTCAAAGTAATTCTATTACTATTTAGTTTTGGTCTTGATTATTAAAATCAAGTAGATTTAAATAGATTTTCATCTTACTTTTGTCAGGTAATTCGAATTATGAAAAAAGCTTATATAATTGCCCTTATTGCTTTGGTAGCAGCTATCACAATTATTGTCTCAGCCTCCCAGGATGTAAGCAATTATGTCACCTTCAAGGAAGCGGCATCAAGTGAGGCCCGTGTTAAAGTCAACGGCACTCTGAACAAAGAGAAAGAAGTTGAGTATGACCCAATAAATGCACCAAATGTTGTCCGCTTTGAAATGTTCGATGGCGAGGGTAATGCAAATTCTGTCCTTTTGAAGCAACCTAAACCTCAGGATTTCGAACTTTCAATCTGTCGTTGTTACAGG
>JABDJE010000122.1 GCA_013002625.1 Saprospiraceae bacterium | reverse complement strand
TTGAAAACTTCGTCTTTGTATTTCTTTTGTATCTCCGGCCATTGTAATATAATCTCCCAATTGTAGGGGTTCAGATCCATTTTTACACGATCGAATTCTTTATACAACAATGACAGAAATGCTTTATGTTCTTCATCGCGCGCTTCTATACTGTCCAATCCATACGATTGCATTTCTGGTGCCGAACCAGCCACAGATTCAATCGTTTTGTAGATACCGAATAACTTCTGGGCGACATGTACCTGGGCCTCGGCATCCTTATCATAACTGCGGTTATTCTCGCTGATTTCTGAAAGATATCTAACACGTGCAGGTGGAATGATGTAAATTTTTTCAGACATTTCGTCCGTCACTGTATAACTGGATTGCAATTCAACCTTGGTTTTGTCAACCAGGGTATCCATGATCTTTTTATACAAGGTGTTCATCCCGGGATCATTGAATTGGGATGCTATGGTGCCGTATACAGGTAAAGTTTCAGGATCTGTGTCCCAAAGGTTGTGGTTGCGCTGATATTGTTTCTTAACATCACGGATGGCATCCAGTGCGCCACGCTTGTCGAATTTATTAATCGCAACGATATCGGCAAAATCAAGCATGTCAATTTTTTCCAGTTGGGTCGCAGCACCAAACTCCGGTGTCATAACATACAGCGATACATTTGAATGATCGAGAATTTCAGTGTCGGATTGTCCGATCCCTGAAGTTTCAAGAATAATTAAGTCAAAGCCTGCCGCCTTCAAGATCTGGATGGCCTCATGGACGTATTTTGATAAGGCAAGGTTAGATTGTCGGGTTGCCAAAGACCGCATATACACGCGATCGTTGTTGATGGCATTCATTCGAATTCGGTCACCCAAGAGCGCACCGCCCGTTTTTCTTTTTGATGGATCGACAGAAATAACAGCCAAGGTCTTCTCCTGAAAATCTAGTAAGAACCTGCGTACAAGTTCATCTACCAGACTTGACTTACCTGAACCGCCCGTTCCGGTTATTCCTAAAACTGGAATTTGACTATCTGAACTTTGTTGATGTACAATTTCTAAGGCAGCCTGAGCCTGTTCGGGAAAATTTTCGGCTGCAGAAATCAATCTTGCAATAGCCGAATGATTTTGAGGCGTAAGTTTTTCCACTTGACCATTCAGATTATTGCCGATAGGGAAGTCGCTTTTTTCAACCAAATCATTTATCATTCCCTGTAGGCCCAAAGCTCTACCGTCATCTGGTGAATAGATTCTACAGATCCCATAATCCATGAGTTCTTTAATTTCCTCAGGCAGAATAACACCGCCACCGCCACCAAATATTTTGATATGGCTGGCACCTTTTTCTTTTAAAAGATCATACATGTATTTGAAGTACTCATTATGACCACCCTGGTAGGAGGTCATGGCAATAGCCTGTACGTCTTCCTGTATCGCTGTATTCACAACTTCTTCAACACTGCGGTCATGTCCGAGATGGATAACCTCGACACCTGTGGATTGTATAATTCTTCGCATGATGTTGATGGCAGCATCGTGGCCATCAAAAAGAGATGCAGCTGTAACAATACGAATCTTGTTTTTGGGTTGGTATTTTTCTGCTTGGATCATATCTTAGTTTGGTACTGCAAATATCGGTAGTTATAGCTAGGGTTCCAAAAGGCTAACAATTTTCCATTGTTTGTGGTTTATCCTTAATCGTCATATAAATTGACCTTTTTTTATGCTTTTGCACCAAAAACAGCTTTTATATCATCAAGACAATATATCTTTTATTAAAAGGTTACATATTAAACAGGCAAAACAATGAATCAGAAACTTCTAAGGGCATTATGTCCAACTACTGCCTTTTTGGTAGTATTAATCAGCGCATCCACGCTCACCGCAAATCTTGATACTATTCCTATCGTAGTACAGCAACGTATTGATACAATTGTCACCTTCGATATGTCTTCTAAAAAAGAAAAGCAAGAGAAAGTAAGCTCAGATATCTACAATTTTATTGCGATCGATACAGTAACAATATTCGATTTCAAAACTTATGAAGAGGAGGTAAACATTGTAAAGAGACTTATACCTGTTGACAAGTATGTTGAAATGTGGCTTACTGAAGATAAGTTGTTACAGAATATGGCCAATAAGAAATATTATGGTATAGATACCTTAACTGTCTTTGACTCGGATACCTATGAAGAGTTCAACTCAGTATATAAACGTACGCATCCTTGTTATTACATAACTTGG
>JABDJE010000106.1 GCA_013002625.1 Saprospiraceae bacterium | reverse complement strand
GAATTAGAGGACTGTATTATGTATGCCTCTTCTTCTTGGGTGGAATTTGCCTCTTTTCCGGGAGCTTATATTTGCTGGCATTAAAGGAAGTCCTAGGTATCGAGTCTATGAGATTCATTGGATTTTTAACGCCTCTTGGAGGACTGGCTTTGATGGGATCCTGGGCTGCCGTCTTCTTTACAGTTATTCGGATCAAAACCTAAAAAGCTTAATTTAAATTGTTAATTCTTATATATATGATTTATATTCATATAAAAATTAACCGTATGAAAAACATTGTATTATCTGTATGCTTATTTTTTAGCTTTCTTACAGTAGGAACAAGTCAGTTCTCTTTTGGTGCAGGGGCACAATTAATTTTTGATGGTTCTGTATTTGGTGTTCAAGGTAAAGCCTTGTACGAAATCAATGATACATGGAGAGCAGCTGGTGCATTCACGTATCATCTAGAAGACTTCTTTGATTGGACTCTTGATTTGGATGCTCAATACAAAGCTGTTGAGGTAAGTGACAATTTTGATATTGCACCTCTGGCAGGTTTAAGTA
This sequence comes from Saprospiraceae bacterium, assembly GCA_013002625.1. GTDB lineage: Bacteria > Bacteroidota > Bacteroidia > Chitinophagales > Saprospiraceae > RFSX01. The sequence continues at coordinate 9,533 of JABDJE010000106.1, read as the reverse complement.
TTTCAAGATTCTCTGCTTTTGGTTTTGGAACTACAGGCACAGGAATTAATCTCGGTGCTTTCCTATCCTTTGGGGGTGACAATCTCAATTTCTATGTCGAACCTAAATTAAGAATAGGTGACGGAGGAGATGGATTAATTGTCTCTGGTGGCGTTTTATTTTAACTTTGAAAAATAACTCAAAAAACTGTTAAGAATTATTATCTAGTATTATTCGATTCATCAACAGTAAAGGCCTGCTCCCAAGCAGGCCTTTTTTATTTTACTTAACATATAACTAACTTTCATTAACACTCCCTTCCTCGTCGTCTTTATAATTATTCACTTTTAAATCAGAGAATATGAAAAAGATGACTATTCACATGTATATGCTCCTCTTTATGGGTTGCAGCACAGCAATATTCTCTCAGACGGATATCAGCTTGTTTGGGGGAAACTATTCTTCAGGCACAAAAAGCACGATGATCGGGTCAGAGTTTATTCAACTGGATCCAATCCACTCCTTTGCAGGAGGACTTATTGTCAAGCAATACCTCTCTGATCAACTCGCCTTCAGATCGGGATTGACTTACCAAAAACGTGGGTTTGCAATGACCGAAGGTACTTCTGTGAACGTATTTGGTTTGGACATTCCCTTAGGCGTGGAAATTAGAAACGAAATACATTATCTGGAAGTCCCATTAATGCTTGAATATAAAATTCCAATCACAGGTAGAGTACAGCCTTAAATTGCAGGCGGTGTAGGTGTAGCATATGGGATGAATGGAAATTTAACGACCAGGGCGCAATCCATTCTGGACTTTAATGTCACCAATACAGAATTAAATTTATCCAGTACGGATTATAATCGAATTGATTTGAGTACCCAATTTCTTGCAGGTGTTGAGATTCCAAATGGCAATTCACATTTCCTTGTTGAATTAGGATATGGACAGGCCATCAATGATTTCATCAGCGATGATTTCTTTCTTGATGCAGGTGGTAAACACTTCGGATGGCAAATGAATGTGGGGTATGGGATTAGGTTTTGAGTCTCGAGTCTCGGGGTACGAGTCTAAGGAAAGGGTCTCGAGGTACGGGTCTCAGGGTATGAGTCTTGTGTCTAAAGGTAAAGGGGTTGCAGGTTGCGGGAAAATATTAAGCTTAAGACTTGTGGTTCGAACCTTGTAACTTGGGCCTCGAAACAATATCTAATTATCTGAAAACGGTTCCGTAAATATCTCATCACTTACACGACGACGGTTTCGCCACCATAAGTATCCCAGCGTTGCAACCAACAGGTAGGGCATTGATAACATATACAATATGCCCTTATTTAGGCCTTTTCCTGCAGTACCACCATCTTGTAAATTGGATTCGGCAGACATTCTACACATAGGACATTGCGCTTGGATATCTATAGCAAATATTCCAACTAAAATTATAATCAACAATGTAACTCCAATATACTTCTTCATGGTCTTCAATTTAATGGCAAGGCAATAACATTAAATAAGCAATCGGTCCTGAAATCGTAACATATAACCAAATCGGAAAAACCCATCTGGCCATCTTCTTATGTCTTTCAACCTGATAGGTAAATCCTCTAATAAATGTAAATAATGTAAATGGGAAAATCACGGCAGCGGCAACGATGTGACTGATTAAAATCACAAAATATACTATCCGCATACTGCCTTCTTTACAATAGAGAACCGGGTCATTTGTAATATGATACAACACGTATAAAACAAGAAAAACAGCAGATGTTCCCATTGCTAAAATGATAGCCTTTTTATGTTTCTCGATCTGTCCTGCCTTAACCTTTAGGAGAGCATAAATAAGAATTATGCCTGTCAAAACATTAAGGATTGAATATGCAGCAGGAAGCATCGTTGTATCAAATGGCACATCTATACTTATTCTGCGCATCATAACTACTGTTAATAAAATAACGACAGAAAGGACATAAGCCCACTTGTTAAGCTTTTTAGCTAATTGTATGTTTTCTTTAAATTCCATTTAAATTACTTATTGCGCATCTTAATATCCCTTTCTTTTCTTTTTGGTATCGATAGCGAGTAATCCTCTACGAGTTTGCCGAGATCCGCATCATCTCCATTCATATACATTTGTCTGATCTGAAATGCCGTATCAACTATCATGTATTTAGCGGAAGCATATTCTGAATTTTGATCAAATATGCTTTGTACGTTTACATATTTTTTAACGTCCTTCGTAGAGATCCGAGGTGCCTTTTCACTCTCAGGCAACAGCACTAGCCACTGGAAAGTATTGGCTTTCCTGAATTGATCTATGATCAACTCCTGGGAAGGGCCCACTTCACCACCAAGTTGTACTATGTTCGTCTTAAAGAACATTGAACTATACAATTCCGTTCTTTCTTCATCTGTCCAGGGTATATCTTTTAGAAAATGTCCCTTAGGTTGAAGAACTTCAATCTTGTCCTTTCTCCAGTTATAACCATATTTTAGAAAATACCAGGATCCTAGAGGCAGTCCAAAAATGACCAGCAGAACGACAATTGATTTAATTATTTTCATGTTAAATAAACATCTATAAAAAAAGCCACACTAAGGTGGCCTTTTTTGTTTTATCCTAAATTGTTATGATCGTTAATCAAGATCATACTTTCCTGTTTTGCAGGCGGTTTGACCTCTCGATTTTCAACCTTTTCCTCATTCTTTTCCTTTAGATTGGATCGATAGTTCAACCAGGTATTTCCTTCTGTAAAAAATGCTATTACTGCCCAAATTAAAAGGCCAACGGGCAGAAGAACAGTTTTTACAAGTGCCGGAACTTCATATTTCATATGCATGAATTCATACACAATTAAATATGCCTTTGTCAAACTCAATGCAATCATCACCAAAGCCATTATCGCTGTTGATACTTCCACACCTTCAATAATGTAACCCTTTCCGGCCAAAGCAAATACTACTTCTACAATAGTTATAAGACCAAGAATGTTTATCGTTTTAAACGCTATTTTTTTAGATTTTTCGTAAGAATGACCCATAGTCTGTTTTAATCTTTAGATTAAGTAAAATACCAAGAATACAAATACCCATACAAGGTCTACAAAGTGCCAATACAAGCCGATTTTTTCAACCATTTCATATCCATTCTTTCGCTTTATGTATAGGCCTGTAGCAGCATTAACACAAATTATAATCAGGAATATGACACCTGAAAGAACGTGGAATCCGTGAAAACCAGTAATAAAGAAAAACAGGGCTCCAAACGATTTCGGGCCGAATTCTTGTTCTTTAACTGTGCCTGCATCCGGACCTTCTGTTACCCTGTAATCCAGTTGGTGCCATTCACCATCATGTTTATGTATTAAATAAGGGGTCCCTGGTTCGAAAGTATCGCCTTCTTTGATGTCAACCCCATCACCTTCTAAATAAACACCATATTCAGTATGGGCGCTAAAAGGGTTAGTTGTAACAGAAACATGTTCTTTCGCAATTAATGTATTCCACTCCCATGCCTGAGAACCTAAGAAGCCCATTCCTCCGATGATTGTTAGGATCATCCAGAATACAACGCCATTTTTATTTTCCCGATGACCTTCCTGTACCGCTCTGACCATAGTGTAAGAACTAAAGAGTAGGATAAATGTCATCACAGTTACGAAATACAATGGTTTGTGGTGTAATCCTCCTGGAAATGCACTGAAAACAAAGTCTGGAACAGGCCATGTTGGCATACTCACACGCAATGTTCCGTAAGCAATTAGGAATCCAGCAAATGTAAATGCATCTGATAAAAGGAAATACCACATCATCAATTTCCCGTAGCTTATTTTGAAAGGTTGTTTTCCGCCTTCCCAAAGCTTTTCTGCGTTCTCCTCAGCAGCATGATGTGTTAAAGTGTCTGCCATTTCGTTTTATTTAACAAGTAATAAGAATGCTAATAAATAAATCCATAATATATCTACGAAGTGCCAATAATGTAGCACCAGTTGAAATCGTATTCTACGCTTCTCCGTTACAATAAACGGAAGTGTGAAGGCATGTATGATCGCTACCGTAATAGCAGCAACGCCCCCTAAAATATGTGCCGCATGTAATCCTGTAATAAGATATAGGAATGAAGCTGACACATTCGCTTTCAAATCCATCCCTGAAGCAAAAAGTATTTGCCAACCCTGATACTGTAAGACGACAAAAGCAATCCCCAGAATGAACGCTACTATCAACATGCCTTTATATACCGCTTCCTTTTTCCTTTTAAAACCGATATACGAAGTATGCAAAACAATACTGCTCAATATCAAAACCGCAGTACTGACATAAAAGATAGATGGCATTTTATACTCCAACCAATCTCCTGCAGCATGTTTGACGATATAGGCACTGGTTAGTGCACCGAACATCATTATTATGCTTGCAAATGATGCATATAATGCAAATTTGTGTGGGTGGATTCTATTCCTGAAAGACATCGGATTCATAGCTGTCGTACTCATATTAACCAATTAAATAAAGGATTAAAACAATGGGTAAATAAAAGAATGAGAAAAACATTAACGACAAAGCTGATTGTCTCGATGGTTTTGTTTGCAATTTAAGCCCTAATGCTGTATAAATTATTGTCATAATAATGATACCAACCAGAGCAAAAATATGTATTTGAAATCCTGCGAAATGTGCCCATAGCACTACAGGGATTATTAATAAACTGTATATCGCGGAATAAAATCCAAGATTCTTATCAATGGCTCCGTCTTTACCTTTTGGTAATAACTTGAATCCTGCTTTGTCATAATCATCAAAAGCAAGAAATGAAATTGCCCAAAAATGTGGGAATTGCCATAAGAACTGAATCATAAATAAGCATACACCAAAAATAGTTATCGTTCCCTCATGTGCTATTGTCCCTATTAATAAAGGCAATGCCCCCGGAATAGCACCGATAGCAACAGATATTGTAGAATATCTTTTAAGTGGTGTATACACAAATGCATATAATATAAAGGATGCCATTCCAAAAAATCCACTTAATGGATTGATTAGAGACAAGCAAATGGTACCGGTTACAAGCAATAGACCACTAAATAATACGGCCTCTGAGCTTCTCATCCGATTCGATGCCAAAGGACGGTATTTAGTCCTTTCCATCATCATGTCAAATTCTTTTTCTAGAACTTGATTGATACCATTAGCAGCACAAGTGACTGCCAATCCCCCTATGAATAATAAAGCCATAGTGATAAAATTAAATGCAGAACCCGCAACAACCATGTAGGCAAGTACAGAAGATATCACCACCATGAGTGATAATCTAAACTTAGCCAACAGGTAGTAGTCCCAGAACTTACTGATCTGGATTCCTGCTTTTAATTTATTTGTTATGGCTTTACTCACTTTTTAATCTATATATTTTTAGTGTGCAGCATCTCCTGCTTGCTCTCCTTCCTCCATCGGTATAATCTGTGGCACGAATTCCTTACCATCTTTACCGTAGTCATATGCCCATCTGTGTACAGAAGGAATTTTACCTGGCCAGTTACCGTGACCTGCTTCAATAGGTGTAGTCCATTCTAGCGTATTGGCGCCATATGGATTCTTCACCTTCATCTTACGACCCTTGAAAATGCTATAGAAGAAATTGATGACAAATAATATCTGTACAGAAAAAACAACTATTGCAGCGATCGTAATAAACTGATTCATTGGACCAAAGTGCTTAAAAGCATCGAATGTGTCGAAACTGTAGTATCTTCTTGGCACACCTGCAATACCTAAATAATGCATCGGCCAGAAAATAGCATATGCTCCAATCAAGGTTACCCAGAAGTGAATCCTTCCAAGAGTCTCATTCATGAACCTTGAAAACATTCTTGGGAACCAGTGGTAAACTCCGGCAAACATTCCAAAGAAAGCAGCAATCCCCATTACGATGTGGAAGTGTGCCACAACAAAATATGTGTCGTGCATCTGAATATCAATAGCAGAGTTTCCTAAGAAAATACCAGTCAGTCCGCCAGAAATAAACATTGAAACAAAACCTATTGCAAACAGCATCGCGGAGTTGAATCGTATATTACCCCCATAGAGTGTCGTAATCCAGTTAAACACTTTCACCGCGGACGGTACCGCAATAATCAGTGTAAATACAACAAAGAAATTTGAAAGGAACGGATTCACACCGGACATAAACATGTGATGCGCCCATACAATAAAGGATAAAAATCCTATTGCAAGTATCGACAATACCATCGCCTGATATCCAAATATAGGTTTACGTGCATGCACGGATAAAACTTCAGAAACTATACCCATCGCAGGGAGAATAATAATATATACTTCGGGGTGTCCTAGGAACCAAAAGAGATGCTGGAACAATATCGGACTACCTCCCACTCTATCAAGAGCTTGACCTTCAATAAATATTTCACTTAAGAAGAAACTAGTTCCCAATCCTCTATCGAACATCAACATAAAGAAACCAGATGCCAATACTGGGAATGATAATAATCCTAAAACCGCAGTAACGAAGAATGCCCATATTGGTAGTGGCATTCTCCACATGCTCATTCCTTTTGTTCTTAAATTCAGCACTGTGGTTATGTAGTTAATTCCTCCTAGCAATACGGAGACTACAAACAAGGTCAAACTAATTAACCAAAGTGTCATTCCTGTTCCAGATCCACTCGAAGCCTGAGGCAATGCACTCAATGGCGGGTAGCCTGTCCATCCTCCCGAGAATGGTCCTGTACTTAGGAATAGTGAATAGAACATTACACATCCTGCAAGGAAAAAGAACCAATAGGATAACATATTCAGGAATGGGGAAGCCATATCCCGAGCACCGATTTGAAGTGGAATCAATAAATTACTAAACGTACCACTGAGTCCGGCGGTTAATACAAAGAATACCAGAATGGTTCCATGCATAGTTACCAACGCATAATAGAACTCAGGTGATAGCGTCCCAATACCATTTTCAACCACGATCCATTTTCCCAATAATGGTTTGATCCAGGTTAAATCGGCTTCGGGAAACCCTAGCTGAAGTCTAAAAACAATGGACATGGCGGCACCGATTATTGCCCAAAAGATTCCTGTTATCAGGAATTGTCTGGCAATGATCTTATGATCCATACTAAATATATAGTGCCCTATGAAGTTGGATTGATATTTATCACCATGGTGATGATCGTGGAAATGATCATCATATCCTTGTTCCTCAATTAAAATATCAAGCTCGTCTTGTTTTTGTGTTAATACATCAGACATAGGTAAAGCTTTATTTTGTTATAATTATTTCAGTTCTTCTATTATTCTTTCTTCCTTCTTCGGTATCGTTTGAATCGACAGGTTGCGATGAACCATATCCTTGAGCAGTTAAGCCAGATACCCCTTTATCGGATAAATAATTAACTACTGCATTCGCGCGATCCTTAGACAAAACGATATTAGCATCATTGTCACCAGTATTATCTGTATGACCTGTTATTTTAACAGAGATACCTTCACTTTCGTTGATCAATGAAGCCAGTTTATTTAACTCATACTTTGAATCATCTTTCAATTCAGCAGAACCTGTCTCAAAGAATACATTCTTTAATCTGATAACTGCGGAAGATTCTTCGGCATCTATAGCTGTTTTAAATTCAGAAGTGAGCTCTCTGTCTCTCTCTAAAATCTCGATATCCAGAAGTTGTCCCTTAAATGGATCATTCTCTGTATTTCGAATATTTGACATATAGTAAGAGGATTGCTCCGCGAGCCATTGTTCATATTCTGCAGGCTCAACAATTTTAACCAGTCTTCTCATACTGTAGTGTCCTTTACCGCATAGTTCTGCACAGGCTAATTCAAATTCAAATTCCTCCCATCTTTGAGCACTTTCTGGATCTGTTGGATCTGCAAGTTCCTGGTATTCAGGATAATCACGAAGTTGTTGTCCGTATTCTTCAGTTGTTTTAGAAGGTGTAAAGACGAAATAGGTAGGTAAACCTGGAACAGCATCCATTTTAACCCGGAAATGTGGAAGATAAAAGTTGTGTAATACATCTTTCGAATTTATTCTTACACGTACTTTCTTACCTTTCGGTAAAACAATTTCCGTAGGTTGGAAATCATCAATATTTTTTGGATCGGTCCAATCCTGTCCAAGAGGATTAGTTGCCAGATCTATTTTTCTAAAATCTTTTGTTCCTAATTTTCCATCAGGGCCAGGATATCTTAAATCCCAGGCAAATTGATAACCCGTCGCTTCAATTTCAATGTAATCATCTTCAGGATCAACATCAAACATGACATCGTTCCATATTCTCAAACCACTTACAACAAGATAAACCAATACGAAGGTTGGAACAACAGTCCAGATTATTTCTAATCTTGTACTATGTGGGAAGAAATATGCTTTTCGATTTTTCTGTGCCCTGTATTTGTAACTAAACCAGAATAAAGCAATATGAGTGATTACAAATACAATGCCTGTCCAGAACAAAGTAATGTTGAAAAGACCATCCAGATCACTACCATGTTCAGATGCAGCCGAATGAGGACCGTATCCCAACATTCTATCTTTGTACATCCAACCTGAAATGAAGCAAAATGCCAAGAAAGCAACTAAAAAGAGCAATAAGTAAACTGCTGTTTTATTGTTTGATCTTTCTTCAACTTCCTCTTCTCCTCTGATTTTGGCAGCAATTTCAGAAAGGCGACCAATCTGAACAACAATAACTGCAATCAGGACTATAATTAATATCGCAACTAAACCTGTCATTTAATTATAATTATTTTTTGTTAAGTATGGTGATGATTACTCTCATCTAAGTATGGATCATTTTCAGGCACAAGTGACGCTTTTGCCAAAGTGTTGAAAACGAAGAATAAAAACAAACACAGGAATCCTATAAATGTTCCTACTTCCAAAATTCCTGGCATACTAAAGCCCATTTCAAAAGTGCTTAAAGCTTCACCGCCATGGTGTGCAGTCGCTTCTGCAATTTCGTGTCCACCTTCGTGTCCAGCTTCATGAGCAGCATCTGCTCCGTGCCCAGCACCTTCGCCATGATGTTCATCTCCATGGCCATGACCATGACCAAGAGCAGCATGCGCCGTATGTAAAATTCCTGGCTTTAACATCAGGAAGAAATCCAGCCAGTGGCCGAATAAAACCAGTCCTGCAGTAAATGCCAATGAACCTATTTTTCTTTTGGTATCGTTTCGCATGAGAATAAAGAATGGTGCGACAAAGTTTATTATCAAATTGAGATAAAACAGCGCTGGATAATTATCCACTCTTTCTCTGAAGTATATTGTTTCCTCACCCACATTTCCATACCATATTAACATGTATTGAGAAAACCAGAGGTAAGTCCAAAATATACTGAACGCAAATAAAAACTTACCCAGATCATGCAGGTGTTCTATACTTACGTTCTGATAGTACCCTTTGGATTTCAGGTATATCAAAATAAGTATTGTTAGGCAGATCATGGACACAAACCAACTGGCCCCGGTATACCATGCGAACAAGGTCGAATACCAGTGTGCATCTACTGACATGATC
>JABDJE010000076.1 GCA_013002625.1 Saprospiraceae bacterium | reverse complement strand
CCAATAAGACGACCGACAATAGCCGCACGATCGCCGAGCTAAAACGAACGCCTTTTGCGATGACCAGGGTTTTCAATCCTGATGCCTTATCACCATATACATCTTCAATGTCCTTTACAATTTCGCGGATGAGATTTAATAGAAAAATAAAAAAGCCAATGTATAACAGATTATAACGCACAGCTTCATATTCTCCTGGGTGGATAACCTTGAATTCATCCAAGGCCTGTTGCTCGGCAATAAAGAATATCCATAATGCCCCAGCCGTGAACAGTGACACTATGACATTTCCGATTAATATTGTTGATTTCAAAGAAGAAGCATAGCAAAATAGCATTCCTTGAGCGGCTAAATAAATCAAGGCGTAAAGCAGATTGCCAAATTCATAAGCCAACCAAAAGGACATTCCTGCGCCGATAAAGAATATAGTGTAATAAGCACCCAGTAACTCAATCCGCTTAAGCCCATGTTTTCTCTTCTTATTAATTTGATCTGTTTCAAAATCGAAATAATCATTAATAAGATATCCCCCAGCAGTGATTCCCATTGTTACAAATGAAAATGCATATATCTTATAAGGCCAAAGAAAAAGGATTAGCCCAGATGTCGATAAGGGTTCAAAAAAAGCAAGGTATATGATGATTTGGGATGCGAATACGATAGCCAGGTTGACGGGTCGTATGGCTGTCCAATAGTTTCGCATTGATGTCGTTGATATTATTGGTTGTCACGCCACTCATAAACCCATTTAGCCTGGATTTGCTCTAGGTGGCCTTCGCTGCTATCTTCCCGTTTGCCGACAAAATTTGGAATTTCAAGTATCCATTCCAAGAGGTCCGTAAAACGAATTCTATAGATTTTGCTTTCGGTGAAATCGTCACCAAATTTTTCATACAATTGCATGGCTATATCTTCATGATCTGACCATTCAATTGGTAAATTATTTATATCGTCAAAACTCATTGCTTAGTGTTCGTGTCCAATAATACTACTCTGATCTGGAATAACAACTTCAATTTCAGCATCTTCCTCAAGGATGATGCACTGGCAACCCAACCTTGACTCAAGTCTTGGATTTATTGCCCTGTCAATAAAGTCTTCTTCCTTGTCAGATATCTCTTCTAAAAAATCTTCACCTTTCTCTACATAAATATGGCATGTTGAACATGCGCAGACACCTCCGCAGTTATGATTCAGGTGAATATCATGATCTTCAGTGACCTCTAAAATAGAGTATCCTGCCTCTGCATCTTCAACCACTTTGGTCTCGATGTCTTTATCTTCAAATCTAAATGTAATCTTTGCCATTTATACTCAATGTCATTCAGAACAAATTAACCTAAACTTTACCTAATAGGTTCATTTTTGTTAGCTGATTTAGTTCACAATTTTCAAAATTATTATAATATATTACAGTTAAGTATCAGGAATTTGAATGGCCGAAGATAAGGATATAAAGCATATAAAAAACTATAAGTTCAAGGAACTCAACGTCTATGCCTCAACCGAATGGTTAGCGGACAACAAGAAGAAATACCGACAGGTGTTTAATGGCAATACTTGCAGTTATATCTATGCTGAACTCGCCTTTTACAACAAAAGATTTGATGAAAAAGCCTGGAATATAAATGTAGAACTGAAATGTTTTGAATCCACTCGTAAAAAGAAGATTTGCAATCTAGAGTTCAATAAGAAGGTCAGTAAACAAGACAACATTGTCTATATCCGGGAAGGATGGGGCAATAAGAAAGAGGGTTCATTTTGGAAAAGAGGCACCTATTATTGGGAAGCCTGGATTGAAGGAGAGAAAATAGCCACGAAATACTTTTATGTCGAAGAATTTGGTGATTCCTGGTCTGACATTTGGGATGATAGAGTTGAATTACAATCTTTAAAGCTCTATGAAGGGTCGTTTGAAGACGTCGACGAAGCAAGCAGAAGATATCTACGCATATTTTCAACAGACCAAACCCGTTACATATATACCGAGCTAAAGCTTAAGAACAAAGAACAAAAACTGCGATGGAACTGCGAATTGTTCCTTAAGTTCTACAATCAGGCACGTGAACTTAAAGGCCAGGTTACCAAACTCGTTAAATTCAAACCCAAAGATCAGCATCTAAATATCACGGCAGGCTGGGGGAGTAATATCAGAGGTTCCTGGCGTATGGGAAAATACACTGCAGAACTTGTCTTTATGGACAAGGTCATTGCCGTCGTGCCATTTGAAGTGGATTATGATGAAATAGAAGGCGTCAATCAAATTCAGGTATTTCAGGATGATAAATCCATTCTCATTCAAGCAGAATCGAAAATTGAACAGAGTTATGATGAAGTCCTAGACAAGTTCAATGCCCTGATTGGATTGCACAGTATTAAAAAGCAAATATCAGATCACTCCAACTACATCAAATACCTTCAATTAAGAAAGGAGCGTGGACTCAAGGAAGAAGATGAGATAAATATACATTCAGTATTCACCGGTAATCCTGGTACAGGTAAGACGACTGTTGCAAAAATGATGGGTGCCATTTATAAAAACATGGGCCTGCTGTCAAAAGGCCATGTGCATGAAGTGGATCGAAGTGATCTGGTGGGTGAGTATATCGGACAGACAGCACCTAAAGTTAAAGCAGCAATCACAAAAGCGCGCGGAGGCGTCCTCTTTATAGATGAAGCCTATGCCCTGGCAAGGTCTAATGACGATAGTAAAGATTTTGGCCGCGAAGCCATTGAAATACTTGTGAAAGAAATGTCGAATGGTCAAGGTGATCTCGCCATTATAGTAGCCGGTTATCCAAAGGAAATGCTTCATTTTATTAACTCCAATCCTGGTTTAAAGTCAAGATTCAAACATCACTTTGAATTCCCTGACTACCTTCCTCAGGAATTGATTGAAATTGGGGGTCATGCCGCACAGCAACAAGGTGTCTACTTTTCAAAGGCAGGTAAAACCAAGATTGCTGAGATGATTATCGATGCCTATCGTAATCGGGATGCTAATTTTGGAAATGCCAGATTTGTTTTTGACCTGGTTGAAAAAGCCAAGATCAACCTGGGCTTGCGGGTAATGGCCACCGATGATACTTCAAGTTTGACAAAGCGCGATTTAAACCTGATCAAGCTCGAAGATGTCAATAATATTAATCTTAAACGCCAGACAACTGTACCAGAAATTCCGGTCGATCAGGAACTGCTCAAACTCTCTTTGGCAGAACTGGATGAGTTGATTGGAATGGATAATATCAAAAAGGAAATATACAACCTGGTGGATATTGTCAACTACCACAAGAGCACCGGTAAAAATGTATTGAATAACTTTTATTTACATACCGTCTTTATCGGAAATCCAGGGACAGGTAAAACTACAGTCGCAAGAATACTAACTAAAATTTACAAGGCCCTTGGCTTACTCGAACGTGGTCATATTATTGAGACAGATCGTCAGGGATTGGTAGCAGGTTATATAGGACAGACCGCCATCAAAACCAATGAACGCATTAATGAAGCTTATGGCGGCGTACTTTTCATTGATGAAGCTTATGCGCTAAGTAATTTCAATGGCTTACAGGGGGATTATGGCAATGAAGCGATACAGACCATTCTCAAGCGTATGGAAGACAACCGGGGAGAGTTCTTTGTTTTTGCGGCTGGCTATCCGGATAATATGGAGGTCTTCCTTAAAGCAAACCCGGGACTACGATCACGATTCGACAAAGTTTTGAAGTTTGAAGATTATTCTCCGGAGCAGCTTCTGGAAATCGCAGGATCTATGATAGAGCAAAATGGATACAGGCTCCAGACGCCAGCCAGAGATTTGCTCTACGATCAATTAATTGATTTGCACCAGGGGCGTAATAAATATTTCGGTAATGCCCGAGAGGTCAGGAAAATCGTATTGGATATCATCAAGAACCAGAATCTGCGTATTGCGCATCAAAAAGTTAAAGACAGCAGCAATACCAATGAGATTACACTAGAAGATCTCAAGCATGTATCCGCCCAAAGCGACAGCGATATTTTCAAGAAGGAAAGTATCGGATTCAAAAATAAGTAGCTATATATTTACCCGCAGACCACCCCAAATTTGTCTTTCGAATATCGGATGTCCGAACCAAATTTGTGCGCCATCCGGTGCAAGCAAATTGGTGCCGCGCGCAAATACTTCAACACTCGGATTGATCCGGTAGGTCGCAGATGCTGAAACATCCATAAACCCATCCATTGGAGATGGTGCAGGCTCACCAATGCCACTTGGGAAGATGGAGTAATTACGTGAGGATAAGTATTTCAAACTCAATGAAAGGTCTAGCTTCTTGTTCAATGATTTATAATCAAGTGCGCCACCAACTGTCCATTCAGGCACATAGGTCACTACGATATCATCTTCAATGAATATTCTCCTTTTCAAAAATGTACGTGCAACAAAGCTTGATGAAAGTCGATATGAAAGTTTAGCCTTAATATTAATCTCAGATCTGTCCACAACCTGTGTGACAAACCTTCGGGCGGCCACCGCGCTGAACTGATAATTGACCGTACTATCCAACCTTACATAAGACGTTGACAGAAATACATTTAATCTATTGATATCGCGATCAAGACTAAACCCATATTTTGATATGATCTCAGGGCTGTAAAAAAATGCCGAGGAAGGAATTAAATAAGGGTTATCGCTGATCAGGCTGTGAAATCCATTCCTGCTGTATTCAGCTTTGGCGAATACGTGGACATTGACCTCTTCGAATAACTTAGGCAGTGTTAAATGCACCAATGGTCGAAACGCCGAAATTTCTGTTCCTGTTACGAACAAGGCCCCCACGTATCCGAAGTATTTATCTGCTTTAAATCGAACTTTGGGCGTCAACTTAAGATCAAAGTAATTTTCATCGAATGCCCCCATCAATTGAGTTAGATGCGTAGGAATTTCAAGATTAATTTTATCATTGATACTTTTCAGAATAGAAATTCTTGCGCCCAGTAACGACTCATTCAATGAATCATGTCGCACGTCAATTCTGTTGAAATCGAGCTGACTTCTTACTACAAGTCCAAGGTTTTCAAATGAGGTATGCGAAAAATTCAAATTAGCACCATATTCGTTGATTTCCTGTGTACTGAATATTGAATCCGGAATGGCCAATGCACCTGTATTAAATCGATCAAAGCCACCATGTAAATTAAGCTTTACCTTGGTTCTTGGGTTCAGATAATAACCTCCATAAACGCTGGCTTCTGTTTTGCCCATTTTTTGAAATGCGATATCATTATCCTTAGCCGAGAAGTGATCAACCTGAAAACCTGCTTCGATCCAATCTTCTATATAATAATGAAATGCTGCACCAGCATTAAGCGTATTCAATGTTCCGTAACTGCCATAGACAGTTCCATCCTTCACATCTTCTGGGCGATCATCTTCCGCCCGGTATGATAGTGCTTGAATTATGGGCGCAGGACGTTCGAATTCAATCACCTTTGGATTCTTTTTTGCGTAATTAAAGACAATAGGGTCATAATCCCTTTGCGTAGGATCTACACTGAAAGTTTTTTTACGCGCCTGTAGAATAATGGCCTCATAATTTTTAACCACCTCTACCTGGTCTGAAGGCAGTGCAATGGTGTCCTGACCATGTAGGTAGGGTAGGCAGAAAAGTACTATTATTAAAATATATAATCGTTTCATTTGATGCTGTCTTTTTGAATAAGTTCAATGCCCTCATCTTGTTTAATACGGCTGCTTCCTTCAATTTTTTGGTTTAATTTTTCCAGTTGTGTTTTTGCCGCATTGATTAATTCTGGATTTTCTGTAAAATTTTCAATAACAGATTCGTAGGCTGCAGATGCGTTGAGGTAATCTTCTTTTATTGTGTAAATATCTCCTATGAGTATTAGACTTTTGGCTACCCAAAACGGATAATTGGAGGCGTGCTGTGTTGTCTCAAATGCCTGTTCCTCAGCAAGGTCATATTTCTCCTCGTTGAAGTAAATTCTCGAGATGCTGAAACTTGCCTCAGCAGATTGGCTATTCCCTGAAAGCTCAATCACTTTATTGAACTGTTCAATTGCTATTTCGTATTCTTCTTTACGTTCAAACAACTTACCCATATTAAAATATGCCGTAGCCTTACTTTGAGCACTTGCCTCGGGCGCATTTGCGATGTACTCTCCGTATTTAATTATGCCTTCTTCAGCACCAATTACAAATGCACTATAAAGAGCAGATTCATATACTTCGATGTCAAGTTCACTTTCCAAACCTGTCCACGCATTGAATAATTGGTAAGAACGTTCAAAGTCCTTGAGATAATTGAATGCAATTAATGCTGCCTTTTTTAATGATCCATTATAAAACTGTGACTCTTTATTTTTTATCAGCTGCTCATAATGGTAAAAGGCGTCTTTATAATTCTTAAGGAGTACATAGGATTCTGCTTTATAGTAATGTGCTTCCTCTCTGTAAAAACCATTGTCATAGCTCTCAAGATAGTTGCCAAGTAAGCTGACAGCAGCTTCGAACTTGCTTTCGCTGTATGCATTAAAGCCCTGATAATAGCTTATAGAGTCCTTCTTAAATGCGTCGATTTTGAATCCTGCCACATTTTCAGCGAAATCAAAATAAGCCGCAGGATCACCGATATCATTAACATAGATTTCTTCGATAGCCAACAGAGCCTGCCTCTTTTGTTCAGCGTTATCTGTAAGGTTCAGACAACGCTTGTAATTTAACAATGCAGCATCAATATCGCCTTGATTATAACTGATTAATCCTTGCCTTAGGTAACTTAATGGAGCATATTCAGAATCATCCCCAAATTCCTCTACCAGCGATTTATACACACGATATGCTTCATTGTTTTTCTTTAGATCAAGTAAGGATTCACCGATTTCAAACAAAGCATCGTCCCGGTAACTTGATTCCGGATAATCTTTGATAAGACTTTCAAGGCTCGTCAGTTTATCCAGCACCTGATTATTTACACCATAAATAATAGCCTTTTGATATAGAATATAATCCGATTCAGCAGCACCATTTTCAATCGCAAGATCGTAGTACTCAATTGCTGTTTCATAATTGTTATCCAGCAACTCAAGATCGGCCAATCGGACAGCAACGTCATCAAATAAAGCTTTGTCGTCTGTATCGATATTGTAGACATCCAATGAAGTCTCCAGGGTCGCCTTTGCATTGTTGAACTCTTTATCTTCAATCTCATTATAGGCTTGCATGTACATGGCTTTGAACCTGTAGGTATTATCTCCAGAAGCCAGATACTCTTCTAAAGCTTTTCGGCTCTTGGTTTCATCTTCTACTTGATCATGACCATAGGCCAACCAAAAACTTGTTTCATTGTCAAGCGCTTCATCTCCGGGAACGTCCTTACTTATAGTCAGGTAGCTTAAAGCACTATGAAAATTATTATCAGTCAGAAAAAGAATACCATAATCATAGGTAATCGTTTTATAGCTGTTTAGAATTTTTGGAGACTTTTCGGCCATACCGTCGATGACCTGAATAGCCATTGCATAATCCTTCGTTCTCAGTATCAGTTCGGATAGAAGGTCTTGTGCCTCAGAATAATTTGGATGTTCTGGTTTAATTTGAGAAAGCCCTGTCAATGCAGCACGCTCTTCTCCGAGTTGAGCCGATATCTTGTAATAAAGAAATTCTGACTCAGATTTGATGTCATCGAAGAAACTGTATTTAAAAGCCTGTTTAAATGCACCTTGTGCATTGCGCTGCTCATCTTTATTAAGATAAATACTCCCTAGTAAATAGTTGGATACCTGTCCGATTTCGGAAGCCTGATAACTGAGTTCCTTAAAAAAGGGAATGGATTCATCATACTGCCCAAGATTGTAATGTGTTATGGCTATCTGATAGAATTCATTTTCTGTCAGCTTATTGGCCTGTTTGGCATAGGCATCTAAATGGATCAATGCGTTCGTGTAATCAGACTTAGCCAAATAGGACAGTCCTAATATTTTATGCATGGCAGATGCATTGGCAGACCCGCTCTCCAATTTTCGCTTGGCATATACAATTGCATCATCGTAGGCACCATCTTTAAAATATATTTGGGCCAGATAATAAGGAATCAGCTTTCTGTATCGCGTCGCATTCTGAACTTCTTCAAAAGCATCGATTGCAGCTTCCTTATTGTTCATGAAGTAATTGCAAATCCCCGAATAATATGCTGCATCGATATAATGTGGGCCATTATAATTTCTTGCTTTATTGAAATAGGTCAGCGCATCGGTGAATCTTTTTTCAGTAATATGACAATAGCCGATTCTGAAATCCACAAACTCTTTTTCCGACGTACTGAGCCAATCGGCATTCAGACCTTCATAATAAGATCTGGCAGTCCGGTAATCTTTATTTAAAAAGTAATATTGTGCAATCGTCTTGTATAAAGAAGATATTTCACCTGGGTTATTGCTCAACGCAATACGCTCTAACATAAGGTCAATGGACCGGGTCTCATCGATATTGTATGAACTCAAGGCGGCATTGCCATCGGCGGTTAAAGCCGCATCTGCTTCATAAGCTTGTAATGACAGCCCAAACATTGCACTATCGAAATAGTCCTCACCTTGCGGAAAGAAAAATGAATGATCAGTCGTATATAAACTTACCTGACTGTGAAGTCCTGAATAAGAAATCAGGGCAACCGCCACCAGTAGCTGGCGTAAATTTTTTCGTATCATGAAAATTATTAATATATAAAGATAGCGGAATCAGACTATTGTACCAACGCAATTATATTAATAAAATTTTATATACGATATTAATTAACATTAAAATTGAGAATAGTTCTCTCGATGATATCGCAACACGCATGTATTTCTTCCTCCGTCATGACTAGCGGTGGTGCAAAGCGAATGATATTACCATGGGTCGGCTTGGCCAGCAAGCCATTCTCTTTTAAGGCTACACAGATGTTCCAGGCCGTCTTACTCTCTTCATGATCATTGATTACAATGGCATTAAGCAGGCCATTCCCACGTACGAGATTAACTAGATCAGATTTTTCTACAAGTGCCTGCATTCTAGCCCTGAACACCTCGCCGAGTCGCATGGCGTTTTCAGCTAAGCCTTCATTACGCACCACCTCTAATGCTGCAATCCCAACGGCACAGGCCAATGGATTGCCACCAAAAGTAGATCCATGTTCTCCTGGCTTTATGCACAACATGATATCATCATTAGCCAAGACAGCCGATACTGGAAACACTCCACCGGATAATGCTTTCCCCAAAATGAGAATATCGGGTTTAACTTCTGGCTGATGTCCACATGATTTTTCACAGCTGCAATTACCACAGGTGGCCAATAGCCTTCCTGTTCTTGCAATACCTGTCTGCACCTCATCTGCTATAAACAAAGCATTGTATTTTTCGCATAAAGCTTTGGCTTTCGCCAAATAGCCTTCATCTGGCACCATTACACCCGCTTCTCCTTGAATAGGTTCTACAATAAAGCCAGCTGCATTTGGATCATTCAATGCTGATTCAAGCGCAGTTATATCATTGTATGGAATGATTTCATAACCCGGCATGTAGGGTCCAAAGTTGTTTCTTGCATCTGGATCGACGCTGGCAGATATAACGCTCAGTGTTCTTCCATGGAAGTTTCCTGAAGCGAATATAATTTTGGCTTGATTCGAAGGAACACCTTTTTTCTCATAGGCCCACTTTCGACACAGCTTGAGGGCTGTTTCAACTGCTTCTACACCTGTATTGATTGGAAGGACCTTATCGTATTTAAAATAGTCTGTGATATATTTTTCATAAGGCCCCAACATATCGTTGTAAAATGCACGTGAAGTAAGCGTCAGAACTTCAGACTGATCTTTAAGGGCTTGAATTATACCAGGATGGCAATGTCCTTGGTTAACGGCTGAATAAGCCGATAAAAAATCGAAGTACTTATTGCCTTCTGCATCCCATACATAGACGCCTTCACC
>JABDJE010000073.1 GCA_013002625.1 Saprospiraceae bacterium | reverse complement strand
ATAACTCGTAACCCTTAAACCCGTAACCCTTAAACCCGTAACCAAAAACTATATACCCATAACCCGAAACCCATAACCCGAAACCCATAACTCGTAACCCTTAAACCCGTAACCCTTAAACCCTTTAAACCCATAACCCTTAACAATGATAACTACACAAACTTTCATATTGGTCCTAAGCGCAGGCAGTTTGGTTGCAGCCTTAATTACCTACATTATTGTTAAAGCAGAAAAGCAACGATGTAAATTAATCACCGATCAAAACTTGATGTTGCAAACTGAGCTTAATCAAGAGCGGCAATTACTTGCAGAAAAACAAAATGCTTTTATCGAAATGGACAAACAGTTTACCACCTTACAAGCTGAATATAAAAATCTGGTCCAACGCTTTGAAGAATTGAAGGACAACAGGGCAAAAGAAGAAGAGCGCTTCGAGCATCTGGCGGCAAAAATAATTGAACGCAAGACAAGCAAATTTGATCATCAGCACAAGGAAGGGATCAAAGAGATTCTTGCCCCGCTGAAAGAGCGACTCAAGCACTTCGAGGAAAAAGTGGAATTTTCGAATAAAGCCTCTTTGGAGAGGCACAGTTCTTTGAGAGAGCAAATTCATATGCTGACTCAATTGAACGAAAAAATTACAAAAGAGGCCCATAACTTAACCCGTGCCTTAAAATCAGACACAAAGAAACAAGGCAATTGGGGAGAACTTATTCTGGAGTCCATTTTGGATAAGTCAGGCTTAGAAAAGGGTAGGGAATACCATGTTCAAAAATCTCTGCATGACGATGAAGGCAGACGATTCCAGCCTGACGTAATTATTGATATTCCAGATGGCAAGAAGATGATTATTGACAGCAAGGTAAGTTTAGTAGCTTATGAAAAATGGATTAACAGTGAGGATGAGGAAGAAGTAGTTCAAGCACTTAAAATGCATGCTAAATCCATAAAGCAACACATTGACGGGCTGGCAGATAAAAACTATCATGACCTTTATAAAATCGAAAGTCCTGATTTTGTATTGATGTTTATTCCAATTGACACCGCCTTTAGCAGTGCTTTATCGGGCGATCAAGGATTATATCAATATGCATTCGATAAGCATATTGTCATTGTTACGCCGTCTACATTGCTCGCAACACTGAAAACAGTCGAGACAATGTGGCGCAATGACAAACAGAATCGATACGCTATAGATATTGCTGTAGAAGCAGGAAAGATGTATGACAAGTTTTCAAATTTTGTCCAAGATATGGAAAAGATGGGTCGGCAACTGGACACCGTCAAAGGCAGTTTCTCGGATGCTATGAATAAGATGTCTACCGGATCTGGCAACTTGATTCGTAGGGCTGAAAAACTTAAGCAATTAGGCGCCAAAGCCAGTAAAACGCTTCCAGAGCATCTTGTTGCGCTCCAGGATTAATCACAGTCATGAATTGAGTCAATAAAAATTCCAGTTCATGGCTGATACGAATCATTTAATTTACTGAGCGCTGTCATGTGCATAAGTCCCGAATAGTACAAAATTTGTTGAAAAGCTATAAACATGGTTATTAATGATAATATGCTCATTGTAGATTTTCAAAATGCATTTAATGAGAAGTTTCCCGGACTAAGAATTGAATTCTATAAAAAGAAACATGATATTAATGCAGGATCATTGAAAGCGGATCAATATGAGAATAATGTTCTGCTGTCTCAAATTGCAACAAAAGGACATCTCGGCGATATTGAAGTGCAACCTTCTATGACGGTAGCAGAATTGGAACAGCAATTTGAAGATAATTTTGGGCTGCATGTTCAGGTGTTCAGAAGATCAAATACGCTCTGGTTACAAACATCATCAACAGATGATTGGACATTGGAAACTCAAAACACAAAAGGGCTTCATTCAATGGTTTCATAATGTTAAAAAAATGAACCATGATAAATTATATGAAAAAAAGAATGGACAAATTTGGCTTTTGGGATATAGGTTTCCTTAAGCTGTATGGTGCTATTTTTGGAGCGATAGTAGGTGCTTATTTTCCTGAAATCATCAAAGCTGCTGTTGTACCATTGGCCATAATATTTGTCTTATTAGCGTCAAGATATTTATACCTGCTTTTCATCAAACAATAGAACAATGTCAAATAACATTTTGGTCCCTACGGATTTTTCTGAATGTGCTGACTTCGCACTTGAAGCAGCTTTAAAAATTTGCAAGAAAGAATCTGCCCATCTGCATTTATTTCATGCTTCTGATTTAACAACAAGTCTTGAAGAATTAAATCTGGACCAGAATGTTGTGGACAAAATAAGCGGAGAAATTAGTTTAAATGCAAAAGATAAATTAGAAGTACGAGAAAGACTCATTCAAGAGGAAGGCGTGGCCTGTACGGTCCATTATGAAGGCGGCGATTTTATTGGCGGCATGAAACACTTGCTGGATAGCATTGATATTGAACTTATCGTAATGGGCTCCCACGGTAAAAGTGGTCGGCGGGATTGGTTGATGGGTACGAATACGCAGAAGGTCGTTAGAAAATATCATAAAAATGTACTGGTAATCAAAGAAGCTCCATCCGAAGACATGTTTTCAAAGGTGGTTTTTGTGAGCGGGCTTTATGAAGATGATAAAGAAGTATTCAAGAAATTCCTGAATTTCATCGAAACCTATGATGTTCAGGAAGTACACATTCTTGCAATTAATTTATTGGGTTGGTTTAATCAGCCAACAATTCTCATGAAAGAGTTGCTTGAAGATTTTAAAAATATCGCCTCTGGTTTTAATTGTAAGACTCATTTTTATTCTGATTATTCAGTCGAAGCTGGGATCAGACATTTCGTTGAAGAACACGATGTTAGCCTGATTGGAATATCCAACCAAACAAGAAACCCTGTTAAGAGAATATTTCTGGGCAGCAATGTCGAAATGGTCGTAAATAATGCCAGAGTCCCAGTATTAAGTCTGGATAATTAAAGTTTGAAATATGAGATTGACTTATTTATTCTTTCTGATAATAATTGCGTCTTCTTGTGAACCCGCTGTCGTATTCAAGGACGCAATGCCGCCCGAGGTTGATGCGATCAATGTTGTCCCCGAA
>JABDJE010000027.1 GCA_013002625.1 Saprospiraceae bacterium | reverse complement strand
AAAATGAAGGTTGATACAGCATCGTAGTTCGGCGGTTCAGCTAAAGTGTGTTGGATTAAGTTTGAATCTACATTGCATTTCCACGATTCAACAATAGAATTTTAGGATTAAGTTTGAAACTTAATCCAACACCTTAGATTTTGTACTTTGTTTTGCTGAAAAAGCAGAGCAATAAAACGTTCTAGATTGCCATCAGTTATTGCACAATTACAAAATTAGTGAAAACACTTAGTCGGCAGAGTCCGTGTTGAAAAATCAAAGTTATTTCGGAGATCAAAACTATTGCTATTTTTACAGCACAATCAAAAGATTTAACCCTCATGAAAATTTTCACATACATTTTCATTTGTACTATTCTGGTAACAGCATGCCAGGAAAAGGGCAACAACTTGTTCAAGGACAACCAAGCTTTAAAGGATGCGGCAGCAGCTTATGACGCTGAATCCAACCCTCAGAATGCCAACCTCCTACTCAAGGAAGTTATGGAAGAACTGGCAACGCTTGAATCGGAAGATCCAAGAACGAACGAATTATTGGAATATGGTTACAACGTGGCCAAAGAGAACAGCATCCATTCAAGAGAAGCCGCTTTCTTGTTTCCATTGGTGCGTGATCAATTAGGACAGGATGGAACAGAGGAGAAAATATATGACCTTGCAGTGGCTATGAAGAAGATGAATAAAGAGACGGCTGCCAATACCCTGTTCAAAGGCATTATGGAGAACTATCCAGACTATGCAGCCACCACTGAGGCGGCCAGTTTGATCTCGGTTGAAATTGATACCATAGATAATTACCTGACCGAGTTGGGAACCAAAATTTTTGAGAACCCGGACAACACTGGCGTGAATCGTCAGGCATCTCTGCGATTTGTGGATGCGTGTGAAGCTTATGCAACGGCGTACCACACAAGTTCGGCTGCACCGGAATATCTGTTTAAGGCTGCAGAGGTTGCCAAAAGTATCCGCACCTTCACCAAGTCTCTGGCTATTTACGATTGGATCATTGAAAAATATCCTGATTACAACAAGACAGCAACGTCACTCTTCCTTAAAGGTTTTATCATCGAAAATAATCTTGGCGATGATGATAAAGCCAGAGAAGTATACAATGAATTTCTTGAAAAGTACCCTGAACATGATTTGGCCGATGATATTGAGTTTCTCCTTGAGAATTTGGGTAAGACCGATGAGGAGATTCTTCAGATGATTGAGGAGCGCAGAAAACAACAAGAGAATCCATCTTAATATTTTTGTCCCTTTGGCATTGCCCCAAAGGGACGAAAACTCTAGACTTAGTCCAAAGGTCTTTTGGCTATACTCCATTTCTTCAGCTTAATGCTACCTGTTTGCGCGCTGCTTTGCAGCCCAAGTCACGACGGTATCATTTCGCCTCAGACAAGTTGGACAAAGTCATTATAGGTTGAAATCGTACATAAATTACTTATGCGTGGTGAAGAATGGTGCCGAGACTTTGAGTATTGATATGTAAATATCAGTACGAAGGATAGCATCCATGAGGAACTGCAGGGTCTGAGACAAGCTAAGCACCTTTTTTTGACTAGCATTTTCCGACTGTTATTGTATATGCTATATACGGCAGGCAGGTTGGTAACTTCTGTTGCGCTTGCCATGAAGTTAGTGTTCTTCATGGATGCCAAAGGGACAAGAAGAAAAAAACTAAATATTATTTAAACTCAACCTTCCTCTTATCCAAAGGATGCAACTTCGCTCCCTTAACCTTTGCTTCTGCAATAAGCGTGTAGCTTGATTTTACATTTTTGAGTTTTTTGGCGGCTCTAATAAAAGGGCGCAAGAGAAAGTTGCCCTGCTCCATTTGGTCCATCTCGGAGAGCATTGGATTAAAGGGAAGGGTGAAATCAAAGCTGCGATCGATTCCTGCGGTGATGGCCAGATCCAGTTGTAACTCGATGCTGCCTAAGAGGTATTCATTGATCAATTTAGACTCATTGCGGCCCCTTTGATATTTTTCAATGAGTTTGAGGGTCAGCATTTCAACCTCCTGATCGGTCTGACTGCTAAAAATAATCTTGCCCAGGATGGCACCATCCTTCTTTTTAATCTCTTCGGGGATATCCAAAGCAATTTTGACACTCTCGATACCCAACATATTTTTAAGCTTCCTAAGCATAGCTGTTGCTAATTAATGTAATGATAGAGAATTACGAGAAAAGAATCAACGGATTCGGATTAAGACAGCAATTTCTTATACCAAGACATGTTGAGCGGCACAATCCACCGTTCAAGGAATGTTTCTTTTGTATTGACAAGGTTGTCCACCATCAGGGTGTCATCATTGATGGTGCCTTCATTGTAGGCTGCTTTCAATTGACTGTGATGTATTGTATGAAAGACTTCGTCAACTACATAATGGTATGTCATGCGATCAAAGAAGTTCAAATTATACTTGGCTTCAAGTGCTTTGACAAAATGTACACTTGAATCGATGCTGCAGCCACTGACATGGTGTGTGTCATCTGCCACCAGAACCAGGAATCGTTCGTGAAATATATTGCCGTAGCAATCCAGATTCTGGCCATGTGACTGCCATTGCATCGTAAAGTCCACGATGTCCTGCTTGATCGCCGCGATTTGCGCGTCAGGGATCAACTTGTTGGAGGCATAAACCCAAACTTTGGATTCAGGATGTAAGGCAATTAAGTCTCGTCGCATGTTACCATTTATTGGCTTGCACAATTAATTCAGATAGGTCATAGGTGCTTACTGATTCATCTTTTTCTTTACTCTTGATACCATCGTTAACCATCAGGATGCAATATGGACAATTGGCAGCGATAATATCAGCACCTGTATCCAATAACTCATCTACCCTTTCATGGTTGACTTTTTTGTCACTTTTTTCTTCCTCCTTAAAGACCTGCGCACCCCCTGCGCCACAGCAGAAGCCTTTGGAGCGGTTGCGTTTGGCCTCCAGTATTGTAGTATCCAATTGCTCAAGAATCGCTCTAGGAGCTTCGTAGATGCCGTTTGCTCTGCCTAGGTAACAGGAATCGTGGTAGGCAATCTTTTTGCCTTTAAATGCACCTTTTTCAATTGTAATCTTGCCTTCATCAATCAGTTGCTGTATCAATACAGTGTGATGCATGACTTCAAAAGTTCCACCCAAGGCAGGGTATTCGTTTTTGATTGTATTAAAGCAATGTGGACATGCGGTCACAATTTTATTAACCTCCGTCATTTTGATGGTTTCGATGTTCTGAAGTGCCATCATTTGAAATAAAAATTCATTGCCTGCACGTCGTGCTGGATCACCCGTACAAGACTCATCATTGCCTAAGACTGCATATTTAATGCCTGCATTATTGAGAATGGTAACAAGTGCTTTGGTTATTTTCTGAGCTCGAGGATCAAAGCTTCCTGCACAGCCCACCCAAAACAGAATTTCAGGTTTTTCCGGTAATGTATAATCTTCTAAAGTATAGACTTTCAATGCGCTTTAGTTTAAGTTATGAATCTGCTGTGTCCTCCTTTGCCCAATCAAATCGCTGGGCTGGCATTTGCCAAACTGCTCCGCTGTTTTCAACGCTTGTAAACATCGGCATCCATTCCGCAGGTCCACTGGATTCAGTTAATATCTTATAACGTCTCATTTCGAGAATTGGCTCTAGTGGATTGATCAATACCGGACATGCTTCCACACAAGCGTTGCAGGTTGTACATGCAAATATTTCTTCTTCACTGATATAATCAAATAAACTTTTACCATCATCATAATTATTGGGATCAAGTTTGTTTTTTTCAATATTCTGCCCCACCTCAGTTGCTCTGTCTCTGATGTCCATTAATATTTTCCGTGGAGATAATTTTTTTCCTGTAACATTGGCTGGACATTCTGCTGTACAGCGTCCACATTCCGTGCACGTGTAGGCATCCATAATGTTCTTCCAACTGAGATCAAAGATGTCTTTAGCACCAAA
>JABDJE010000026.1 GCA_013002625.1 Saprospiraceae bacterium | reverse complement strand
CTGTCAACGCGAACAGGTCTTTTCTGAAGCGGCCTGATCACATCATCAGCTATATCCATCAATTGAAATAAATCTGAACTTGTCTCGACGCCCATCCTATTCAATACCGCGATGAGTACTTCCAATGGTGCATTGCCAGCACCTGCGCCCATACCCGCAAGTGAAGCATCCAGCCTGTTGGCCCCATGCTCGTAGGCAACTATAGTATTTGCTACCCCCAAGGATAAATTATGATGACAATGGATACCAATTTCGGTCTCGGGTCTAAGGACCGCTTTAAAAGCCTCAATACGTTCTACGACATCTGACATTAGCAATGCACCGGCTGAATCCGTGACATATACGCAATCTGCACCGGCTTCTTCCATGATTTTGGCTTGCTGTGCAAGACTTTCAGCATCTGTCATATGGGCCATCATGAGAAAGCCCCCTACATCCATGTTAAGCTTTTTGGCCGCTTCAATATGTTGGGGACTGATGTCGGCTTCAGTACAGTGGGTTGCAATGCGAACAGATTCAACACCTAAAGCAGAAGCCTTCTCCAAATCATTAATCGTGGCAATTCCGGGGAGAATTAATGTTGTCAATTTTGCATGCGTAAGAGTCTCCCTAATACCTTCCAGCCAACTCCAATCTGAATGTGCTCCAAATCCGTAGTTAAAACTGCCACCTGCCAATCCATCGCCATGGGCTACTTCGATGGCATCAACGCCTGCATTATCCAGAAGCTGCGAGATTTCTAGTACCTGCTCTTTTGAATACTGATGCCCAATGGCATGCATGCCATCTCTGAGTGTTACGTCTTGAATATATATGGGATGTCTCATAATCTAGTTGTTTGGAATTAGGTTTACAATCATACGTTCAGCTGTGGCCAATGCAGCACTTGTCATTATATCAAGATTGCCAGCATATTCTGGAAGATAGTGCCCCGCGCCAGTTACTTCCAGCAGAACGGTTGTCTTTATACCACTTGCTTTACCAATACCTTCGATATAAATAGGATTATCTTCAGGAATCACATCGAATTGGACTTCCTGGTGAAGCGCATAACCAGGCACATAACTCTGAACCTCTTTCACCATGGATTCTATACTCTGTCGGATTTCTTCGATATCTGCCATTGTGCTTAAGGTAAATACAGTATCACGCATCACCAAGGGTGGTTCTGCTGGATTGAGAACGATGATGGCCTTGCCTTTTTTTGCGCCTCCTACTTTTTCAATAGCTTCAGCTGTTGTTACCGTGAACTCATCAATGTTGGCTCTAGTGCCAGGACCTGCAGACTTGCTGGCTATGGATGCCACGATCTCACCATAAATGACAGGAGAGACTTTGTTAACCGCAGCCACAATGGGAATGGTGGCTTGCCCACCACATGTTACCATATTTACATTGCGTACATTATTTAACTGATTCAGGTTCACTGGGGGAACGGTAAAAGGGCCAACAGCAGCTGGTGTCAAATCAACCACAAGTTTATCCTTGAAGGGTTCAATTTTATGCCAGTTGTAAAGATGCGCTTTTGCAGAAGTAGCATCAAATACTATTTTAATATCTTTCCAGCATTCCATTTCAATCAATCCATCGATGCCATCGGATGTAATAGCTACATTCATTCTATGGGCGCGGGCCAATCCATCAGACTGCGGGTCAATTCCAACCAGTGCAGCCATTTCCAATGTTTTTGATTGCCGTAGTACCTTTATCATTAAATCTGTCCCAATATTTCCAGAACCAATAATGGCTACTTTTATTTTTTGTCTATCCATAGTTTAATCGATGTACAGTGAAGCAGATCCCAAGCCCGAAATATTAACTTGAGCATGATCTCCTTTATTTATATCAACAAATTTGCCTAAAGCGCCTGATAAAACAATATCTCCTTTTTTAAGCTTATCGCCAGATTGTATGAGTTTATTGGCAAGCCAGATCACAGCATTTATTGGGTTATCCATACAAGCCTTTCCCGTTCCAGTGCTAACTACTTCTTCATTGATTTTCAATTCCATTTCGCAATCTTTAAAATCAAATTCATTTGGATTGATTTTATTTTCCGACAAGGTAAAATAGGCGGCAGATGCATTGTCGGCAATGGTGTCACTGATTTTGATGTTCCAATTTTCTATCCTGCTGTCAACCAACTCTATGGACGCACAAATTGTTTCTATGTTTTCAAGGAGGGACTGATGGGTGTGGATAGGCTCATCAATATCCTTTGCTAAAACGAAAGCAACCTCGCCTTCTACCTTTGGTTGAATAAGCTTTGTTGACGGGAAGTGGCCACCTGACTCAATTTGCATGTAAGAATATAGTCGACCATAATCAGGTTGATCTATTCCAATCTGTTTCTGAACAGACTTTGAGGTTAGCCCAATTTTGTGACCAATGCAAACTTGGCCTTCACTCAATCTGATTTGATTGTTAATATTTTGAATTGTGTAAGCGGCATGTACATTTGATGCGCCGATTTCGTTACTTATAGGATCAATGGCTTTAGCCGTTTCAAGTGCTTGCCTAAGTCTGTGAGCGATTTTAAATAAGTCTATCTCCATGGACTTCAAAGATAGTTATATCAGATTGAGCTTTTTTGAGTTTGGATAATTTATTGCTATGTTAAAGCTGTAACCGCAAACGATGGACTATTGAGGACATGTGTCATTACATTAATGCTATTAAGCTATGTATTCTTACCACTGGATAGCTATGCCCAAAAGTCACCGATAAAATTCACTTATTCTGAGAGTAGAGCATTACGCGCTGCGGAGCGTGACAATAAGTTTGTATTTACCTTTATTTATGCTGATTGGTCCATGCCTTGCCAAAAAATGTTTAACGAGACATTTCAGGATTCTTCGGTTATCAATGACCTGAACACGAATTTTATAAATCTTGCAGTCAATCACCGAAGATCTAAAAAATTCCTGGATACCTATGAAGTGCGGGTCTTCCCCACCATTATCATATTTGATAAAGAAGGCAATGTTTATCTGAGATTTGTCGGATTTAAAGACTCTAAGGAGGTGCTGTCAATGTTGGATAAGACAAGATTTCAGAATCGTTATCTTAAGCAAGACCTGGATTCTTTGGCAAAAGTTTTACATCCGAGGACTGTATTGCCAGCCATTGATTCTATCCGACATTACAGAGATGACTACTCTGCCAAGAACTTGATCAAATGGTATCTGGACTCAAGGAAGGATTGGGCCGATTCGGTCAGTTTGTTGCTTATAAAAGACAATTTTGCTTTAAGCAGAAAGTATCTGAAATACATGTCTAAAAACCACGATTTATTCTATCAGTACTTTGATCCGATGTCGATTAAAGAAAATATTGCTTTTCATATTTATATCAATTCACTGAAAAAAAATATAAAAGGACGGCCTAAGTTTAATTACAAACCGGTTCGAAGGTGGTTTCGAAAATATAAGCTTGATGATGTGGATAAAATGGAGGACTTTGTGCGGATTAAACATCTTTTATGGGGACGAGGACCTTCCGTTCGATATTCTGTCAATCTGATACAAAACTATCCTGAGACCACAGATGAAAATGTATTGTTTGCTTCCGTTATCAGGTTACTTATTTATAGCAACAGTGATCGGTTTGATTATGACGAGCTCATCTATTCCTTGCGCACCACCTTAGATGAGGATGTGTCTTTTTGGCGTTATGATGCATTGTCATTATTGTATTACAAATCTGGCCAGGATTCAAAAGCGCAGGAGTCAATACAGAAGGCAAAAGCAAGAGCTAAGGAGTTAGGAGAAGAATATGTTCCAACACTTGACTTAATCAAGGATAAGATCGATCGTTAAAATGCTCCAGCACCCAGGGTAAGCACAAAAGACCCACCTTCAAAATTATTAAATCCTCTATTACGCCAGCCCATGCTCAATCCCCAATAATCTGTACCTAAAAATCTTAAAAACTTTAATGGAGTTACAGCTAAGTTCAGTCTTATTTTAAGTCCAATTTCAGATACAAATTTGATTTCATCTACCCCATTGTCATTTGAAATGAATTCGTAGCCAAAACCAATATAATTGTCAAGCCATCGAGATGCAGAATTCGAGTGCCTTATCTGATGACCAAGAATATTTACAGGTTGAGCATCATAAATATTAATTCTTTGTTCTGTTAAATATAATTTATGATACAACCAACCACCAGTCATAGGTGCAGGCACGTGTTTTATCAGCAATAATGGAACAGAGAATTCAAACCCTGGAAACGAATATGTCACACCAATTTTATTTCTTAAAATGTTTTCTCTTTCGATGCGTGCAATTTTATGAACCTTCGTATTATAATGCGTGCGTGGCCAAAGCTTTGGTTTTTTACCATTGATCATCTTAGCCAGTTTCTTGTCAGGATAATTGTCTGGAAGTTGTGGAAATGGCCTCAAATTATATGTTTGAGAATCCGCAGCTCTCCTAATTCTGTTTGCGACCCCTCCTTTTTCAAATACGTTTGTTGAAGATGGAGGAAAAATTGCTGTTTCTGGGATTCTTGTTTTGGCCATCCAAGCTTGAAATCCACCCGTGAATAATGTGCCCGTACTGATTATGTCTCTAGTCCCCCAAGTGTCATTAGGTTTTTCATTCACATCAAATCCAGGCGTATACACGCCATCTCCGTTCTTGTCCGTACAGTTTCCATGCTTGCCTTCTTCAACCAAGATGACCATGGGCAATATAGTCTGATTATCAACATTGAGGATATTGTCGAACCAATATTGACCATGGGCCTTTGCAATGATTCTTTTAACCTCAAGAACATAGGCGTATTCCGAACATTCAGAATTTTTATGAACCTGTATTTTGAAATGACTGGCCTCAAGATCATGAGGATGACTGCCAGCACCTTGTTCTTCAGAATAATAACAATAGTATTCAATATCGAATCGAATTATATTGTCCAGATTCAGGTCTCTGGATGACGTGGTTCTATTTGATAGATCTATAAATGAAGCTTTGTCAAGGGAAGTATAAACCTCCTTTATCTTATAGTATACAATGGGCTTTTCAGATTCAAGATCATACGGAAGAACTTCAGGCAGTGTAAGCGCACCACTTTCATTGAACAGCCCCGGTTCATCGGGCGAAAACCAAAATATAGGTGCGCAGGCATCCGCAATGGATTTAAAGCTTACAAGGGGTTCATTCGTTTCATATATAATGGCATTGGTCAAAGGGCATTGAGCCGAAGAACCAAGCCATAGACATGAAAAGATGGCAATGATGTAAATGATTTTTTGCATGTTAGTTTAAAAATACGGATAGCTTTAAATTGATTGTGCTTTAATTTGAATTTCTTGGATATTCACTTTTTTATTGATAAAATAGATTATACATTTGCATCCGCATCAATCGGAGGAGTGGCAGAGCTGGTTGAATGCACCGGTCTTGAAAACCGGCGTGCGTTAACGCGTACCGGGGGTTCGAATCCCTCCTCCTCCGCAAAGAAAAAGCAGTACGCGTGTACTGCTTTTTTTTATTAGGTTTAAGATTGAA
Source organism: Saprospiraceae bacterium (assembly GCA_013002625.1). Classification (GTDB taxonomy): domain Bacteria; phylum Bacteroidota; class Bacteroidia; order Chitinophagales; family Saprospiraceae; genus RFSX01. The sequence continues at coordinate 2,444 of JABDJE010000026.1, read as the reverse complement.
ACTTAATTTCTGCTGTATAGAAGATTAGGTTTAAGTTTCAAACTTAAACCTAATACTAATTATATTTCCTATAACTCCTAAGACAAGGTCGCTATATCTCGAATCAATATACTCTTTCGTTTGAAGTATATCTGATTTTGTCTTTTCAGGTCGTTGAGTACGTAGGTTACAGTTTGCCTTGAAGTACCCGTGTAATTAGCAATGTCTTGTTGAGTTAGACTATGCTTAATGAGCATTTCCAAACCTACCTGTCTTCCAAAGGATTTTGCATTATCCTTCAGGAAATCAATGATACGCTCTCTCGCATCCTTAAATACCAATGATTCAAACCTTTCTTCTACATACATCAGACGGGTTCCAAGCATTTGAATAAAGCGCTCCGTGAGTTCCCAGTTGTGCTTTAAATAGTCCTTAAATGATTCAGCACTGATTGAAAGGCAAATCACATCCTTATCAATTGATTTGGATGTATTCATTCTGGTAGCATGGCCAGAGAGATGCTCTATACCAAACAAAGATTTTGGATGAATGATCGTTTTGATCACTTCACGGCCTTCACCATTCTTTGATATAATTTTGATGATCCCATTTAACAGGATATAAATGTCATCAGCAGTATCGCCGACTCTATAAATAACTTGATGCTTTTTAAAAGTCTTAACGGAAGCCAGTTTGGCGATGTCCCTAAGATTCTCTTCGGGTAAATCTTCGAATAAGGAAACCTCTCCGAGATAATTTTTCTTATCAATTAAATCCATTCTCCAGGTTTTTAATTGTGCTTCAGACAATACAATAGAAAATTGGCTGAAACGATGTTAACAATTAATCGTCCAGTGAAAAATGGATTAGATAGATAGTGTAGATAGTGAAAAGGTGTGTTATTCTATCAGTAGTGAATCGGTTACGGTGCTGAAAGTAGCAAAAATTCCATAACCATTGGCCATATTTGTATATGTTGTTACAGGTAATGTATAAGGACCTGCGTTTGTTGAACTCTGTCTACTGGTTGCTAAATGATATTCATAATACTCCTCAGTGACCGAGCGCAATTTACATTTCAAATAGGATGATTCTACTTCCGAAACATCAAAAGAACCAAATGTCTTGAGCTTAAAGCGCAAATCATTTGCATCATTCAACTTAGATTTATCAATAAGTATGCCATCTCTATGTTGTAAAACATGGATAGCATTCTTGTTTGTAATTATTTCATCAAAATATAGGGTGTTCTGATCGTCAATAGATGGGATTAAATGAAAGTATCCTGTTTCAGTCTTATCGACATCTATTTTCAATCTTATTTCAAAATTGCCTATATCCTCCCCCTCTGAATTGGTTACAATCTCAGTAGTCACCTCTGATTGAAGAAAGTCATATTCAGTTTTATATGGTACTTGTGAACGGCCGGTTATTACTTTAAATCCTTCGATATTGGAATCGAAGTGTAATTCATAGATAGCCCCTTCATTCGGCCTGAACGTCAGTGTCCTATAGGCGTCAATATTTGGGTCATATCTGTATTCTTCCGGTTTGTTATTGTTTTCAAAATTTATAACCTTGACGATTGTCAAATTATGATCTAAAGCAACTTCGGATTGGCTTGAGCTAAATGTACTTCCAACCCTGATCTGGCTTAATTCTCCTGCTTCCAACTCAGCGAAAGCAACAAGCTTTTGATCTGAAAGACTCCCTTCGGGTAGGTATTCTTCTATGCAACTACTAAAAATAAATAGGCACAGACCTATAAAAAGCAATTTATATGGGATACACGGTTTAGTCATTCAAGATGCAATTGTATTGCGCACTAACTCTACAAATGTATGATAAACTGTTGATAAATGAGTAAGCTATCTTACAAAAGGATGCTTCTGGGTTCTAGAAACTTAGATTGTAGCTGAATGAAGGGAGTATCGGTAAAATGGTGATTTGCTCATACTTTAATGAATTTGGATTGTTGACATCCTCAATCTGTATATCGCGATAGAAAGGGTTTTGGCGATTATAGGCATTGTATAGTCCAATGGATAGCCGGGATTCACCCCATTTGTGTGTGTTGTAAATATTTAATCCCAAATCCAATCGATGGTAGTCAGGTAATTTGTCATTATTAATGGCATCAAATATTAGTGTCAGAGTGCGTTGCCCATTTTCATCGATGTAAAAATAGTTCTGACCATTGGCAAGTGTAACAGGATTGCCGCTTCCAAAATTCCATTGTGCGCTGAACTCAATGTTTTCACCAAACTTATATAAAAGTGAAATATGATATACATGCCTTCGATCGTAGCGATAGAGAAATGTTTCATCATTATTTATACCTGGAAAAGTTCGAGTACTTTTCGACCAGGTATATGCCATATTCAATTGTGTGCGTTGCCAGGATTTTTGCCAACTCAATTCAAGTCCATAAGCTTTACCCTCCCCTGTTGGTATCAGAGTTTCCC
>JABDJE010000123.1 GCA_013002625.1 Saprospiraceae bacterium | reverse complement strand
GTAGATGATAGCTATAAATCCACCAGTATTTCATTCGACACAAGACTTAATATGTCTAATAATGATTATTTCGGCTTAGGTATAAATGGCGAATTTGAATCTGCAGGATCACTCAACACATCAAGAGATCAGGTAAATATTCTGGCTTCCTATAATAAGAGTATTTCGAGCAATACAAAGGGCTGTCACTACATACAGGCAGGTCTTGGGCTAGGCATAGCAAATAGAAGTTTGGATACATTGGATGCGCGCTGGCCTTCACAACACGACGGCAATGGTGGATTTGACCCTAATCTTCCCGGTGGCTTGTTTGACAACACATCTTATTCGTACGGAGACATTTCAATTGGTTTGAACTGGTTATCCACTTTTACAAATGGTATGCAATTGAAAATTGGAGCTGCCATTCATCATGTCAACAAACCAAGTATTTCTTTTCTAAGTAACGATGCACAGTTGGCCGCTCGATCAACATTTCACGGATCATTCTTATTTCCAGTTTCATCACTGCTGAAGTTACGACCTTCTTTTGTACACCATACACAAGGAGAACATAAGGAAACACTGTATGGATTTACCAGTATATGGCGTTTTAACCAGAACACTAATTCAGCGCTTGATCTTGGCTTTTGGGTAGAAAACAACAATGGTATAAATGGGCCTATTGCCAATGACTATATTGTCTATGGTGGCTATACCTATAAACATATTAAGTTGGGACTTGCTTATGATTTTGAAAATAGTTAGCAGGATCAAAAGACCTTTGAAGTTTTCTTACAATATACATTTGATACAGATGCAGGCATTTGTGCACCTATAAATTGAATTGATACGCCCATGCACTAAGATTATACATTTAATTAATTGGCATTTTTATTATTAAAGTCCAATAACTTTGTTTCAATGAATATAATATCAAGCATTGTACTTAGTACTGTATTCCTAGTGCTAAGCGGAGTTCAATCAACAGCGCAGGAGATTATCAAAAGTGAAGTGGTTCCTGTGAATGACACTGAACTCTATTACGAAAAATATGGTGATGGGCCACCCTTAATTTTCCTGCATGGGTACAGTCTATCATCTAAAGCATGGCGAGATTATGTATCAGAATTTTCATCTGATTATACTGTCTATTTGATTGACCTCACAGGACATGGCCAATCTAAACCTTTCCATAAAAAACTTTCTTTTCAGGAAGTGGCCAGCGACCTCAATGCATTACTTCGCCACTTGAAACTTGATAACATTCAGGCGATTGGATTCAGCTTCGGAGGAGATATCCTATATCAATTAGCACTACTAAATCCTAGTTTAATAAAATCCATGATTACAATTGGTGCCGTGGGCACATGGACAATAGATGATTTCATGCAATACCAGGAAGTATTTAATTATGAAAACAAAGATCAATTTCCGTGGCTGTCCACTATGCACGCATCCGATGAACATGTGAAAAACCTTATGGCACAATTCCTTAATTACAAAGTCTATCTCAATGATGCTGACTTAAAGAGCATTAAGCCCGAGGTAATGATCATGATTGGTGATGACGATGAAGGGATGCACTTTGATGAAATCGCCAGAGCCAGAAAGTATATACCCAATTCAGATATTTGGATTCTACCCAATGTATCCCACGGTGCACATGAAGGAAATAACAAAGCTGAGTTTGCTAAAAAGGCCAAATCCTTTCTGACAAAGTAGATTATTCGATTAACGCTTTTTCTTTTTATCTTAATCTGATTAATCATCCAAATACTCATTTAAATATGACCAAATCCATATCCCGCCGTCAAAGCATCAAACTGGGATTAACCGGAGCGCTGGCTGCACCACTTTTTGAGTTCAACACGCTTATACCTCAAAGAAAGTCCCTCAATATTCTTATTCTGGGAGGCACCAGTTTTCTTGGGCCTCATCAAATTGAATACGCATTATCACGCGGTCATAAAGTAACCACCTTCACACGCGGAAAAACCCAGCCAACAGTTCATCAGAGTCTATTCAATCAGGTGACTTCCCTTATCGGCGACAGAGAAAATGATTTAAACGCATTGAAAAGTGGGCAATGGGATGTTGTTATCGATAATTCCGGACGGAAAGTGGAATGGACAAAAAAGACGGCAGAATTACTGAAAGACAAAGTAGAACTCTACATATACACATCCTCAACAGGGGTGTATTATCCCTATCTCACGAATGATATTAAAGAATCGAATGCCGTGTTGTTGACCGAACCGGAAAACCCTAAAGAAGAAGAAAAACTTGAATACTGGTATGGAGTTATGAAAGCCAACTCGGAACTGGCCGCTATCAGTGCATTTGGCGAAGACAGAACGATTGTGGTAAGACCGACCTACATGTCTGGCCCTGCAGATAAAACGAATCGCTTTATACATTGGCCATTGCGATTGTCTCGTGGTGGAGATGTCCTGGTGCCTGGCAATGAAGATGATCCAGTACAATATATTGATGTCCGTGATGTGGCAGCGTTTATGATTCATCTGGCCGAAAATAAGACCATCGGCACATTTAATGCAGTTGGTCCCAATCATCCACAGACGATGCGCACATTTGTAAGGCTTGCAGGCAGAACATTTGATGCCAAACACAACTTTGTATACATCGATGATTATTCTTTTTTAAGAGACAATGGCATTGACTACTTGGTGCCATGGATTCCGACCGACGGCAACAACTATGGTTCAGCCAGAGTCAATAATGAAAAAGCAAAAAAGGCCGGCTTAAGATGGAGAAGTCTTAAGTCCACTGTAATGGACACCTACAGTTGGTGGTATTCAGACAATCTTACAAACGAACAACGTGCAGCCTATGAAGAACAGCCGGACATCGTATTGAACCGTGAAGCTGAGATTATAAATGCCTGGAGGGAAAAATCGAAATAATCAATTATCTTAAAAAATAAAACTATGGCGAAGAGCGACACAAGTCATCATGATGAACGCATAGCTAAAATGAAGTTTGGCTCAGTCTTTCCGCATTATGTAACTAAGGTCGAAAAAAAGGGTCGAACAAAGGATGAATTGCATGAGGTAATAGAGTGGCTGACTGGCTATGACAAGAAAGCCATCGATAAAATTATTAAAGATGAAATCAACTTTAAGGATTTTTTCGAAAATGCAAAGTTAAATCCAAACGCAAATCTCATTAAAGGTGTCATTTGCGGTTATCGAATCGAAGAAATAACCAATCCTATAACACGGCAATGCCGATATATGGATAAACTTGTTGAGGAACTGGCTAGAGGACGAAAGATGGAAAAGATTTTAAGAACAGCTTGATAAGTTTAACATAAAGTCATAGACATGGAGAATGATAACTATACGGTCTGGGATATAGTTGCCGACATTTGGACAAAACCTAAAGTAGTGTTCGCCTATATCAAGGAATACGATAACACCAATCTCTATATTCCAATTTTAATATTACTGGGTATCTCAACATCTCTAAGCGAGGCTGAAATTGAAGTGTCAAACAGTGATGCTTCTTTGGTAATCATTCTTTTAAAATCAATCTTTATTGGAGGTCTGATGGGTTGGATTGGCTATTTTATTTATTGTTATCTCTTAGAGATCTTAGGTGGTTTTATTGGTGGTAAAGCCAAATTTGATAAGATCATTAGAATGTTTGCCTATGCTTCCATTCCATCGATATGTACTTTAATATTTACGCTTCAATTGATACTTTTTTTCGGTACAGACGCATTTCTGTCTGATTTTGAATCTGTTGACAGATCAACTTTAGATTTAGTTATTTACTATGTATGTATGTTTGGGCAGCTGGCTCTGGCTATCTGGACAATGGTTTTATTGGTTATTGGTATTTCCTACTTCCAGAACTTTACCATTCTTAAGGGTATTTTGAATTTAATATTGCCCATATTATTGATTGGGATTCCAATAATGCTCATTGCGTTTCTGCTCACAATTAATAGTTAGGATCTTAAAAAAATTGAATCATTGTGTTTCCTTTTCGGGATTTCAAATGGTTTGAGCCAAATATAAAATACAATGAAGCATTTCACCCTATATCTCCTCTTTACCTTAAGCTCACAAGTTATTCTTTCGGGTTCTGAGGTTGTAATACCTTCTGTGGATACATCTGAATTAACTAGGCTAATTGATTCATACTATAAAACCATGTCTGCAAGAAATTGGAAGGCATACAAGGCATACTTCACAAACGACGCTGTGCTGACAACAGTATGGCAAGCATCACCAGAATCGGAGCCAATACTTTACACAAATACAATTGATGGATTTCTATCGCAAACCAAAGACGGCCCTGACAGCCAGCCGATCTTTGAAGAAACACCTATATCAACCGAGGTAGAGATAAGAGGAAACCTGGCCAGAGCCTGGGTCAAATATGAGGCAAAATTTGGGACAGAAGATAGTCTGATGAAATGGAAAGGATATGATTTATTCAGCTTTATTCGTCATAAAGACCAATGGCTAATTGCCGCCCTTACTTATATTTCAATTGAGTAATCATACAAACAGCTAATTTAATCCATCTCCAGATCGAATCAATCGATTTATATCCTTGACTCCGAAATATTTGGATATCTTTCAGTTCTTATTGTCCCACATTTGGGATTAATAAAACAAATGAATTAAAACAAATATGAAATCTCACCTCCATTTTCTCGCCGCAGTTCTCTTATTCTTTTCTGTCCAAAGTAGAGTATTCAGCCAAGACAATGCCTCAGCGATTGAGGATCTTTTAGCTCAATACCATGAATTGGGAAAATTTAATGGATCAGCATTAATCGCATTTGATGGGAAAGTCGTCTATAAAGGAGGCGCTGGAGATGCAAACATGGAATGGGATATACCAAATAATGAAAACACCAAACATCGTCTAGGTTCGATTACCAAACAATTTACAGCCATGCTGATTCTTCAGTTGGCTCAAGAAGGCAAACTGGACCTCCAGGCGCCAATCAATACCTATCTTGCTGACTATCCTGAAAAAACAGGCAGCATTGTTAACACCCACCATTTGTTGACACATACATCCGGGATACCAAACTATACAGCATTCCCAGATTTTTTCAGCGAAAAATCCAGAGACCCATCAACGCCAAAAGATTTCATTGACAATTTTTCAGAAATGGATTTGGAATTTGAACCTGGCAGTAAATTCAGTTACAGTAATTCGGGTTACTTTCTTCTAGGCGTACTCTTAGAAGAAAGTACCGGTAAGTCGTATGAAAATTTGCTCCATGAAAGAATATTAGATCCTTTGAACATGCATGATTCTGGATATAATAATCATGAAGATATTTTATCAAACCGTGCCGCTGGATACGAAAAAAGAGGTCGATCATATATCAATGCGCCATATCTTGACATGAGTCTACCCTACGCGGCAGGTTCAATGTATTCATCTGCCAATGATCTATATAAGTGGGATCGTGCGCTTTATTCCAACAATCTGTTATCTGAAGAATACATGGAGATGTATTTCAAACCTTATATTCCCGCATTTGGGGATGCCAGTTATGCATACGGCTGGGGTGTCGGTAAAGAAGCAATTGGTAATTCCACAGATAGTCTCTACATCATTCAGCATGGTGGCGGTATAAATGGATTTAATACGCTTATTTCACGATCACCTACAGATGAGTCTCTTGTTGTATTACTCAATAACACAGGTGGCGCACCCTTGGGTGAGATGGGGCATTCAATCAGAGCTATCCTTTATGGTAAATCTTACAATAAACCGAAAGCTTCATTGGCTTATGATGTATTGGATAAAGTCTATTCAGACGGACTGGATGAAGGATTAGCATATTATAAGGCAAATAAAGATTCTGAATCCTTCGAAGTCAGCGAAGGCGAATTCAATGATATTGGCTACGAATTGCTGGCGACAGAAAAGTTAAATGACGCGGCAGCAATATTCAAACTCAATATGGAGGCATTCCCAAAATCTTTCAACGTCTATGATAGTTATGCAGAGGCGAAAATGAAACAGGGCGAAGATGAAGAAGCCATCAAGTACTATAAGAAATCTGTTGAAATGAATCCTGGCAATCAAAATGGTATTGATAAGCTTAAAAAACTGGGTGTATCAGAAGAGGATATCGTTCAGGATGCAGTCCTAACTGAGGAACAATTGGATAAACATATTGGGCAATATGAACTTATGCCAGACTTTGTAATCACTATTACACGTGAAGGCACACAACTCAAAGCACAGGCAACAGGACAACCTGTATTTGATATATTTCCAAAATCAGAAAATGAATTTTACCTCAAAGTAGTACCTGCTCAACTAAAGTTTAATTCTAATGAAGAAGGCGAAACCGTAAGCGTGACACTTTTACAGGGCGGAAGAGAAACCACAGGAAATAAACTATAAAATGTTAAGCCTTGCCAAGATAGTTGTCATCTTATTTGGTGTATTTATAATTGGGGTAGGTATATTAATGCTTTTAAGGCCGTCGCACGCACGCGCCATTTTGGCTAAGGCTGCAAGTACACCTCTTATCAATTATATGGAATTGACCATCAGAATGATTCCCGCAGCAGCGCTTGTAATGGTATCGGACATTTCAAAATTCCCTGAAATTACCACGCTATTAGGGTGGTTTATGTTGGGCACCTCGGTAATTCTGATGTTAATGCCTAGGGCATTTCACCATGGCTATGCCCTTTACTGTGCTGATATATTAACCCCTCCAAGAATGCGTTTGGTGTCACCTTTATCCTTCATATTTGGAGGCCTTATTATTTACACGGTCATTTAAAAGAATTTGTTTGCTTAAAATTTTAGTAAATTGTAAAGGCCTTCCATTATTCACATCCCTTGAATCTCTGTGTGCATCTCCGTAACCGATTACGATTATTCATTCTCTTAACCAAAACACCTAATCATGAGAAGAATTATAATGCACTTATGCCTTTGCTTGTTTCTATTCAGTTGTTCCGATGACGCTACAGAAACTCAAACTATTACCTTGCAAACTGATGGTTATTTCCCTGCAGGTTTGTACAACTTTGTTGGCATAGATACACCTGGTGAAGAAGTCGCCATTACCTTAGGTCCATTATCCAACAGCTATCAAGTTACTCATATTCAATTCTTATTTGGAGGTACGGGAAACACGCCTTCCCAGAGGGATGTCATTCTTAAAATTTACAATGATAACGGCAGCGTAATCCCAGGAAGTTTAATTCATTCGTCCGAATATACACTAGCAAATCACAATACACTTTTACAGGAATTGGACGTGAGTAGTGAGAAT
>JABDJE010000350.1 GCA_013002625.1 Saprospiraceae bacterium | reverse complement strand
ATAAGCGATCACTGCTTGTCTTTGCAGCTGGTACGGCAATCCACAGGATAATATAAGGTAATACACCTACACCTGATAATCCAAGAATTACGAATACGATTCTCAATATAATGGGATCATTTATTCCGAAATAGGCAGATAGTCCTGAGGCAACACCTGCAATAACCTGATCATCAGGATCTCTAAAGAGTCGTTTTCCAGTACGATACGTGTATTTCTTATAAGATTTTGATTGAGCTTCTTCTTCATCATATTCTTCTCCACCGAAATCTTCAGGTCTACCCATTACGGATTTCACTTTTTCAATTTTTTCAATGGTAATGATGGTTCCATTTTTTTCGTCTTCTTCAAAAAGCTCTGCTATTCTGTTTTCAATATCATAAAGAATGTCATCCATTCCGTCTGATCCTGAGAAATGACGTTCTATAGCTTTGAGGTATTTGTCGAGTTTAGAGTAAGCATCTTCATTGATTATGAAAGCTCTTCCTCCTAGGTTAATATTTATTACTTTTTTCATTGTTTAGTCGTTTGGATTTCGTGATTTTGAGTCACCTTATTTCTTTTTGTTAATGGATGAATTTACAGCTGAGTTAAGTTCCTTCCAGGTATCTACCAATTCATTTTTAAATTCTGCACCTGTCTCGGTTACTTTATAGTATTTGCGAGGTGGTCCGGTTTTGGATTCTTTCCAGGAATAACTTAATAAGTCAGCTTTTAATAAACGGTTTAATAAAGGGTACAGTGTACCTTCAACCACGATCATTTTTACTTTCTTCAATTGTGTAATAATATCCGAAGGATACATTTCTTTATCAGAAATGATCGAAAGAACACACAACTCCAGTATGCCCTTTTTCATTTGTGCTTTGGTGTTTTCTAGTTTCATAGTTCAAAGATAATGGATAATCAAGTACCTTGTATTGCATAGAACCATTTATAGCCATTTACTAGATAAGTGTAGGAGAAATTTGGACAAAAAAAAGGGAACCAACGATGAGTTGATTCCCTTTTGAGGCTTGTTTTTCTTTATTTATTCTTTTGTGAACCGCAAGACTTTAAGAATATTGTTGTTTTTATCAACCAATCTTACAAGATACAGTCCATTATTCAATTGGGATATATTGTGAGACATCCCTGGTCTATGTGCTCTGGAGAGCATTTTCTTTCCTATTATATTATAAACAACCACATTTGATACATCACGGTCATTTTTAATTTTAATCATGTCTGATGAAGGATTCGGATAGAGAAGCAAGTCATCACCTATTGCATCTATGTCTGCTGTTGATACAGAATTATCAGCTGTAAATTCAACAGTATAGGTAGCATAGGATGAATCTCTTCCGCAGGTCTCCAAAATACGTACCATCACCTCAGCTACTGCTTCAACGCCATTTGGCTTTAGATATATTTGCGTAGTTGCTGTATCACCTGGTGCAAAGAAGTTTGTCTGACTACAAGGACATGCTTCTGTTCCCCACAGGTAGCATAGGTTGATATCACAAAATTTGAATTCCCATTCTGCTGGCACTTCTGGTGTACGAATGATGTCCCAGTAGAATTCTACCATATCAGTAGATGTATTAATGATTTGAACGTCTACTTTCTTTTCTTCGACATCTGGCAAGAGAGATACTTGGATATAATCAATGGGTACATTGATTTGTCCAAATGCCTGAACAGAAAATAACGTAAATAATAGAAGTAGATATTGCTTCATAAGCCTCGAGTTTCAATCAAAGATAAAGAAATCATTCCGAATTTAAATCTTAATAAGGCGTTAATGTCTTCTAAAAATATACAAATGCCGGCCTTTGAATGACCGGCATTTGACATTTATATATTTATACGTTTACTGCTTCGTAAATCTCAGTGTGTTCTGACCTTCAGCAGTTTGAATACTTAATAAGTACAATCCTGATGCAAGATCATTAACATTGAACGATTCGTTGAGGCTATTTCCTGAGAAATTACCCAAAGAACGTACTCTGTTACCAAGCACATCGATTACAGAAATTGTAAATGTTTGACTTTGATCGAAATCAATATTGACATTAATTACATCTTCAGTTGGATTAGGAAATACTTCGAAGTTTGTCAAAGCATCTATTTCCTGAACCGAAACAGTCATAATTTCAACATTTCTATCAATGTGTGCATTATAAGAAGCACCATTGTTGTCTTGATCCAATATTATGGCAACAACATTTATGTTTTCTAAATCAAATTCGTCAGGAACGGTGTACATCATTGTGTGCTGATAGTTATCACCAGCTGCAATGGTCGCAGGGATAAGGGTTGCATCACCATTAAAACCACCAATAGCGTGTCTTAATGTGTGATTATACTCAATGTTTTCACCCAGTGCATAAGTACCGAGATTTTCCCAACCGCCCATAGGACCGTTTCCACCGCCAGCATAATTGTTTGCCTGGTCATATCCATAAGGTGCACCAGCAGCGCCGTTACCACTTGGACCCGTTACATGATCCTCAGTAATAAGAACTGCAACTGAATAATTTGCATCTATGTTAGAGTGCGCAGAAATATCAAGATCAATTGTCATTTCTCTTGTATCACCATCTACAGAAGCATCTACATTTAATCCAATAGGTGAAGGTCTTTCTCTTGTAAATTCAGTCAATGACTCTCCAAAAGGGATCATATCAGCTAGTCCTGGGATACCAGGATTTAATGTTCTGTCAAGTACAAGTGTAGGGAAGCCTGACACAAGTGCAGCGTATTCAGTAGCATAACTTGTTACTTCCATTGGATCTGGCCATCCTTGAGCTGCTGCACCAACGTGAACTGCAACACCTGCAATAGATTCAGGGAAGTTTTCTTCCATCAAATCCATAAATACTGCACCTCTAGGGCACCAAGGGCACCAAGTACCTGTAGATTCCTCTAGGAATAACATTTTACCAGGAGCACCCGTAACACCTGTCAGTGCCAATGCGCCACCGTTATCTGTGTCGTTTGCATCCATTTCACCATTAGGCATTGAAACATTTACCGTAAGGTCATAATTCGTAGGCTCATTCAATTGAACCGGAATTTCGAAATCAACAGTTTCAAGTGGGGCTACATCAATACCAGTAACCGTTTCACTGATGTCATTCGTACCATCATTTAATACGATATCATAAGAAGTCAATGGCTGACCTCCTAAATTTGTAATTGATCCTGTAACATTTACAGGTCCGTCAATACTTGCAAATCTGTAAATATCGTCAACGACAACACTCATATCATTCGCAACGGGCACACTCAATGTAACGTTGTCAATAGCTGCTCCAAATAACCAACCACCACCGTCGTTGTATCTGAATGCAAAGTTTACTGCAGCATTACCGTTTGCCATTGAAACATCATAAACGGCTCTTCTCCACGCAATCGATCCTTCTCCCGTTACTTCAGTTACAGTTTCCCAAGTCGTCCCGCCGTCATAAGAAACCTCAATAAATAAAGCTTCCGTTGCACCGTAAGTTCCTTGTGCAAAAGCAAGATCGAATGAAAGGAATAATGCACCTGTTTGAGCAGATAAATCTAGTGCCGGAAATATTAGTCTGTCGGCTGATTTATCACAATTACATGCATCATCATTTGTGGCTATAAATGTAGAACCATCTTGAGGCGCTGTAACAGGCCAGAATTGTGATGCAATTGAAGCTGCAGAACCAATGTTCCATCCGCCATCTGAGGCCAGTGTGGAAACGGACCAGTCCGCAGGTAAAGTGCCGTTGAAGTTTTCTTCAACCAATACTGCCTGTGAAAAGACAGTAGCAGAAGCAAATACGGCCATCATTATAGTGAGTAAAATTTTCTTCATGAATTAAGAATTTAGATTAATTAAATATTGAAAGTCGTTAAAGATAATTCAATTTTAAATCTAGGCTAAAAAAAGGCCATAAATTGTTTATGTCTTGCATGTCTTATTAACGACAAAATAAAAGATGGATATTTCTCAAAAAGACAAGCTCATATAGTTCGGTACTGTTTACATTTATAATTATATTCCTCGATATGAAAATTGCAATAATTGGTAATGGCATTAGTGGTATCACAGCAGCAAGGTGGATTCGAAAATTGAGTGATCACTCAATCGATGTCATTTCCTCGGAGTCTGATTATTTTTTTTCCAGAACGGCTTTAATGTATATCTATATGGGGCACATGCGCCTGAAAGATACACAGCCTTATGAAGAATATTTCTGGGAGAAAAATAGAATCAATCTCATCAATGAACATGTATCGAGAATCGACTTTGAGAGCAAAAAACTTGAGTTTAAATCTGGCGGAGAGCATGCCTACGACAAACTTATTCTGGCATTGGGCTCTGCTTCCAATAAGTTTGGATGGCCCGGTCAGGACCTAAAAGCCGTACATGGTTTATACAGTCTTCAGGATTTAGAACTAATGGAAAAATATAGTGAAGGACTCGAAAAAGCCGTTGTTGTAGGGGGCGGACTGATCGGTATTGAAATGGCAGAAATGTTTCATTCCAGAAAAATCCCGGTTACCATGTTGGTTCGTGAATCTTCCTATTGGAACAATGTCTTACCGCAGGATGAAGCCGAGATAATAAGCCAGCATATTTTGGATCATAACATTGACTTACGATTGGGGGGCAATCTTGAAGCGATTCTTGATGATGGCACTGGAAAGGTGGGTGCAGTTAAGGTAAAAGAGACAGGTGAGCGGATAGAATGTGGCTTTGTCGGACTTACAGCAGGTGTGCATCCCAATGTTGCTTTCTTAAAAGACTCCATCCTTGAAATTGACAAAGGAATTGTTGTTGATGAATATTTAAAAACGAATATGGAGGATGTGTATGCCATTGGCGATTGTGCACAACTGGCATCGCCTAATCCCGGAAGACGATCCATAGAGGCTGTGTGGTATACAGGAAGAATGATGGGAGAAACGGTGGCACATAGCATTTGCAATAACCCACAGAAATATGACCCTGGTATCTGGTTTAATTCGGCCAAGTTCCTGGATATTGAGTATCAGGTGTACGGCGATGTTCCACCAGAATTGCCAGAAGCCACCCAATCACTATTTTGGAAATCTGAAGACAACCAGCATTCAATCAGATTGAATTATCATGCCATCAATAAAAATTTGACCGGTGTCAATCTCCTTGGAATTCGATTCAGACAGGAGGTTTGTGAAAAGTGGATCCGGGAGAAGACGCATATTGAAGATGTACTCAAAGACATTTGTCTTGCAGATTTTAATCCAGAGTTTTTCAGGACCTATGAACAGTCATTATTGCAACAGTACAATCATCAAACCGGGCAAGGTATCGAATTGAGGTCTAAGCGGTCATTGAATCAAGTTATTTCATTTTTAAAATCATAGGTCATGGCGGAAAAAGTATATAAAAGCATGTCATTTGCCAATCCACATCCGCCATTTACAGATGGTGTGCAGAAGCTTGCAGCAGCCATAGGTGGCGTCGGATTGTTATTGTTAGGCCTTGCATTGCTCAATATTAAGCAGGTTCAAAATGCGACAATGTTATGGGTATCCCTGAGTTTGCTAGCTTCAGGTACAATAATATTTTCTGCCAGAGCTTACCTCACCAAATCCGCAGGCATTAAAAATGATGGGGTTTGGTTCAACAACTTAACGAACAGGGGACTATGGGCCTGGGTTTTGGGTATTATCATTACGGGGTTTTATGTTTTACTGTATTGGTTTCCATCTTTACTGGGATTGAACAGCGATGGGAACACAGGATTGGTCCATTTCTTTGATCCGCTATCCATGGCATTAAAGGGGGAAGTAGCATCCCAGTGGTTTGTCTATGGAACACTTTACACCTTGGCGATACTGATATTTGGTATTAAATTCATTTGGAAATACAGGCATAATAAATATCAAATTGTCAGGACAATCAGTGTCATGTTTTTTCAATTGGGCTTCGCATTTCTAATTCCTGAGTTGCTCATACGTCTCAATTATCCATACAACGACTTCAAGAATATGTGGCCCTTGAACTATTATTTTTTCGATGAATGGAGCATTAAAGGATTCCTTTCTTCGGGTAATTTTGGCTTATTGATGTTGTTGTTTGGCATAGCAATGATTTTCATCATATCTCCTATACTGACCTATTATTTTGGGAAGAGATGGTATTGCTCATGGGTATGTGGTTGCGGTGGCTTAGCTGAGACAGCTGGTGATCCATTCCGGCATCTATCGGATAAATCACTTAAGGCATGGCAAATAGAGCGGTGGATGATTCACCTCGTCCTTTTATTTGCTGTGGTTATGACCACAGGTGTTATTTTTAGTTTTTTACACAACAATCCGAATGGATACTGGATGAATAAGGGATTATTTGTGGCTCTGATTGCCGGGCTATGCCTTGGCACAGTGGCATTATTCAGATTTATTCCTGTATTTAAAAATGGGGTCAGCAAGCGGGTCAATAATATTATATCTGTATTGGGCATCATCATTCCAGGTATCGTGTATATCAACTATGCTACTGGAAGTGGTAACGCAGTCTTTTTAAATTTTTATGACTTAAGAAAAACTTATGGCTTTTTGATTGGAGCGGCTTTTTCGGGTGTAATTGGTGTTGGGTTCTATCCATTGATGGGCAGTAGGGTATGGTGCAGGTTTGGGTGTCCAATGGCGGCAATATTAGGATTGCAACAAAAGTTTTTCTCTCGATTCAGAATCACTACAAACGGAGGACAATGTATTTCCTGTGGCAATTGCTCTACTTACTGTGAAATGGGTATCGATGTACGATCCTATGCCCAAAAGGGACAGAATATTGTACGTGCCTCATGTGTCGGATGTGGAATCTGTGCAGCGGTCTGCCCACGTGGTGTGTTAAGATTAGAGAATGGAAGTAAGGATATTTTTGAAAAAACTGACGATCTTCGCACCCAGCATATTCAATAGAGAATTGGTATTAAATTTTTAAATCAGACAATTGGAAGGAATAAAGAAATCATTATTGGATGCATTTATCAATGCGGCCTTAAGAGAAGATATTAAAGATGGGGATCATACTTCATTGGCATGCATAGATGCAGATGCCAGAGATGATGTACAATTAATCGTGAAAGACACGGGTGTTATTGCTGGTGTTGCTTTTGCCGAGCATGTTTTCAAGAAATTGGATCCCGATTGTGAAGTTGAAATATTTATTCCTGATGGTACACAGGTCAAATATGGCGATGTTGCGTTTAAAGTGAAAAGCTATGCGCAGACGCTTTTAAAGGGCGAGCGCTTGGTACTGAATACTATGCAAAGGCTAAGTGGCGTAGCTACCATGAGCAGAAAATTTGCCGAACTCGTGGAAGATCTGGATGTGACCATCCTTGATACAAGAAAGACGACACCGCTCATGCGGTTTCTTGAAAAATGGGCAGTACGTATTGGCGGATCTACCAATTACAGGGATGGCCTCTATGATTGGATAATGATAAAGGACAATCATGTTGATGCGTCTGGTGGCATTGCAAAGGCTATCAATCGCGTGCATGCATATCTTCAAGAAAATAATATGGACCTCAATATTACGGTTGAGGTTAGAAACTTGGATGAATTGAGTCAAGTGCTTGAGAAAGGCGGTGTTACTAGAATTATGTTGGATAACTTTAATTTGGATGATCTGAAAAGGGCCGTCGAAATCATTGATGGCAGATTCGAAAGTGAAGCATCTGGTGGGGTCAATTTATCTACTTTGAGAAGTATAGCAGAGACGGGTGTTAATTTCGTTTCTGTTGGTGCATTAACCCATTCAGCGGGATCTTTGGATATGAGTCTGAAGATTATAAAATAAAGTGAGGTCCTCAAAATGAGATGAGAACCTCACACTCCAAACAATCTTTTGGAAGACTATCCAGGATAACTCAATATCAAGAAACTTAATAGTACAATCGAAAACACAAAGACGATCCAGAATCGCAGATCTGCTAGTATGTCCTGATTTTCATCACGAATCATAGATGAGTAGTTTTGGTTATTAATGAGTATTGTAAAATTCAATGCCCTTAAGCATGTGCCCCATCTAAACCAAAAAGAATACCATAAGCTTTTTTTGTTATGTGTTAAGTACTTGCTCTGGGTGAGTGATTTTAGGGTACTGCTGTTATGAGATAAAAAGCTTATTTATAACATCTTGATAAAGAGGTACTACTTAATATCATACATGCAATAATTTCCTAATAGCAGGAGAATAAACATTTAAAAAATACCCAAATTATTTAGATGCATTTAATATGGCCTTCTTGATATT
>JABDJE010000347.1 GCA_013002625.1 Saprospiraceae bacterium | reverse complement strand
GGTATCGGTCCTCATGATAGTCTTCATATAATGCATCGATACTTTGCACCACGGTCTCAATCCCAATTTCATCGGCCCATTGCAATAAGCCTTTAGGGTAATTTACGCCTCTTGTCATCGCCATATCGATATCTTCTAAAGTTGCAATCCGTGTATGTAGCGTGTCGGCAGCCTCATTGATAAGCATCATTACAATTCTGTTCGCTATGTACTGTAAAAGCTGATCATCTGAACTGGGCTCCGGTTTTGCGACACCATTACTGTAATCGTAATATCCGCGCCCAGACTTGCGACCCAGATATCCTGCTTCAGAAAGTCGCTTTTGTGTAAACGCTGGTTTATATCTTGGATCATAATAAAATGCAGTCCACACAGATTCTGTTACAGCATAATTAACATCGTTACCAATAAAATCCATGAGTTCGAATGGCCCCATTCTGAAGCCTCCAACTGAACGCATGGCTTCATCAATTGTAGCAAAATCTGCAATGCCTTCTTCATAAATGCGTAATGCTTCACTGTAAAAAGGGCGTGCTACCTTATTAACGATAAAGCCCGGTGTATCCTTGACTAGTACAGTCGTTTTTCCCCAGCCATCTACCAAGTCTTTGATTTTTGAAATGTTAGATTTTTCTGTTTGAATGGCTGGTACAATTTCAACCAATTTCATGAGTGGGGCGGGGTTGAAAAAATGAATTCCGATAAATCTTTCTGGTTGATCTAATGAAGCCGCTAAAGAAGTTATAGAAAGGGAGGATGTATTGCTTGCGATTATACATTCTTCACTGACAAGGTTTTCGATTTCCTGAAATACTTTCTTTTTTATTTCTAGGTCTTCAATGATGGCTTCAATTACGAGGTCACATTCTGCGATAAGCTCAAGATTGGAAGTGTATGTTAGGCGAGACTGGATGGATTCCTTTTCATCTTCAGTCATCCTTCCTTTTTCAATTAACCGATTGAAGATCTTTTCATGTGAGGCATTGCTGGATGCAATGGCATCTTCAAAAGAATCATACAATATGGTTTCACATTGAGATGTCGCAGCGACCTGGGCAATTCCTCTGCCCATGGTGCCGGCACCAATTATTCCTACTTTCATGTACAGGCTGGTTTTATGTGGTCTTTATTGACCTTTAAACTCTGGTTTTCTCTTTTCAACAAATGCAGTTACACCTTCATTATAATCATGGGTGTTGCCTGCTATTATTTGATAATGGGCTTCACGTGCCAATTGTTCTTCAAAACTATTATTGAGGCCTTCCTGAAAGGCTTTTTTAGTTAATGCCAATCCTTTTGTAGGCATTTTTGACATTTTCTGTGCCAACTTATCTACAAATTCATCAAATGCTTCGTCTTCCACACATTTATATATCATACCCATTTTTTCCGCTTCCGTAGCGGATACTTTATCTCCTGTCATGGCTAATGCCATTGCCTTGTTGTAACCTACAAGTCTTTGCATTGTATAGGTTCCTCCGGTATCGGGAATCAATCCTATCTTACTAAAAGCCTGAATAAAAGAGGCAGAAGATTTGGCTACAACGATATCGCAGAGCAATGCAAGATTCGCACCGGCACCCGCTGCTACGCCGTTGACTGCAGCTATTACTGGTTTGGGCATATTGTAGACAGACAAGGCCATTGGATTGTAGTGTTGTGAAACAATTTGTTCCAGCTCCAACCCCGAATTAGGATCTGTCACTTCTTTTAAATCCTGACCGGCACAGAATGCCTTTCCTTCACCTGTGATTACAATGGCTCTTATGTCATCATCTTCTGCACAAGTCTTCATCGCAGCGAGGAATGCATATGCCAATTCCTTATTTACGCTATTGTAGCTGTTGGGCCGATTAAGTGTAATCTTCCCAACGTGTCCAATTTTTTCAAACAGAAGTGCTGTGCTCATTATTTTATTTAAGACATTTAAAATAATCAAATGGCTCCAAACAGTCATCACACTGGAACAAGGCCTTACATGCCGTTGATCCAAATTGCGAAATCATTTTCGTGTTTGTAGAACCACATCGGGTACATTTTACTAAGCGTTCACCATGCAAGAGCGCACGTTTATCCATGGATTCTTCTAATGGGGCAGCGATGCCATATTCTTCTAATTTCTGTCGACCGCGTTCTGTAATCCAATCTGTGGACCATGCCGGTGATAATACCAAGTCTACATCCGTGATAAATCCTAGATTATCCAATGCCAGCTTGATGTCAGTAGCGATGGTGTCCATGGCAGGACAGCCTGAATAGGTTGGTGTGAGTTTTATATTTATTTTGTCACCATTAATTTCAACACCTCGAATAATACCCATATCCATGATTGACAGTACCGGGATTTCGGGGTCGGATAATTCGAAGAGCGCTTTTCGAACTTTTTCGTTTTCTATATGTACGGCGTTTTCTACCATTGCATATTTGGATAAGCGCGTTGCATATATTGGAGTTGGCTTAGCATAAAGCCCATATGTTCTGAATGGATACCATACTTGCCTTTATCGTAATTACGCATCTGTTCAGGAAGGGTCAGACCCACTGCATTGCATACACTTTCGACCGATGCATCAAAGGCTGCTTTGACAAGCGCAAGGTCGGCACCCTTTCCGTTGTCGCGCATGGCTGCTTCAATTTCTGTTTCGGTAAACAATTCCTTGGTGTAAGGATAAAGATGATTTAAGGCTTCTTGCATGCGTGTGTGGCTCTCTGCTGTTCCACCGCCTAACCTTTTAACCCATTCGGATGAAAATCTATGGTGGTATCTGATTTCTTTTATGCTCTTTTGAGCGATGGCTTGAATTTGCGTATCAGCACTATTGCATAATTGCTCTAATAAAGGGAGATGGAATGCATCAAAAAGGAATTGTCGACCAATAACATAGGCAAAATCCGTATTGGCTTGTTCAACCAATAAGACATTTCTGTATTCGCGTTCCTCTCTTAAGAATGCAATACTATCTTCTGTGGCGTCTCCCCCTTTGAGTTCTGCAGCATATTGAAAATATGAGCGTACCTGGCCGTATAAATCCAATGAAATATTGGTCAATGCAATATCTGTTTCGAGATTGGGTCCATGACCGCATAATTCAGATAGACGATGACCAAGAATCATGGCATTATCGCCTAACATTAGGATATATTCGTATAACTGATCTTTCATATTAAATATGTTTTACTTCATCTGGAAGCGTATAGAAAGTAGGGTGGCGGTATACTTTATCCTGGGCAGGTTCGAAAAGCTCACCGCTGTTTTCGGGATTGGATGCCGTTATATGAATTGATTCGACAACCCAGATACTTACGCCTTCCATTCTTCTTGTATAAACATCACGTGCGTTTTCCATTGCCATCTCTGCGTCTGCAGCATGTAGGCTACCGACATGTCTATGTTCCAACCCGTTTTTACTTCTTATAAATATTTCCCAGATGGGCCATTCTTTTTTCATTGATTAATGATTTAATGCGTTAATGTTATAATGTCTTAATGTTTTAAAAATCCTTGAATCATTTTATCATTAATTCATTGAGACATTGATTTATACTGCGATTCTCTTTTCTGCTTTCTTCTCCGCATACGCCATTGCCGCATCGCGCACCCACTTTCCATTCTCCCAGGCATTTGTTCTGGCTGCAATACGTTCCTTATTGCAAGGGCCATTGCCTTTTACAACATTCCAGAACTCATCCCAGTCAATTTCACCAAAGTCATAATGCCCTCTTTCTTCATTCCATTTTAAATCCGGATCAGGAACTGTCAGCCCGATGAATTCAGCCTGGGGTACAGTATTATCAATAAACTGCTGACGCAACTCATCATTTGTCTTTCTCTTTATTTTCCATTTCATCGACAATTCTGTGTGTGTCGATTCAGCATCTCTTGGGCCAAACATCATCAATGAAGGCCACCACCATCTATTCAAGGCGTCCTGTGCCATTGCTTTTTGTTCAGC
>JABDJE010000338.1 GCA_013002625.1 Saprospiraceae bacterium | reverse complement strand
GCACTGCTCCAATGTTCATTGGATATACAATAGTATTCAATTATAATCCCTCTCTTTCCCTGAATACAATATTAACTTCAGTCTTAGCCGCTGCATTATTCGAAGAATTATACTTCAGAGCCTTTTTATTTGGGCAACTCTTCAGGTATACCCAATTGGGTTTTATTCCAAGCGCTACTATTGGTGCTCTATTATTCGGGCTTGTCCATTTATATCAAGGAAACAATTTAGGAGAATCAGCAGGCGTCTTCGCTGTCACATTTGCTGGTGGTATGCTGTATGCATGGGTATTTGTAGAAAAAGAATTCAATATTTGGATCCCTGTATTTTTGCACTTATTCATGAATTTGTCATGGGGGTTATTTGATGTAAGTGGTAATGCCATGGGCGGAATCTATGCGAACATTTTCAGAGCATTTACCATAGCTCTTATTATCATATTGACAATTAAAGAGAACAAAAGATACGGCAAGGAATTAGTTATAAATCGAAAATCACTCTGGTATAAAACATCCTGATTATAAGCTGATCGAATCATTTCAACCCTAATTGGCTTTTCGCCACTTATCCAGTAAATTAATTCACACTATTGATTCTTTTGTCAGCCAAACGAATGTTAAAATGCGCTTACATCTTTACATTTGTAGTTATGATTCGCTTCTTTTTTACTGCATTAATTGTTCTTGTCCTCAACCCGGGCACACTATTCTCGCAGAACATTGAAATCAAGATGCGTATACTGGATGAGACCACGCTTTCGCCCATTGAAGGGGTGCATCTTTTTATCGAGAATACAACATTTGGTGGATTTACCGACTCAAATGGAGAAGCAACAATAAATTTACCCGCTAGCATGTCCGGTTCCTTATTTATTTCTCATATCGGATACGGAACCTTGGTGATTAACCAATCTACCTACAGAAAGTACAAAGGCCGCATAGACTTATTGCTCTCCCCTAGTGCTCTTAACCTTCCGGAACTTGTCATAAAAAGTCAACGAAATTCTAAATGGCAAAAACAGCTTAAAAAATTCACCAAAGCTTTTTTAGGATCAGATGAAGCAGCGGACCAATGCAAGATATTAAACCCTGAAGTGCTTCGATTCGACGAATCCAAAGGTAATATACATGCTGAAGCAACCGATTTAATTCATATTGACAATGACTTCCTGGGTTATGAAATCTATTACCTGTTGACAGGTTTTGATATTGATAAAGATGGCTCAATTGTATATACAGGACGCGCTCAATTTATTGACAAATCAAAGGATCAGTCCAATAAGTCATACCAGGAAAACCGTAGGAAAACCTATTTGGCCAGCCCTAAGTATTTTTTTAAATCCCTCATAGCTGACAGCTTGAATGAACACGGCTTTGTCGTCGAAATTGTATCTTATCAAAGTGGCGCGTTCGAGCCATTAAAACCCTTTGACCGGGACTCGATGTTCAAGGGTCCATCCCAAACAAATAAATACACACTCGGTTTCGAAGAATTCCTGAAAGTGTACAACACCAACTTCAAATCCATAGACTATGTGAGTTCTGGTGTAAGACGTGGGGGTATCGAAAGCGGAAGGTTTGCTGCTGGTATTCAAGAGAAAAAAGAGGTTGTGAATCACAGGATTTCATATTTGTATAAGGTGGCCCCTTATATCATATTGAATGAACACGGCAATGTACTTAACTCACAACATGTTAAAGAATATGGCGATTATGCTTTTCAGAAAGTTGCACGGCAACTGCCCTTTGACTATGGTAATGAATATAATTCCGTCAACACCGAACAGACAGTTTCCCAGCCAGAAGATAATACACAAACGAATGCGGTTTTTGAGTGGTTATACACCTTGCTTTATGGTAAGGACCAGGATCAGAAAACCGCAATTCTAGAATCCATGCGTTCGGACTGGAAAGACAGCTACGCAGCGCCTTTGGTTGAAATCATTCGGCTCAGTAATGACGATGTGTTGATCCAAAACATTGTAGCCTTATTGCAAAGTACATATAACAAGACTGAAACCGATTTCTTTGGATGGTTGCAGTGGTTGTGGAAACAGGATTTTGAGGCGGAAGATTATTATTTCAAATTCAAATCCGAATTGTATAAGAATATTGACCCTGCATTTAACACGTATTTCGATGGCCGCAAGTATCAATCTAAAATTCGACTGGATGAGGTTGTTTGGGGCGGAGTAAAACAGGATGGCATTCCACCATTACGCAGCCCTGCCTTATTGAACGCTGACGATGCCGGCTATCTGGATGACAATGATGTCGTTTTTGGCTTATATATAAATGATATTGCAAAAGCCTACCCTAAAAGGATTCTAGCATGGCATGAATTCTTTACAGATGATTTTGGGGACCTACAAATAGCCGGTGTCTATTGCACACTTTGTGGAACCGTTATCGCATATAACATGCATCATGATGGTGTATTTCATGACCTCGGCACCAGCGGATTCTTATATCGCTCTAACAAGTTGATGTATGATAAAGCTACGCAATCCTTATGGAGTACTATTGAAGGTCAACCTGTTATAGGCCCTTTGGCAGATAGTACCATCAGTTTAATCACCCATCCAGTGGTTACGACTTCCTGGGGAAGCTGGAAGGCGATTCATCCCAACACAAAAGTCCTTTCATTGAACACAGGTTATGATCGGGATTATGGAGAAGGTATAGCATACAAAGATTATTTTTCCACAGATAATTTGATGTTTCCTGTCATAAAAACAGATTCCCGATTAAAGAATAAGGCCGACGTCCTAGTGATTAGATCACGAGGCTACACACAAGATCCGCTAGCCATTTCGATAGCATATCTTAAACGGAAGAAATGGTATCAGGATCGCATTGATGGAGAGGAAATTATTGTCCTATGCGATGATAGTGGAGCGGCCCGAGCCTATGAGGGTGATAATATTAAGTTCAAATCATTTAAAAATGGCAAATTATTCGATCTGGATGGCAATGAGTGGCACGTAAATGAAGACAGCCTTAGTTGTAAGACTGGCAAGACTTTGAAGCGATTAGCCGCACATAATATTTTTTGGTTTGCCTGGTACAATGCCTACCCCAACACCAGACTTATCAAGTGACATTATGCTAAGATGCTGTTAATTGTCGCGCACGGTTATACTTCCTTCCTCAACATAATTTATCTTAAAGAGCAGATACTAAAAAACTGAACCAATAAAACACTAATTATTAACCAACTTATGAAGCATTCAATATCTAGGATTTCAACCCTGGTCTTTATTCTATCTTGCACAACTTTGTTCACCATCGCAAGCCAGGATGAAAATGTAGAGATGAATTCTGTGGGCACAAACCTGCCGTCGAAGTACAATAAATCCGATACAGTACCATTGGTCCAATATATTCAAAAAGACAAGGCATTTAAAAAGCGTGACAAGCAGAAACCTGCATTTTTTATAAATGACGTCCTTGTAAAAGAAAACACGATTTCGACAATCAATCCTGATCAAATAGAATCGGTGAAGGTAATCAAGGACTCTCTGACTATGAGGGATAAAAACCATAATGGTGAAGTATATATTACTATGAAAAAAGCTTATAGCCCTCAATTCATTTCATTATCGGCCTTAAAAAGAAAATATGTTGATGAAAAGTATAAATCTTCCCTGTTCATGATTGATAATAAAGTTATCGATGATGATTATGACAGCTATATGATCGATGAAAAGTATATCATGAAAATTGAAGTGGAATTTATACAGAATGAAAAAGAAAGACTAGGTATAAATATTATCCATCTGATTACACGAAGTGAACAAAACATAAAGAAGGAGAATGAAATTTTAATACGAGGATCAATGTATTAGTTCCGGAAAAAATCAAGACTATGAAAAACCTACTACTGCCCGCTCTCTTACTGAGTTTGAGTGTGTGCCTTCAAGCACAATATGAGTATAACCCTTCAGATGAACACCCCTTTGGCCAACCCCACCCTGAAGCACCTGATGAAATCATGGACTATCATCCTATGATTGGCATTTGTGATTGTAATTCAACTTCCAGAAACCCTGACGGAACCTGGGCGGATACAATCACAATGATCTGGGAGTGGCGATACATCATGAACGGATGGGGTGTTCAGGATCTTACTTTGAAGGAAGATGGTGTCAACTCTGGCAGCATCCGACAATTTAATGCAGACAGTAGCCAATGGTATGTACATTATTTTTCTTCAAACAGCCCTACACCTCGACTGAGTTCCTGGGCCGGTGGCATGGTTGGGGACGATATTATTTTGTATAAGGATCAAACTGCACCCAACGGGATGGAAGGAAAGTATAAAATTACATTTCACAATATATCAGATGAAGGATTTCACTGGAAAGGAGAATGGGTGAATCCAACCGAGACGATTATTTATCCCACGTGGTATATTGAGTGTGTAAAACAAAAAAGAGATAAAGGGTAAATGTTTATTAGGGTTGATCGTTTATGAATTTTAATATGAGGACTTTATATCTTTTAATATTTAGTATTGGATGCATCCAAATGGGTCTATCGAATTATGATTTGGCTTCAGCTTCCAAAGATTCTCTTAATATCCTATTTATTGGAAACAGTCTGACCTACACCAACAATTTACCGCAATTGGTTGAACAGGAATGCCAAAGGCGCAATATGGTAATTAGCTCAGAAATGGTGGCTTTGCCCAATTATGCCTTACTGGATCATTGGCGGGATGGACAAATTCAAAAAATGATCAGGAAAGGTAAATTTGACTATGTATTTATCCAGCAGGGCCCGTCCTCCCAAGCCTGGGGAAGAGAGGTGCTGCTTGAATATGGAAAGAAAATAAGGAAGCTGTGTGACAAACATGATTCAGAGCTGATATACCTGATGGTATGGGCCTCCCGTACTTATTATCACACCTTTGATGGCGTGATTAAAAATCATGAAGATGCTGCTCGAATAAATGGAGCCTTGGTTTGCCCTGTA
Organism: Saprospiraceae bacterium; assembly: GCA_013002625.1. Taxonomy (GTDB): domain Bacteria; phylum Bacteroidota; class Bacteroidia; order Chitinophagales; family Saprospiraceae; genus RFSX01. Next base: position 1,063 of record JABDJE010000338.1, on the reverse strand, counting down.
GGTAAAGTCTGGAAATCTCATTTTGATGCCACAGAGGACTTCAGTTATTACGGTGCCGATGGATTTCATCCTTCTATGGAGGGTAGTTTGAAGGCCGCAGAGCTCATTGTAGATTGTCTTGGAGAATTGTAATTATCCTTATATTTAATAATGACAGATCCCATTTGGCAAGGCAAACTGCATTTCAATACACAACAAATTAAAAAAGATATTCGAAGGTCGTTTAAAAGCGATCGAGGCATCATATTATTGCTTAGTATCTCATTTGTAATACAATTATTCACCGGAGGGCTTAAAGGCATGGAGAGGTTCTACATTACTATAATTGCCATTGCCATTTCTTGTCTCGGGATATATTTTTTTCTGTACAAATACTTTCTACATAATAAGATTACATACTCACTCTACCTTGATCAGTTCATCATTCAGAGAAAAAGGAATACAAAGGCTATTCGAATAGCTAACATTCTGGCTGTATATTCTTCAACCGATGAACACGGTTACGGATTGGTACATATTCAGTATTACGATCCTGCGGCAAAACAACCCAAAGAATATATAGTAAGATACCTGGAGGATTATCAAAGTTTGACAGATGCTTTTGCAACAATAATTGAACAAAGACACCAGTAGGGCTCATTTGGTCAATAACCCAGATTTTAATTAATGTACCTTACAGAGTTCAAAACTTGAGCTTCCCATGACCAAATGACCAATAAATCTCAATCGTTCTACGGATACTACGATTTAATCGACGAGCATCATCTGAAAGTGAAACGAACAATTCTTAAAATTATGTTAATAATTAAATGTCCGTAAGCTGGGCAATATTTTACACCAACTAAATACAAATTATGATCACTATTCTCACATGGGTAGCCCTTATCGCAGGCAGTTTCCTCATCCTCATGATGCTGTTATCTGTAATTGGAGGTCTTGATCTTGATGTCGACCTCGGATCCACAGATGTCGATACAGACGCTGGGGGCTTAGGGCTGATCAAAGGTGTATTAACTTTTATATCCGTCGCTTCATGGGTCATGAAGGTTTTATTGGTTACAAG
>JABDJE010000324.1 GCA_013002625.1 Saprospiraceae bacterium | reverse complement strand
GCTGAGGACCGGATTCAAGTTCTCTGTAAGCACCTTCACTTCTAACAGCATAATACATTTCATCTTTTGCCGGAGCGTATACTACCCCTGCTATACTTTCATTTTCGTGAATCAATGCAATGTTGACAGTGAATTCTCCATTGCGTTTAATAAATTCCTTTGTTCCATCAAGCGGGTCTACCATCCACATATAATCATAGGTCTTTCTTTCAGCATACGGAATCTCTTTATTTTCCTCCGATATGATTGGAAGCTTATGCTTCAGCTGATCAAGACCATTACAAATAATGTCGTTTGCTTCCTTGTCTGCGCGCGTGAGAGGGGACTTGTCATCCTTCAATTCTACATTAAAATTCTCCACATCCTCATATATTTCCATGATCTTATTTCCTGCTTGTCGGGCAATGGATACAACTTCCTGGATCATAGTATTTATCTCGTTTATGGTCATATTTCTAATCAATTAAGCTGCAATTATATGAATATATAAGGACAAATTAATTCTACTGTTCTACTTTGAATAGACGCGCATATTGGTAAGCGGAAGGTGCGTAACTGTTTACATTGGGAATTGTATCCTTGCCCAGTATTTCACCGCCGGTGGTATTTAATATTTTAGTCGGTGACACATAGAATGAAATATTAACACCCTCAATTGTGCGTTCATAGTCCACTACTAAATCTGAACCCATAACATCAAATCGAGAAATAAAGTGATTTCCAAATACAAATCCATCTAATTTTATACTGTTGAATTCATCAATCCTGTAATGGCCTAATTCTGGATTCATGGCCTCAAGGCCATAATATCTTTTATCATCTTCTCCATACTTCAGGATCCATGGATAATAACCTTCGGGATTGGGATAATCGATCGAAAGTGTCATTTGAACTTTTGAAGTATCAGATTTTCTATTGGTGATGATAAGATCTCCCTGATAGGTACCAATCCAATCCAAAGGGAAATTGTAGTTTATTTCTTGAGTTGAAGATGCCAAATTAGGTTGGAGCAGTTGGTTCTTATTAGATTTACATCCAATAATAAAGAGAAGAAGGATAAAAGAGTAAAAGCTCGTTTTGTTCATAGTCTATTTATAGAACACCTTATGTAACGTAATTCAAACAAATAATAATGTATCAAATTCTAATAATAAGTGTAGTATTCCTGATTGGTTCAGTTGGTAAGTTGAATGGTCAGGAATATTTTCAGCAGCAGGTAGACTACAAGCTTAAGGTGGCGTTAGATACTAGCACAAATCGTCTAACAGGTAAGGGGCAAATTATATATTATAATAATGCGCCTTATGAATTAAATGAGCTATACATTCATACGTTCTGGAATGCTTTGGGAGACAAATCAAGTGCCTTTGCTGAGCAGAGACTAATGATGCTAGACACTGATTTTCACTTTGCCTCAATAAGTGATTTGGGAGGGTATGAAAAATTGGATATTAGGATCGATGGAGCACGAGATGATGATAAGTTATATGAATATGTCAAAGCGGTTCCGGTTGATTATTTTAAAATCGCATTACCAACAGCTATTTCTACAGGTGAAACATTAACTCTGAATGTGGAGTTCGTTGTCAAAATACCTAAAGCTTTATCAAGAGGAGGCCTCCTTAATAATATTTATCGCTTTACACAGTGGTACCCCAAGGTGGCTATGTATGATGATGAGGGCTGGCATCCAATGACATATCTTGATCTAGGTGAATATTATTACAACTTTGGAGATTACGATATTGAAATTTCCGTGCCCAAAGATTTTGTGGTCGCGCATACGGGAATTGTAGAAGGTGAAACGGAGACCGAAAAACGGAAGATTTTAAAACTACGTGCAGACAATGTAACAGATTTTGCCTGGTTTACTTCTGCTACTTTTCAACATGAATCAAGGACAATTACATTGGGAGAGCGTGAAGTGGATCTCAATATCTATGTTGTCGACAGTCTGGATAATTGGTCTGAAGGATTAAATTTCCTGGAACGGAGCATGCGCTTCTACAATGATGAAGTCGGGGCTTATCCTTTTCCACAGGTATCATTGGTAGATGATGGCGGATTATCAGGCGGAGGAATGGAATATCCCATGATCACAATTTTGAGCAATGACGGGAAGGCACAACATTTTGATCATATTATCGCGCATGAAATTGGTCATAACTGGTTCTATGGAGTATTATCTTCTAATGAGCGTAAGTATCCCTGGTTGGACGAGGGTTTTAATTCATTTTATGATCACAAATACAACGATCTTTACTATAGTACACCGGTCTTTGATGACGCGAAGCCATCTAAGCTTACGCAGCATGATCACGAGTTAAGTGGTCCTCAGATGCTTGTGGCAGGATTACAGGCTACAAATTGGGATTTACCAATCAGCACTGCTTCAGAGGATGCAGATGTACTCAACTACGCTTGCGGTAATTATGAAGAAGCTGCATGGAGCTTAGGTTATCTGGAATCTTATCTGGGAGAGGAATTATTTCGACAATGCGTTCAACGCTACTATAAGGAATGGCAATTTAAGCACCCTGACCCTCAAGATGTTGAACATGTTTTTGAAGAAGTTTCAGGACAGGATTTGGATTGGTTTTTTAAATCCATCTTGATTGATAATGCAAAATACAACCATAAAATATTGGGCGTTGATCAAAATGGCAATGATATTACCGTTGAAGTTTACTTGGATGAAAACATTCAAATGCCAGTAAGGTTGGATGTATTTGACGCAAGGGACTCATTGATTAAATATACCTGGATTAAAGGCAGTGGTAAGCAGGAATACTGCTTTAAAAGTATGCCACAAAATGATGTGGGTCGAATTTCAATTAATGGGGAATTGCCTTTTCTTGATATAAATAGACATAATAATCACTGGTTTTTTAAAGGTTCGCATCGACAGATTCCAAAGTTGAATTTCTATTATAAGATAAATGATAGTCGATATAAGGCGACTAATTGGCTGCCTCTCATTACTGCAAATGCTTATGACGGGTGGATGCTTGGAGCCGCAATTTATAATGACATTCTGCCTGGTAAACACTTCAGGTATATACTTCAACCTTCCATAGGATACGAAACCGAGGAGTTGGTTGGTTTTTTCGGATTGGAAAAAGATTTTTTATTTCAAAATAGTGGAATAAGAAAATTGACTTTAGGTCTTAATGGAAGAAGTTATAGTTATACAAAAGGTATCAGTGATTTTTTAGAATATAATAAGCTTGTTCCATCTGTCAGTTTACATTTTGACAGGTCTTTAGACCACAACAGATCTATAGAATATCGAGCTCATATTCTGGATCTTGAATACCAAAGTCAGGAAGGTCAATTTGTAGACAGATTTACAAATAGATCTACTGTTCATGAGCTTAAATTCAGTGATGACAAATTGAGAAGATTAAGCTTAATCAAGACATTAATCCGACTTGAATATGAACAATATAGTAACGCATTGAGAAATCAAGAGCATTACTTGAAGGCTTCAATAGAGTATGATCGTCGGATAACAATTGCGAAGGATGCATTCCTGAATATGCGCATCTTCGGGACTTATTTCATTCTAAACAGTCGGAGGGAAGCCGCAAGTTACAATGATGGTTTCACAAGAGGTTCCTTCGCATTAACAGCTCAGGGATATACAGATTACCGATACGATCAAATCTATTTTGCGCGAAACAATCAGTCTGGAATCTGGTCGAGACAATTGTTACTGAATGAGGGTGGGTTTAAAACAGCTCAGGACCTTTCCTATAACATCGGAGGAAGTAATGATTGGGCCCTTGCATTCAATTTCAAAATTGATATTCCGGGGGTTTTGAATAAACTTAACATTACACCTTTTATTGATGGGGCATGGGTCAGCACAAAAGAAGTGTCAGCATCTGCTTTAAGTACTGAGTTTTATTGGAGTGGGGGAATTGCTTATGAACTTTCAGATGTAATTGGTATATACCTGCCACTATTTTATTCATCGAACCTCGATTTAGGGTACTCTGGATCAGCATTTTATGATCGAATCAGCTTTCGCATAAATCTGGATAAATTGAACTTATGGAAAGCATTTGACAGGCCTGTATCGATGATGAATTTGTAATTATGGCTTGAATCTTGTGCAGTGGGTCATATAATGTAATCCCAACAAGCTTCGTTAATAATAGGTACATTTGAACAATGGCTGAAATAGCATATAACAATATTGTGATTGGTGATAATCTACCTGCATTTATTATAGCAGAAATCGGAATTAACCATAACGGTGATCTTGAATTGGCTAAGAAAATGATCAAGGCTGCCAAAGAAGCTGGATGTGATGCAGTAAAATTTCAAAAAAGAAATCCTGAATCATGCGTTCCACGGAGTCAATGGGATGTTGAAAGGGATACGCCATGGGGGAGATTAAGCTATATCGCGTATCGTCATAAAATGGAATTTGATTTTGAACAGTTTGCTGAGATCAATGACTATTGTAAATCGCTGGATATCGTATGGTTTGCTTCTTGCTGGGATAATTCCTCGGTTGACTTCATCGAAGCATTCAACCCGCCGATGTACAAAGCAGCATCTGCAAGTCTAACCGATATAGCGTTGTTGTCTAAAATGCAGGCAACAGCTAAGCCATTAATTATTTCGACTGGAATGTCAACGATGGAGGATATTGAAGATGCAGTAGAAAAACTGGATAAGCGCAATCTATGCATTGCGCATTCAACTTCTGCTTATCCTTGCCCGCTTGAAGAATTAAACCTGAAAATGATTCATGTGCTCAAGGCAAAATATCCGGATATTCCAATTGGTTATTCCGGACATGAGACAGGATTATCAACTACGGTTTCTGCCCGTGTGTTGGGTGCTTGTTTTATTGAACGACATTTCACCTTAGATCGAGCTATGTGGGGTTCTGATCAGTCGGCATCGGTAGAGCCCGTTGGTATGCAAAGGTTGGTAAGAGATATCAGGGCATTTGAGAAAGCTATTGGCGATGGCAGGAAGAAGATCTATGATAGCGAATTGTCATCAATGAAAAAATTAAGACGATTTCCATCTAAAAATCCAATGATAAAATAATCTTGAAAATTCTTGCTGTTATACCTGCCAGAGGAGGCTCCAAGTCTATCCCAATGAAAAATGTGCGGCCATTTAACGGACATCCATTGATCGCATATTCCATCGCAGCCGCTTCTCAATCACGAAATATTGACAGAACAATATGTTCTACAGATGATCAAAATATAGCAAGTATTGCTGAGCAGTACGGCTCAGAAATTCCATTCCTGAGACCTGCAGATCTAGCAGATGATGATACCCGGGATTTTCCGGTTCTTGTGCATGCTTTGTATGAATTAGGCAAAGCGGGAGAAGAATATGATGCAGTTGTCCATTTAAGACCTACTTGTCCACTTCGTCCTGAGGGACTTATCGATCAAGCAATTGAAATACTTAAATCCAGACCTGAAGTAGATTGTGTAAGGTCCGTTTCAGTACCTTCTGAAAACCCGTTTAAAATGTGGCAGGAAAGAAATGACTTGATTGAACCCTTTGTTGCTTCGTCTATTGAGGAGGCTTATAATGCCCCTCGACAAAGTTTGCCTGAGGTGTTTTGGCATAATGGACTCGTAGATGTTATCCGAACGCAATGTTTGCTAGAAAAGGGTAGTGTAACGGGAAACAAAATTGCGCCGATTTTTACGCATCCTTCATATCGTATAGATCTGGATAATGAATGGCAGTGGCAACATGCAGAATTATGGTATGCGCGCATACCCATGTCCAAGGTTGAAATAAAATAAAAGAAGGTTGAAAGTTAGAAAGTGATATTTGTACTTAAGTTAATTAAGTTCAAATCGTATTTGGTTCTGTTGGATGGAAATTCAAAACTGTTGCGGTTAATGATGGAACTTAATCCCCACTCTGAATCTAAGGCAAAGCTTACCTTGTTGGTTACAGAATATTTAACGCCGGCGTATAATCCAATATTTGTCCTATTGAAGAAAACATTTTCAGCATCCTGATATACTGGAATTTTGCTGCTTGCTGTATTCAATAATACTTTATCGAGCTTTTCACTGTAGGTGTATCGGAATTTCATACCCGTATTAAATCCTAAAGCCTTGTTTAAGTTATAGCTTAAGCCAATCGGGATATATATCTGTTTGAAGCTGCGAAGTCCAGAATAGAAGGTGGATTGATCTTTCAAATCTAATTCCTGGTGGGATTTAAATAATTCATCACTTACATCTTTCTCGAAGAAAGGAAAAAAGTGATGGTCGCGCGAAACAAAATTTACGGCGACACCAGTATTGATGCCCCATTTTTTTGAAATTGGAATTTCAACACCGGTAGTGATACCATGTCCTGTGTAGTCGGTGTTATTTGCCGTAAAGGCAAGTAAGCCCAAATGGTACTTTGTAGACTTGGTTTTTTTCTTGTCAGATATAACTACTTCATTGGTTTCTCCAGCACTTGGTACGTATGCTTCTAATTCAACATGTGGGTGAAGTGATTCTATTTGTTCAAGGTAAAATGCACTATGTGGCATCAAAGTTTGTGGTCCACTCTGTTGAATATCATTCTTTGCATTGTAACCAGCATATACCTGATTCGATAACTCGGCAGATTCTTCATCCATAATCTTTTGAGTTGTCTGGCTCCTGTAGGCACTCGAAGCTAATATAGCTGAAGATTCAGGGTAGATAAAATTGTCCTTATAAACAGTCTTGGTAATTAATCGCTCATTTTGAATATCTGCAATCGGTGTCTGGTTGTGCAGTTTAATGCCTAAATAAGTCGTTGAAGCTATGGCAAGTATTAAAGCGATAATTAGTACGCCAATAATGGTTTTGTCGTAGTTCTTAGGAGTTGGAAGATCTTCATCCAATAGCTTGGACATAGATTTCCATGAACTATTTACAAATGCTTTATTAATATGTTGTTTACTTCCTCTAACCGGCATTTGACCGATACTTGTAATGTTGCAAAATCAATTTCTGAAGCTTTTTACGCGCTTCAGATAAATGCCATTTGGATGTACCCACGCTTATTCCTTTCATTTCTGCAATTTCCTTATGCGGATACCCCTGGATGGCAAATAAGACGAAAACTTCTGCGCTTGCTGGCGGAATTTCGTCTATCATATTTAAAATGTCAGCTTCATATAATTTGTTTAGAATATCAGATGGATATGATCTATCATATTCCTCAAATACAAGGAATTTGAGATAGTTCGCGTTTTTCTTAATGTCATCTGACATACTGTGAAACACAATCCTTCTAATCCAACCTTCCAAACTTCCTCTGAATTCAAACTGATGAATTTTTTTAAATACTTTTAAAAATCCATCGTTCACTATAGCTGATGCACGATCTTTATCATGAATATAACGCATGCACATGCCCATCATTGTTGGAAAAAATTCCTTGTACAAGCGTTCCTGACTTTTTCTATCATTCCGCTTACATCCTTCTATGATGGTTTTAGTGTCCATTTATACTCAGAAATATAAAACTTCCTGAATATAATCATTATCAGCATTAATTACACGCTATTTAATGTCGTTAGGAATTAAAAAAAGGTCAAAAGTTGTCTGAAAAAATGAACCTTAGTTGAACCAGTGTTATTCAGATAACTATTGACCAAATTAGAGTGATAAAGAAAAAACAAGCTTTAAAACTCATAAAGAGTAATAAATTGCTTTTTCATAGCTGATTTAATAGGTTAGACGTATGCTTTTAACTAAAGGGTTGGGTGTGTATTTAAGTTTTTTCAGCATTTGCGAGCACCTTTTCCCAGACGCGCCTTAGGTTTCCGAAGCAAATTTTCTCAATATCCTTTTCTGAATAGCCTCTATCAAGCAGTATCTTAATAAGATTTGGATAGTCTGAGACATCTTTCAAACCCTTTGGTAAGGAATCTCCGACACCATCAAAATCAGACCCAAAACCGACATGATCTATGCCTGCAATTTTGACCACATGATCTATATGGTCAGCCACCACAGAAATGTCGCTCCACATAACAGGGTTATTATTGAAGATATTATTTCTGATTAAGGTGGCTTGATCACTGCCACGCTCCACGTTGTTGGAATCCAGTTCCATTTGGTAGATATTCATTAGACTGTCTCGGTCTTCTTGTACTTTTTGATCTATAAAACTGGACCCAAAATTTATCATAATCACACCGCCGTTGACTTTCAAAGCCTTGAGCATGGGGTCTGACATGTTGCGTTCAAAACCCGGTGTGAAATGACGGCATGATGAATGTGATGCAATGACAGGAGACTTTGTGAGTTTCATGACATCAAAAAATGTTGAGTCCGAAACATGGCTGATATCTATCATAATACCTACACGGTTCATTTCTTTAACGACCTCTTCTCCGAATGGACTTAGTCCTTGCCAGATTCTGGTGGTGTCATAGGAAGAGTCGCAAATTTGATTGTTTTTGGAGTGCGTTAAGGTTATATAACTGATGCCTCTTTTTTTGAAATAGGCTACGTTGCTGATATCATCTTCTATTGGCGAACCATTCTCCATACCCATGGGCAATGAGACCATACCTCGTTCATAATTAACAACGACCTCATCCGGTGAATTTGCTTTACCAAATTTTTTTGGGTGACTTTGAATAATACCTTCCACCATGTTAATCAATGAGTCAGCAAGATCCTTGGACGCTCCTGGTTCGGATTGCAATCTGGCAGGTACAAATATTGACATAAATGGGGCGTCCAGACCACCTGACTTTGCACGGGAGTAATCAAAATCCCCTTTATCTGTTGATATTGGAATTCCAAGGTACTCTTTCTCCAATCTGAAATTTTGGACTTTAAGCCTGTAAGGCAAATCAACATGACCATCCGTAATGATGAATTTTTGGGAAAGTTCGATCGCTTTTTGAAAATTGTTTTCATTTGGATTGCTTGTCCTTTCCTTTGGCGTTGAACAGGCGATAAGGCCTGTAATACATAATGTCAGAAACAGTTTAAAATTCATTGATGCTCAGATTTGAAAAAAGTAAATTGATTAACGCCCTGCGAAGATAAAATATTGAGGTAATAAGTTCCAGATTGATAATCCTGCAGATTTATTGCAATAGTCCTGTTATTGGTTTTCAACATAGTCATTTTTTGTCCCATAGCATTATACAGGGTTAGTGTTTTGTTTCCAACAGGGAGTTGATCGATCTGAATCGTATGCAATGCTGGATTTGGATAGACTTTTATTGGGCTTAATTTCTCTGACTCAGTACTCAGCGGGATATTGACTGAGATATTATCTACACAGAAATAGGCAGGCGTATTTATACCATAATTGCCAACATCGCTTGAATTCAATACAAATGAAAGACTGTCTACCTTACCCAAGGGGTGCAAATTTACATAGGTCCAATCGTCAAGAATGTAATCCAAATCATTATCCTCAAATCTGTAATCTGCCAAATATATTACAACACTATCTTGAGAAATATTTCCGTCGAGATATTTTCTAATTGTTAGCGAAAAGAAGTCAGGATCATTGCCATCTTCCCCTCCGAATTTTTTGGCAAAGCCATCTCCATCCCGCATGGAAAGATAGGGAAAGGTAGCATTGGAAATATATAATTCCACAGTTCCCCTGCCTTGAATTAATGGGTCGAGGCTTATAATATTCTCTCCAAGGATATCGTAAGAAACAGCAAAATGCTTGGACCCATCAACACCACCTCCGGCAATTGAACTGTATTGATTAGTGAATCCGGGTGTGATGGTATCTGTAACATTTGAAATTGCCCAACCGTACCAAAAGTCATAATTGGGATTATAAACATTTGAGAAGCTTAATAAATTGGTCGTAAATCCACCCGGATTATCAGCGCCATTCAAAAAGGATTCTTCCGGCAAGTCGTAAGACTCAAAATCAACGAAAACAGATTGACTGTTAACATCTGCAAGTAAAAAAACAAGGATTGAACTGAGTATGATTTTTTTCATAAGATTAGTTAAACGAGGTTTTTATAAAGAGATTAAAGTGTCTGCCCGGCATCGGTCTCCTTTCGACAATACGATAATCGCTGCCCAACAAATTATTGATGGCCAATCCAGCCTTCACTTTGTGGCGATGGAAATTCAGTGTGTGGTCCAGATAAATATTTGCAATAAGATAATCTTCTACCATTTCATTTATGCCTCTTACAGCGCCTGTATAACTTAAGAGAAATGATAAGCTCGAATTTGAAAAGTCGGCTTGGATATTGGCGGTGGCCGTATGTTCTGGAATATAAATTAACTGTTGTCCTTTTTCAATCGAGGGAGCATTAATGCTCATTTCGCTGAAGGACCGTGTGTATGCATAATTGAAATGGGTAGTGATGTCTATGGTATTATATTTCTTATGTGCCTTAAGCGTTATGTCTGTGCCATAAGATCGGACCTGCGTGATATTTTCCACAGCAAAGAAAAATGATCCATCATTCAGGGTCCACAATATCCAATCATTAATCAATCTATGGTAAAGCCCGATTTCAAAATATACAATGGATGGTTTATATCCAATTGTTAATTCCTGGTTCCAACCCGATTCCGGTCTAATGTCTGAATTGCCTCCAGGTCGCCAGAATAATTCATTCAAGGTTGGCAGCCTGTATTCTTTGCTTAATTTGAAGCTGGAGCTTAAGCCATTGGAGTAATCGGTGTTAATTATTAATGTGGGACTGATTGGCGCATCTGTTAAATTAGACCATTCCTTCCGTAAAATAAATTGTGTCCGAGTTCTTCGAAATTGTTTTCCGATCGATATCATAGGTGAGACTGACTTAAGCGTATTTTGATCAGAATAACTATCGCTTTTGCCCATTGCGTAACTACTTTGATTTTGCAGTGCAAAGCTAAATTCACCAAGGTTTTTTTTCAATTCTACATGGTGGTACCATCTTTTGAATTGATTATTTGCGTTAAGCATGATTTGAGGATCAGCATAATCGTTGTGCTCATCGATATAGGCAAAACTGTTATACAATTTGAAATTATTATCCAGATATCTCCAAACAAAATTTACACGTTGTTGATCGTCATACTGTCGTGCCAGGCTTGTGGTTTGCGTAGACAAAGGAGGAATGCCTCTATCTGTCTTTTGCCACCAGTAGTTGAGTTCAAGTGTATGCTTAGTATTGGGTCTAAATGATAGTGTCTGAATGGTTCCTTTTGAATTAAAATCTGCATTGCTGTTTAACTTTTGGTCTGAACCTCCATTTAAGGCGTAGCTGAAATCGTTATCTGCATCAAGGATAAAGAGTTTGGATTGCCATTTAATCTTTCCAAACTCTAAATCTGTTTGAAGGTTTATTTGCTTATGACCAAAGCTGCCATACATCAATGTCAGTTCTGCGATAGCCGGATCAGGGTCATGCGTATTAATGCTTACGGAACCCGATAGACTGCCTTGCCCTTTAGAACCGGTGTTCCCACTTTTTGAAATGGTCAAACTTTCAATAATCCCCAGTGGCAATAAGGTGAGATCATTCAATCCAAGCATTGGGTTGTTGATAGGAACATCATTCCAGAAGGTATTATTCTGGGAAGAACTTCCGCCGCGCAGAGATAAGGTGGATACGCCCCCCGGACCGTTCGATTTAATATACCAGTTGTTTGGTAGGCTTAGAATATTTTGATTGTGTTGATTGAGTATCTGTTTATTCTCATTACAACAGGCAACCATTACACTTTTTATAGTAATCGTATCAATGTTAAGGCTATCGCTTTGAGCAAAGCTCAAAAAATGCAAACACAATACAAATAGATATGTAATTATATATCTCAATCCATAATTAGGTGGGGAGGTACAGCAAGACCATTGCCAGACATAGATATGGTAGCAAATGAGCATTGACTTTTCCTCCGAAAGTTTACAAATATGTCATGGCAGGTATTCTGGCTTGTTTCCCATTTATCACCTTCCCATCAAAAGACAGTGGATTAGATAAAATCTTAACGAAACTTACAGCAGCGGGGACTGCTCCGGAATTTCACCGGATTCCCTTTTCATCAATTGCTTGAACCAATGACGAGATAAAGCTACAACTCTTAATGTCATTGAACACCAATATAGGAATCGAATTTATTTTTATTTTACACGACTAAAAAAAATCAAACTCTATGAAACAAAGACTGTCTTTCCTAATACTATGTTTTGCCTTATGTCTGTTCACACAAGATTTAGAGGCCCAGAAGAAGAAAAAAAAGGAGAAGGAAGAAGCACAAACCGAAGAAAGCCATCCTTTGGATGAGCTCGGTATTTCGGCATTAAAATTCAGATCTATTGGACCGTCTTTTACATCTGGTCGAATCAGTGACTTTGCCGTGAATCCAGATAACCCATTTGAATATTATATTGCTACGGCTTCAGGCGGTGTATGGAAAACAATAAATAATGGAACAACTTATAAACCCATTTTTGATAGTCAAGGATCTTATTCGATTGGATGTATTACCATGGACCCTTCCAACTCAAATCGAATTTGGGTCGGGACTGGAGAGAATAACAACCAGCGCAGTGTGGCTTATGGTGATGGTGTATACAGATCAGATGATGGAGGTGCCAGTTGGAAGCACATGGGATTGAAAAATTCAGAGCATATAGGAAAAATTATTGTTCATCCTGAAAACTCCAATATTGTTTGGGTGGCTGCTATTGGCCCCTTGTGGAGTTCTGGCGGTGAGCGTGGGGTATACAAAACGGTTGATGGTGGCGAGAATTGGGAATGTGTGTTGGAGCTTGATAAGCATACCGGTGTAACTGACATGGTCATCGATCCCCGTAATCCGGATGTGTTGTATGCTGCTGCATTTCAAAGAGCGCGTCATGTATTCACCTATCTGGGCGGTGGTCCTGGTTCAACAATTTACAAGACAGATAATGGAGGCGATAATTGGAACAAAGCCAACAAAGGTTTACCATCGGTTGATCTAGGAAGGATAGGACTGGCAATTAGTCCTGCAAACCCTGAAATTATTTATGCTATTGTTGAAGCGGCAGAAGGAAAAAGTGGTTTTTATAAATCTACAAACCGGGGCGCAAGTTGGTCCAAGCAGGGCTCACATGTAACAAGTGGAAATTACTATCAGGAAATAATTGCCGATCCCGTAGACGAAAACACAGTTTACTCAATGGATACATGGTTGTCAGCTACGCATGATGGAGGTAAGACATTCAAACGAACGGGAGAGCGCACTAAACACGTCGATAATCATTGCATTTGGATTAATCCAAACAATAATCAGCATTGGCTGGTAGGTTGTGATGGAGGAATTTATGAAACCTATGATGCGGCCAAGACTTGGGCATTTAAATCAAATTTACCGGTGACGCAGTTTTATAAAGTTGCGGTTGATAATGATTATCCTTTTTATAATATCTACGGCGGTACGCAGGATAATTTTAGTATGGGTGGCCCATCAAGAACAATCACCAATCACGGTATCAGAAACTCAGAATGGTATATCACCCATGGTGGTGATGGTTTTGAATCTCAAGTTGATCCAGAAAATCCTGACATTGTCTATGCGCAGTCGCAATATGGCGTGCTCGTAAGATATGACAGAAAAAGTGGAGAAGAAGTAGGGATTCAACCCAAAGAACGAAAAGGAGAAAATGGATACAGGTGGAACTGGGATGCGCCATTGCAAGTAAGCAATCATAAAACAGGACGTGTGTATTTTTCTGCCAATAAGGTCTTCAGAAGTGATGATTACGGAAATAACTGGGAAGTCATAAGTGATGATCTGACAAGACAACTGAACCGCAATGAATTGGAGATTATGGACAGGGTATGGAGTATAGACGCGGTGGCAAAGAACAGATCGACCTCACCATACGGAACCATTGTCGCATTTAGTGAATCTCCATTGGATGAGGATTTTCTTGTTGTAGGAACGGATGATGGTTTGATTCAAATCACAGATGATGGCGGAGAGAATTGGACAACTGTAGACGGAATAGCTGGCGTTCCTGACAGAACCTATGTGAATTCAGTGTATTGTTCTCAGCATGATGAAAATGTGATTTACGCGGCTTTCAATCATCATAAATACGGAGATTTCAAACCGTATATTTTTGTAAGTAAGGATAAAGGACTTAGTTGGAATTCGATCAGTAATAATTTACCTGAGCGCGGTTCGGTCTACAGTATTGAAGAAGATCATGTGGATCCTAATTTAATTTTCTGTGGCACTGAGTTTGGTGTTTTCTTCAGTTCAAACGGAGGCGCCAGATGGAAGCAACTGAAAGCAGGTGTCCCTACCATTGCTGTAAGAGATGTTGCCATTCAAAAAAGAGAAAATGATTTGGTTCTTGGAACATTTGGAAGAGGTTTTTATGTGTTAGACGATTATTCAGTTTTGAGAAATTTGGGGGAAGGCAGCATTGAAGACTCTGCAAAAATATATTCTATCCGTCCAGCTTTGATGTATGAGAAGAGTTCTCCGCTTGGATTGCCGGGTAAAGCATTCTTGGGGGATGGATTTTATGTGGGTGAGGATTTAGGATCGGTAGCTATGATTGATTTTTATTACAACGAATCATTCAAAAGTCTGCAGGACAAAAGAAGAAAGCAAGCCCACAAGGAGGCCAAAGATGGGAAGGATAATCCTTATCCAACTTACGATGATTTGTTGGCTGAAAGCAAAGAGATGGGGGCGCAACTTATCTTCACAATTAGAGATCAGGAAGGCAATATTGTTAGAAAGTTAACAAAGAAACCTGCTAAAGGTATTCAAAGGATCAAATGGGATTTAAGGTATGCTTCAAAGGAGCCAATCCGATTAAGCCGTTCAT
>JABDJE010000322.1 GCA_013002625.1 Saprospiraceae bacterium | reverse complement strand
GGATTATAGGGTCCATCTTGTAAATCCATATCTAAGTAATAAACAGGATCATTAACATTTTCAATAGTGGCAATATCTTCAGGGTCGGGCAACTCAAATGGCATAGCGCAACCCATTATTGGCTCTTCTACATCGATTATAGGCGTCAGAAAGAATTCAAAATCAACTTCAATAATATCTGAAAAGCAATTTCCATCATCTACAGCCGCATAGACAGGTACACCATCATTGGGGTCATAAGCATTTGGGGATCCAATCATATCCTCACCAGCCATATCACTGAACCAAACAACATCCACTGAATTGTCTCCACCGGTAATCTCATTATCCATGGATGTGAGATCAACGGTGCCTGTTGCATCAATACAAAATGGATCAGGACTGGGTATATTAATTGAAGGCATATCCAGCAGGTCCAAATCTATTGTATTATTGGCAGGGTCTATAATAGCCATACAACCAGCATCATCTGTCACACTGACCAACTCCATAGACATCGGCAAAAATGAGCTTGGCAATGAAATTGTAATGGGATCTGAACCTAGATCCACATCTGGAAAAATTAAATCTTCATCATGACAAACACGCACTGTTTCATCGATATCAATCGCAAATCCCGGTAATGGAATGCCATTCACAACAACAGATACAGTATATGGCTCAGATCCACCACTAAGCAGAAACTCCAGGTCGGTATCTTCATCGGTACATTGGTTTGGACATAAGTCAGCGCCTCCACTCATTCCGGCCATCAGCGTGCCAACGTTAATGGCTACAGAAGCAGTGTTGGTGCAACCTGTAACATCGGTCACGGTAACTATATAATCACCAGTGCCAGCTGCTGTAATATTATTTATTGTAGGGTCTTGAAGGTCCGAAGAGAAAGCATCCGGACCAGACCAATCCCAATCAACACCATCGCCGCCCGTCTCAAATAGATTTACATTGCTGTTGGCGCAGACATCTGTAGCAGATGCTGAAGCAACGGCATTGGGTGAGTTACCCACATTAATGGTTATTTCACTTGTAGCAGAACAATTGCCAGTGACATCGGTAGCCGTTACGATATACGTACCTGATTGTGAAGTCGAAGTTATGATAACTGTTGGATCCTGTTCAGTAGAAGAGAAACCATCTGGACCCGACCATTCCCAACTATCGGCAAAGTCACCAACTTCGTCCAACTCTAAATCCTCACCCTCTCCAACACAGAAGTCCACAAAGTTGGAGGCTGCAATCGGTTCAGGATTCTCTAATAGATCTAAATCTACCGGCTCAGGAACAGATTGACAACCATTGTCTTCCACTACAGCATAAACAGTTGTAGGGGTTGAAAGAAAATCATCAGGATTACTGATCGAGGTAGTCAACATATCGTCTTCAAACCAAAGTACGGTTCCGGTTCCTCCCGATACAGTATTATCAAGTGTGGTTAAATCAAAATTCTCTTCACCATCATTGTCGATATCGCATACTTCCAAAGGCCCTGCAGGAAAAACTTCTGGTACATCTTCTATTGTAACAACTACGCTGGCAGAACCCGTGCAATTATTTTCATCTGTTGTTGTTAATACGTATTCTTCTCCATCCTCAGGACCTGTAGCAAAAGTTATTTGGGCGGATGGATCATCAATTGCACCTGCGCCGTCATTGGTCCACTCCCAGGTGTCAACTACACTCTCATCTCCAGCAGAACCTATTAAGTCCAGATCATCGTTTCCACAAATAGGATCGTTGGTGGTAATTTCAGGAACACCTTCCCAACAAAGAATGGTAACGTTAGAAAAGGTGTTTGTTTCTGTAGCAGCCCAATTTTGATTGGTAATTATTATATCTGCATCCAAAGCCCCATCAGTACAAAAAATCGGGCTGGTATATGTACCAAATTGTTCAGCATCTGTTGTTCCTGAATCACCGATGACTTCAGCATCTTCTTCATTCCCATCAATAAAAAACTGCATCCACATAAAGTCCCAGCAGTTGTCACATCCTCCAGCCGTGGGATCTGACAAATCTCCTGCACAGCCCCCACATTCATCCAGATATTCCATGTTGCCACTGCCTTCCCAGGAAAGATTGAAACTGTAATCGACTGAAAACTGAATTGAAGTACAATTGGAAATATCAATAGCCAGATAAGAGTTTTCTACCGGACCATCTGTATTGTTTTGATTAACAGGACCCGCTTCGACTACAATAGGTGTTTGACCATATAATGGGTTTGTCATTACCCAAAAGAGCATGAAAAAGGCTAAAATTATCTTAGTACATATCGAGTCCATAGTTCGCTTCGAATGCCAAAGGGCGACAGGCTGGGCTGTGATTTTAATTCAGCTTGTAAAATGGCAAAATTAATACAGATTGCAAAGCCAAATTCCCGTGTATACATTACATAAGCGTTAAATATTTCACTTGTGAAATGTACTCTTTTCAAATATTAGCCAAGCTTACAAATGGCGCCCTGTATATATAAAGAATTATATAGTAATTTTGCCCCTCAAATTTATTAACATGTCTCAACATTTAAGCGAGCAGGAACAGGTAAGGCGCGAAAACCTTCAAAAAATGATTGAAGTGGGGATTAATCCCTATCCAAATGCTACAATTGAAAATACGCACAGTATAAATGACATTCTTTCCGGATATGCATCAGACGAAGAAGCTTACTCAAAAGTAAGAGTCTCAGGAAGATTGATGAGCCGTAGAATCATGGGAAAAGCGTCCTTTGCAGAAATTCAGGATAATTCAGGTAGAATTCAAATCTATGTAAACAGAGATGAAATTTGCCCTGGCGAAGACAAGACGCTCTACAATACCGTATTTAAAAAACTCCTAGACTTTGGAGACTTCATTTCTATCGAAGGCAATGCTTTTACGACACAGACAGGTCAGTTGAGTATTCACGTTAATAAATTAGAGATTCTAAGCAAGTCATTAAAACCTTTACCAGTTGTAAAGACAGATGCTGAAGGGAATGCTTATGATGAAGTGACAGATCCAGAATTTAAATACAGACAACGCTACGTTGATTTAACAATTAATCCACAGGTACGAGAAGTATTTGAAAAGCGGTCAAAGATGATCAATGCCATGCGAAAATTCATGGTCGATCGTGGGTATCTGGAAGTGGAAACGCCAGTTCTTCAACCCATCTATGGTGGTGCTGCAGCGCGCCCTTTCAAAACACATCATAATACCCTGGACACAACTTTCTATTTGCGTATTGCAAATGAGTTATATCTAAAGCGATTGATCTTTGGTGGATATGAAGGCGTATTTGAGTTTGCAAAAGATTTCAGAAATGAAGGGATGAGTAGATTTCACAATCCTGAATTTACAATGATGGAATTGTATGTAGCTTACAAGGATTACTATTGGATGATGGATTTCATGGAAGAAATGATCGAGTATGTAGCCATGGAAGTGCACGGGACAACTGAAGTTCAAGTGGGTGAAAATGTCATCAGCTTTAAAAGACCCTGGAAACGCTATACGATGTATGAAGCAATCGAGCATTTTACAGGCATTGATATTTCTGAAATGGATGAGGCTCAATTAAGAGAAACAGCCAAATCATTGCATGTACCAATTGATGATAGCATGGGTAAAGGTAAGCTCATAGATGAAATCTTCGGAGAGAAATGTGAACATCAATTGATACAACCAACCTTTATTACGGATTATCCAGTTGAAATGTCACCGTTGGCGAAAAAACACCGAACCAAAGAAGGATTGGTTGAGCGATTTGAAGCCATTTGCAACGCTAAAGAAATTTGTAATGCTTTTTCTGAATTAAATGACCCGATTGATCAGCGTGCTAGATTTGAAGAACAATTAGAGCTGGGCAAACGAGGTGATGAAGAAGCCATGCAACTGGATGAAGATTATTTACGCGCCCTGGAATATGGTATGCCTCCAACGGCTGGCATTGGCATCGGAATTGATCGATTGGCGATGATTATGCTAAACCAGAATTCGATTCAAGATGTCCTCTTCTTCCCACAAATGAAACCAGAGGTTCAATAGATGCGCTAAAATTGCAATTGTAGGTACTTCTTGCTGATACTCAATCCATTTGTATGTATATCAATGGTATATATACCCTGGTTTTGTGTTTCAATAAAACCTTGGATATCGATAGCTTTTGTTGTCTTGTCCGTATTATCAAACGACTTTACCAATGTTGATGTGGCATCGTAAATGTGAACAGTAGCGCCATTTTGCTTTAGTAAACTGTCAATTTCCTTCCAGTCCTTATCATTCGATAAAAATGATTCATTCTCTCCTTCAGGAGATATCATCATCATGGTACTGCAATCAGCGATATATGCATCAAACTCCGCACCTGATTCAACTTCAAAACCTGCAATCAAATCAATATCAATACCCGCTGTTATCAATGCACTGTTACCGATTGTTAGTACAGCATCTGACTGTATGTGGTCTTTTGCGTGGTACGCACTCTGAGTGAAATTATTAATTATAATCGTATCGCCATCACAGATAACCATACCACATCCTTCATCGATAATATCATCACAATCATTATCTATACCATCGCATAATTCTGGTGCACCCGGATACACGGTAGGATTAGAATCGTTGCAATCTCCACCCACAAGAACAAACCCCGGAGGAATATCACAAAGCGTGGCCGCTGTGCTGTTGTCACCAAAGTTATCATTATCGCTGTCTTCAAATACCAGCAATGGTGATCCTGCACAATCCGTCTTGATTAATGTAGTTGCTGTTGAACAGTAATTCTCATTTTGATCATTGGTTACACAAGCGGTATTGACAAGATAGTTGGCATCATACAAAGCAATGTCATCGATGTACCAACCATCCTCAAATGTATTGTTATCAGATCCGAAAAAGAATCTTATCAAAACGGTTTGATTTGCGTAATTGGAAAGATCTATGAGGGACTCAATATATCCAGTACTGTTTCCAGTAAATGCAGGTCTGTTGTCAATATCATTGTTACTTGAGTTGCCCAAAACACCATTATAACCATTTACAAAAAAATCATCCTCAAGGTCTGTCCAGTTGCTTCCATTGTCGGTTGAAATCTCCACCATACCACCATCCCAATTGGTTTCTGTATCATAAGAATGTTGAAATCCGAAGATGGGATTTGAGCCAAGGACGATAGGCACTGAAGTTAGAAAGTCAGTATTGTTCGGTGCTACATTATCGATAAACCAAGATGTTGTTCCTACAAAAGGATTTGAATTATCCGTTACAAATGTCGCTGCACCCTGAGTGCTGCTTACTGTCCAATTGGCTGTTCCATTTTCAACACCATCAAAAAATTGAAGCATTGAATTAGGAATAGATGAAGTAGTAACTGAATATTCACATGTTACATCTGACCCACTGGCTACTGTTGGAATATTTATCGTGATTATGCCGCCGCTTTCCGTGCCACACGATAATGTTCCAGCCACCAAAGAGGTATTTGGAGGCAAGGTATCCAGAATGGTCACATTTGTGAGATCATTCTGGGTATTATTGATAAGACTTATAGAGTAATTGAGGTCAAAACCTGATGGTATCTGAAGAGACGAATTTTTTGTAAATATCACAGTATCAACGCAAGCAGGTGGCATATCAAAGGCTTCCGTACCATCAGATCTGGACCCTGTACTTCCTTGATTTGCACTGAAACCTAATCCTCGCTTTGCGAAGGCCTCCCAGATAATACATTCGTTAGCACCACCATTGAGATTTTGATCTGCCAACAGAATGGCATCTCGGCCATCAACAAAACCCGGCTGACATGGTTGAAGTTTCAATCCTTCAATGACCAGTTCCATAGCAATATTATTGCCTCCTGTTCCATTGTATAGGTCAGAATCCCAACCATGCTGATCGATCAACCCCCATGTCATTTCCCATAACATTTCACACCATACGGATCCTACACCGTGTGGCACTGATAAGGACTTAATATCATCGTAAGTATGTGTATTTATATTTATATCCGTTGTGTATGGAAAAGTTCTGATGCCCTCATCGTTGAGTGGTTCTCCTGTTACATAAGCACCCATTCCTCTGCCTGCGATATCAATGTCACCTTCTTGAATGGTCATTACCATTCCAAACCAGTCTGACCATCCTTCACCCATTTGCTCTTGGTTATTTAAACAGGAAGATGTGCCAGGCCCACCGGTCAATCTAATAGATATTCCATGCCCATATTCGTGGGCTATTATTCCATTTTCCAAATCGCTATCCTTCAGTACTGGAGAATTAACATCAAGCGTACCCACAACACCAGGTAAATATGCTTTAATTGTATCACAATTAAGTTTGCTTATCATTATGGCTGGTATTGTAATACTTCCGCCGCTTCCTCCCATATTAAATGGAGGAGAAGCATTGTTCTGACATACTATCGCAGCAACAGCGCCAGCGGCCTGTGCATTTTGAACTTTCGTAGTAAAGCCGCATGTACCTCTGTCTATTAAGGCAACTTTACCATTTATTGCGCCTGGATTTGTGAGCGAATTACATCCATTATTCGGTGTTGCCAATACAATTTCACCACTGACGATGGCATCCTGGGGTCCCCAGCTTGCGCCAGCACATCCATAGTGCCGAGCGATATTGGATGGTGAACTTACACTGAATATGTTGGCCTTTTTTGCACTCCATTCAAACATCTGCATTCTTGGGTTTCCACCATCGGTAGGTGTCGAAAAGTTAGCGTTGTTTGTGCCGCTCCCATCTTGGGCATCTGCGTTAACACCATCAGTCGCGGAACCGCCATTTCCGTAGTTGTTTTCCTGGAAATTACCGCTCACTTCATCAAACCCGTATTGATACCAAACATCGTGCATCAAATTATTCCAATAGAATAAATTCGTAATTGCAAAGTCCTGGTAGTCCACAGGATCATCGTGTTCATCAAATGGGAAATCAAAGTCTAAATTCGGCCCTCCGTCAGGCCTGTAGCCAGAGCCATTGTTTCCATTCCTGTCCTCCTGAGCCAATACATTGTTACCACGTGTGTATTCAAATTCAGCACCAGCAGCGCCATTTGTGTCATGCCAACCATAGGGCGAAGCATTGGGTGCGTTCAACCAAGGATCGTTTTTGATACCCTTGGGACCATCTAACGGAGCCAGATGTGGTTCTGGAAATACATGATAAACAGAAGGCATTAGAAAACGCTCTTCGGCATTATTTTTTTCTTTGGAAATATCTTTTGCCACGACGACGTGATCGGGTGTTTTATACCCATGCCCTTCACAATTTTCATGTGTGTGATCACCTAAAGCCCCATTTGGATCAAAAGGCATAAAATTACATTCTGAAGTCCAAGAGACTTTTTCCAAAACTTCACCTGTCGAAGCATCAACAAATACCTGCCAGAATTTATTGGTGGCGATGTCGTTAATGGCAATTTCATAGGAAAGAATCAAATCTTTTTCTCTGGGAAAATATGTCAATTGGATAGAAATATCTTCATGGGCCAACTGTGGGGCTTCATATATTTTTTTCTGTGGAGCTCCTGTACTTTCTTGCTTCAGATCAAGGGTGTAATTGAGGTCATTGCCTAAATGTGTCGCTGCACTTTCAACGGCTTGAGCATGTGTGATCCCGGGTTCACTTGTGTTGGCGCGCGACGCAATATTTGAAAGCATATTATGATGAAAACTAATCAATCTTCCATTGCTGATATGTGCATCCGAGTTGCTGTTGAAGATTTCAATCCCGTTCAGAGATTGTCTATAATACAAATGTGTTATTTTACTTTTTTTGGACTGATGTTGATCGGTAATAAACAACCCTTCAACATCACTGCTCTCTAATCCCCAGGTACTAAAGCTAGATTGAATGTAATTGTCAACAATTGCTTTTTCTGTATCGAATTGGGCATTTATTATTGAAAGATAAAAGAAGGCAAAGACGAAAAGTAAATTAGTTTTCATGCAACATGTCAATTTTAAGAAACCAGGATTTTCTCTAATTCAAATATTATTATACAAAATTCTGTATTTAAAGATAGTTGAGCTTAATGCGTTAGGCATTTTATCAAGCGTATAAACTCGATTGGGTGGTAATGATTCTAAAAGCTCTAAAAATAATATAGATGATTCTCATTTTAAAATTGAATTAAGGCAATATGGCCGATTTTTAGAGAAATCTTGGATTTGATGTCGTGTAACTGTCAGTAAGCTTCGTTTGATCATCTATTTTTTTTCAATTATCACTTATTCTTAATAATACTACTCGTTTTATCAAAAAGTGTTTTTCTTAGCATGAATAAATTCTAACCCCTAACCAAGTGAATATTGTAATTGCAATATCGGATCCGCTTTTGTTGGATGTAGTAAGCGCATTTATCAAAAACGAAAAATTTTCTATAGTCGCTCAAATTATTGACCCCAATAAATTGGGTTCTCTTATTGATTTTCACAGACCAGATATATTGATTCTTTCAACTGATTTTGCTGATCATCTGGAAGAGGATAAATTGCTCGAAGTCATGACGCAATATCCTTTGCCTACAGTATTGATTGATAAATCAGATTCACGGGATCATTATATTATGTCAGAGCGACTTAAGCACTGTTTTTACCTCGTTTTTCCTTTTACAGCATATACTTTGGAGTCGATCTTACACAATATCGCCGATGATTTATCCGAAGTGTATTCATCAAATTATTTATACAACAAATATATTTTCATCAAGGCCAACAATACATTTCAAAAAATTAATCTAGATAATATAGACTACCTCAATTCTGAAGGAAATTATACGAATCTGTATGTCGGTGAAGAAAAATATACCATCAAATACTCATTATCCCGGCTATTGGAGAAATCCAATTTTTCTTCCTTCATTCGGGTGCATCGAAACTATGCAGTGCACAAATATGACATTGCAAAAATCGATTTTGCAGAACGGTTTCTAATAGCCAGAGGGAATAAAATACCGTTTGGCCGAACTTATACAAAACAAATTCGGGCCGTTATGAATCTAATTGGTTAAAGACATTTATACATTGACAGAAATGCGATGAACACCGGGCGTATAAGTTTTAGAGATCAAAAACTTAATCGCTTCATAACTGGGCTCGTTGCGCAAAAAGTCCAAGTTTTTTATATCAAGAATCAACACTGGAAAAGAAGTAATATTTCTGAGATACTCAAAGTAGGAGTCTTGGATTTTTTTCAGGTACTCAGGCTTTAAATCCTTTTCATAAGCACGATCTCTTTGCGCAATATTTTGAATCAGAAACTCAATATCCCTGTGAAGATAAACCATGATATCTGGTTTGGTGAATTGATTATTCAGCACGGAGAATAACATTTGAAATAACCTGTATTCTTCTTCCTGTAGGTTTTTTCGAGCGAATAATTGTGTCTTGATAAAGCTGAAATCGGAAATTAAATATTCCGTAAACAAATCAGGTGTGGCATCAATATTCTGGAGTTGCTTGAACCTTTCAGTCATAAAGAACAGTTCCACGGTAAATGCATAGCGTTCTGGATTCTGATAGAACAGTGGAAGGAAGGGGTTATTCTCAAATTGTTCAAGCAGAGCACGTCCACTAATATCGGAACATAACTTCTCCACGAGGGAAGTTTTGCCGCTTCCAATATTCCCTTCAATACATATGTATTTATATGGTATGCTGCTACTCATGTATAACTTCGACTTTCAATGTATCGGTGCTGGATGTCAATATTGCCCTGATGCTTTTTTTCATTTCAGGATGAACAAAATCAGGACAAATGTCAGCTAATGGGAATAGCACAAAATTACGATTAGTTAATCGAGGATGAGGTATGATTAGATCATCATTTTTAATTATTTGATCAGCATAGAAGATAATATCAATGTCGATAATCCTTGGTCCCCATTGTTCGGTTCTAGTTCTGCCCATTTTTTTTTCGATAGTTGAGATTTCTCTCAATACTTCCTCAGCACTTAAGTTGGTGTTGACGACCAAAGCATTGTTGACAAAAGGATTTTGATCTACTTCACCCCAAGGTTCTGTTGTATAGAGCCTTGATTTGGCACCAATAAGCCCAATCCGCTTAGCTATCAGATATTCCGCTAAGCTTATATTGTGTTGAGGGTCTCCTAGATTGGACCCTAGATGAAGAATACAAACTTCCAAAGATTACTTTCCGTTACTTGATTTTATAGCGTTTAAATACTTGCTCAGTTCTTCTTTGACCTTAGGGAACAAAATGAACAAGCCGATCATGTTTGGAAATACCAGCGCCAATATCATTGCATCTGAGAATCCCCATACGGCATCCATACTAGCTGCTGCACCAATGACGATAAAAACAAGAAATAATATCTTATAACTCAAGTCTGATTTTTTATTTCTACCAAATAAAAACATCCATGACTGAAGACCATAATATGACCACGATATCATTGTTGAAATGGCAAAGAGGATAATTGCAATTGTTAACACAAATGGGAACCACGGCAACACGGATCCAAAAGCTTTGGATGTCAGTGTTGCACCTTCATACGAAGCGCCATCGATTGTTACCACACCGCCATCAGCACCATAATCAAAATATCCACCGTTATTATAAAAGATGATTACGAGTGCTGTCATTGTGCATATTACAAC
>JABDJE010000316.1 GCA_013002625.1 Saprospiraceae bacterium | reverse complement strand
TTGTAATACAGGTCTTCCATTGATATCTTTATTTATGCCCCATGTCCACCCATTCGGTAATTCGGGTGCATTAATGAGGGTATTTGTCAAATGGTCTTCATTTAAAACTATGTTTCCAGCAGGATCTCTCGTCACATTATAAAATAAATCTTGACTTGCCATCACATCACTTGCCCAATGATGTTGGGTCTGAAAGTTAACTTCTGATCCAGAGTTATTGAGCGTCAGAATATGATTTTGACCATCAGGGGGGATACTATTGATAGCATTTGTTATGGCTTCTAACTCCATATTTCGTATGACAGCCAGGCTTGGATCTTCACCTAATTCAAATGTATATAGGCCTTGGCCATTGTAGTTAATATCTGCACGCTTAAATGGAGCAGGATTCCCTTCTTCAGAAATTATTACTAAGCCATCTTTATCCGTATGGATTGCTATTGAAGGATAGCTTAAAGTTGTAGCCGAAACGTCACTTGTGGTAGCATGATCTGCAACAGAAGCCTGACTAGCAAAACGCACATTACTCCAGACCTTCTTCTCAGTCATAATTTCTTCACCTCTATAGGTATATATGAGTTGATATGATATTGTATCCTTTGAACCTACAGGATGACTTTTAAAATCATCTGTCAGGTCTGTAGAAAAGACACCGTAGTCCTTGGTGACAAGTGTATCATTTTTAGTAAACAAGGAGTCACCGTTTTTGCAGACAAATACCATTAATTCAATTTCTTCATTATCTATGGTCTTATCATCTTCATCGACGAGAATCCCTCCAATTTTTTGTCCTGATAAATTTGTTGTAGATAGAAATGCACAAAGTGTCATGCATATGAAAAGTCGCTTTTTCATGTGAGTTGTTTTGAGGTTATTAAATTGGGCATAATTAATTTAAGGAAATAAACTTACAAATTTGCATATAACACACTCAAAGTCAATGTGTTAAACTAACACCAAGTATCATGAAAATACTCATTGATACCTGTTTCTGTGAAATATTTTTAAAAAGCCCTTTATATAATTATTCCTACTATTCATCGATTAGGACCATCACCTTAACAATGATATTTTGATATTGACGTTATCTAAACAATTCGAATCAAAGCTTTATCATGACATATCTAAGAGACTTTTTCCTATTATGCTCTGGCGCCAATGAATCCATTTTAAAAAAGACCCCAACTGAAATTAACCGCTTCGTTGGAATAGGCGCCACAATATTCTTTACAGGCGTATTTGCAGCAATTGCTTCTGCCTATGCAATACATACCGTATTCAATAATTATTTCATTTCAATGTTCTTTGGGCTTTTATGGGGATTAATGATCTTCAACCTTGACAGATATATCGTCTCCACAATTAAAAAGAAAGGTTCATTCTTTCGAGATCTTAGCTCAGTTGTCCCACGGTTGGTTTTAGCCATCCTCATCGCAGTAGTTATAGCCAAGCCATTGGAGTTGAAGGTGTTTGAAACAGAGATTGAAGCAGAAATTCAACTGATGCAACAGGAGACTTATGCAGAACAGGAAGCTTTACTCAAGGCACGGTATGATAGTGATATTCAAACGCTGAATACAGACATTGCATCGTTGGAGGAAAAGGTTGAGGACAAACGAATCGTTCGTGACCAACTGGACAAAGAAGCTATTCTTGAAGCGGATGGTACAGGCGGGAGTATGCGACGCAACATGGGGCCAATCTATGCCATAAAGAAGGCCGATGCCCAAAAAGCACAGGCTGAATTGGATGCTACAATTAATGAAGTGGCCCCACTAATTGAAAATAAACAAGCCCAATTAGCGACAATAGAAAAAACAAAAGCAGATGACCTGGCTTCAATGCAGAAAGTCGCACTTACAGGATTGGCGTCCAGGATTGAAGCATTGGATCGACTATCCAATAAAAGCACCGCTATATTTTACGCCGGGATATTTATAATGCTGCTGTTTATTGCGATCGAAACCTCTCCGATATTTGTTAAACTAATTGCAGAGAGATCACCATATGATTTCGTCTTGAACAAACATGAGTTCGCTTTCAGAATGAATCATAATAATTATGTAGCGCAGTTAGAAAATGCTACAACGAATAAAATCAAATTCGATACAGAGACTGGATTATATAAAACAGAGATTACAAT
>JABDJE010000295.1 GCA_013002625.1 Saprospiraceae bacterium | reverse complement strand
GGTATGATCTATTACAAGTTAGAGACTAAAACGCATACAGCAACTCAACATATGATGATGATTGAATAATCATTTTGGTTTATTATCAATTGAGGCTGTTCAATGGAGATTGAGCAGCCTTTTTTTTGTTTAATACTAATCAAAGAATCAGTTTATACATAAGTTTTCGAATGATTGAGGTTTAATTTTTCTTAGAGATGTTATCTTCTTATTAAAATATTTTTAGGAAATTGCATATAACTGTATCTGATTCAGACGAAATCAATAATCAGATAGTTATTCAATTAAACCAAAATATTAAAACTCATTCTCATGATTAGACGATTATTGAGCTTGTGTGCTGCTGTATTAACTTTAACTTTCACACAAACACTTACATCACAAACCTTAACATGTAATAACCATCTCAATGTCACTGTTAATGATCAATGCTCAGTTGATATTACAGTAGATATGTTCGTAGAAGGCGACAGCGATGTTGATGAAGACATTGAAGATGGCAACTATACCTATGTAATATTTGACTTGACTGGTGCTCCGTTAATAAGCGGAGATATAAATGGACCAACAGAAATTGCAGGAATTATCTTAAATGCAAACCTTGATTATGAGGTACATTACCTTGGCAACAATGTTTGTTGGGGTACTGTAATACTTGAGGATAAAACACCGCCGGAAATCGACTGTGATTGTCCGATTGGAGGGATGACTGGCGTTGGAGATTATTCTGACGAATGCAGATTAACTTGTTGGGAGCTTCCATTATTAAAGGAAAATTATTGGGATAGATTACGTGATAATCTTGTTCCAGAAATGTTTGACGATTTCATTGATGATTTCACTTCGGATAACTGCGATGGTATAATTGAAGATGATATTAGTTTCTATGATGTTTATATCGATCTGGGATCTTGTAGTGGAACACTTCTTAGAAGAACCTGGACATTAGAGTATCAAAATGGAACAGGTGGTACCAGCTCAATTAGTTGTACCAATGAATATCTATTTGAACCAATTGGAATTGAAACACTGGATACTGCAAGCTTAGACCCAAATACAGGTGCTATTGTTATCCCTGAAGACAGTCTCGTACTTCCATTTCCGATAGTCGAGTTATCGTGCGGTGCTGATATCAGTCCTTCTGGTGTAGCTGCATTTTTTGACAATCCCGCAACAGTTGATCAGGATACAGATGATGACAGATTAGACCCTGATGAATTAGACATTGATATCGTTATTGAAAACAATGAAGGTATCCCTTATGCTTACCCACATTATTGGGTGGAGGGACGAAATCCAAGTGGACCACATGCACAGGCTATAAATACTGAAGTGTGTAATATTATAGTAGCCTATACCGATCAGGAGATTGAAGCGTGTGCTATTGATTGTAATGGAAACAGGAAGATTCTTAGGAATTGGACAATTCTTGATTGGTGTACGGGAGAGTTTGTACAATATGGTCAGGTAATAAAATCGATTGATCAAGGGGTGCCAACAATAGAAGTGAATGATGTAACAGCAAGTGTTGACCCATGGAAATGTTCTGCAAATGTTGATCTTCCCCATCCAGAACATATAGTTGATGATTGTGATTCAGATCTAACATATTTTATTGGATCAGTTGAAGGTGCACTAAGTGTTAGTGGAAATGCATCAGATGGTTATGTTTTACATGATGTGCCAAATGGAGCTACGGTTTCAGTAGAATATTATACTGAAGATTGTTGTGGCAATAGAGGAAACACGTTTATAGATGTATCAGTATCTGATTTGACACCTCCTGTACCTGTTACCAAAGAATACATAGTTCTTAGTTTAACGAATATTGCTAACCCTGTGGATGAGAACCAAGGTATAGCTAAATTATATGCTGAGGATGTAGATAATGGTTCTTATGATGGTTGTACAGATGTTGAATTGGCTGTGCGTAGAATAGGTGAGGTATGCCCTGGAGAAGATACAACTTGGGGCGACTTTGTGAAATTCTGTTGTGAAGACTTGAATGGTTCAGAATCTGTAGAAATTGACGTGCAGTTTAGAGTTGCAGATGACAATGGAAATGTTAACTATGCATGGTCAACAATACTATTAGAGGATAAAAGTGCAACAACCCAAACTTGTCCTCCTGATATGGTATTGACCTGTGATATGGATTACAATGATTTTACAATGACAGGATTACCTCAGGTGTTTTCTGCCTGTGGTGAAATTAATCTTGATTGTGACTTCGATGAATTAATCGAAGATACGGAGCCAAGGAGAAAGGGTCCAAATGATGGAAATTTTGCAGGTACGCCTTATGATGGAGTTGAAGTAGCGGCGTATGACCCAAGTTGCGGATTTGGAGCTATCAGAAGGCAATTCAGATCATGTTCCAGTTGCACACAATGGTTTGTTATTGAACCAATAGATGCGTTCGATCCAAACTCATTAACCTGGCCTGAAGATATTGTGGTGGATTGCGATGGCTTTGAAGCAGGAGAACCAGGGTGGAACCCCGCAACATGTAATTTGATTGGTGTAACACTTGAGACAGATACTTTCAGATTCGAAGATGGAGCCTGTTATAAAATATTAAATTATTGGAGTGTAATTGATTGGTGTAATTATGATCCGTCCAACACATCAGCCGGTGGCAGATATGATTACACGCAGGAAATTAAAATTATCGACACCCAAGACCCTGTTCTTACGGTAGTTGATAGCTTATGTTTTGCATCAAATATTGATTGTGTCTCTGAAGGGGTACAACTCAGCGCAAGTGGCAATGATGAAGGAGAATGTGGCAGTGAATGGTTGAAATGGGAAGTAGTAATCGATGTCAATGCAGATTGGACAAATGATTATACGTACGGCACGGACTTGCCAAGACTTGTTAATGGGAATCCAAATCCCTACTACATAGCGCCTTCAGGCAACGACGAGCTTATAACGATTACTCTACCAGATGGCTTGCCATCCAGCAATATTTGGCATAGAGCTGTTTGGAGGTTATACGACGGGTGTGGTAATAATGTATCTACAGTTAGATATTTCCAGATAACAGACAAGAAAGCGCCAACGCCTTATTGTTTGAATCTTAGTACAGCTGTAATGAGCCAGACTGGTGAAGTTGAGTTATGGGCAATTGATTTCAATGTTGGAAGCTTTGACAATTGTACTGATAATGATAATCTACTTTATACGTTTACGGAAGTGGCTCCGCCACCAAGAGATGATTCAGAATACGACAGCTCGAGTGATTTGGAATGGTATGATGGATCATTTTGGTACTACGATAGTGAGACCAGCGATTATCAAGACCAGGATGACTATGGTGATAAAGTACATAGATGGGAACCCGGCCTAAGAAGTGCAGGAAAAATCTTCACGATTGACGATGCAGATGCAAGTGGTTTTGCTCAAGTTCCAATTTATGTGTGGGATGAGAATGGCAATACAGATTTCTGTATAGTTAATTTACGCCTTGTTGATAATATGGGCGTAGGAGAAGGAAGAATTGCTGGTCAGATAAGGACTGAAGCATTCGATGAGATTGAAGGGGTTATGACACAATTAATGAGTGATTCACCAGATTTCCCTTTGTTCAGTATGACTGATGAAAATGGGGAATATGCTTTTAATGCTGTAGCGCATTTCAGTGATTATGAAGTCACAGGATCTAAAAATGATGATTACCTAAATGGTGTAAGCACACTTGACCTTTTGTTTATCCAAAAGCACGTACTTGGCCAACAATCATTGGATAGTCCTTACAAAATGATTGCAGCAGACATCAACAATGACAAAGACATCTCAGCACTTGATTTGATAGAATTAAGAAAACTGATTTTGGGTGTTTATGCTGAATTACCCAATAACACAAGTTGGAAAATTATCGATGGCGCTCAGAGTTTGAATACATTAAATCCATGGATTTATTCAGAGTACTTAAGAATCAATGATTTAGATACTGATCTAAATGCTGAAGACTTTGTAGGAGTTAAAGTAGGTGACGTCAACTTAAGTGCTGAAGTTAATTCTAAGTCAACATTAGAAGATAACAGTAAGAATGTTTTATCGCTTGAATTTAATGATCAAAGTGTGGCTTCAGGCGATCAATTTGAATTACTATTAAGCAGCAAAGAAGCAGAGCTTTACGGATTTCAGTTTACACTTGAAATACCGGGTCTTGAGCTTATTGATATCAAAGGTGAAAATATTACCCATGAGAATATAGCGGTGTATGAGGATAAAGTAACTATCAGTTACAGTGCTATCGATGGCATATCAACAGATGAACCTTTAGTTACATTCGTGCTAAAGTCTAAGACAAACGGCCAAATCAGTGAGCTGATCCAGTTGGGATCTGAGATAGCTAAAGCGGAGGCATATTTAGGCAGTGATCTTGAAGTGATTGATATACAGTTGGCTAGTGCTGAGGGCCAAAGTGATTATGCACTTTACCAAAATCAGCCCAATCCATTCCAAGATCAAACGATCATTGGTTTCGAATTACCGAAAGCTATGCCAGTAACACTTAGTTTTTATGATGTTACAGGTCGAAATTTAAACAAGATTGAAATTGAAGGCGCACAGGGCTATAATGAAGTCAAAGTAAACAAAGCAGATCTATCTGTCCGAGGTATGATTTATTACACACTCGAATCAGGAGATTTTACAGCAACAAAACACATGATTGTGATTGATTAATCATTCTTGGTTTATAAAATATAAGGCTCAGTATTTTATACTGGGCCTTTTTATTTGCCGATCATAAATATTGCTGGAAGTTTTTCTAGCTCATTAGGATACTTCTTCCAATCTTGAAGCGTCTTCACAATTATTTTCTCATTCGAACCTGTAATATCCAATGCCACACCTAAGGTCGATGCCTTATCGAGCACATTCTTACAAAAGCTTAGCATACGATTGTTTCGATAAGGTGTTTCGATAAATATTTGAGTCTTATTATACTTGATACTTTCTGATTCTAATTGTTTGAGTTTTTTCCGCAGATCGTTTTCTTTAATAGGTAGATAGCCATGAAACTGAAAATTTTGACCGTTGAGCCCACTCGCAGCCAAAGCCATGAATATCGAGGAAGGTCCCACGAGGGGCATAACCTGAATGCCTGCCTTATGTGCCATTTTTACAACCTTACTTCCGGGGTCTGCAACACCTGGCATTCCAGATTCACTCATTAGCCCCACATTATTACCTTGCTCTAGCCAATTTAAAGCCGTTGATTCGGCACTGTTGTCTTTTTCAACTATCTCAACTAATTCCACAGTATCAATAGGTCTTGGATAACCACATGCTCTGAGATAACGTCTGGATGTTCTTAATCTTTCCACAATATAGTAGTCGAGGGATTGGATTATTTTCAAAGTAGAATCCGGAATGCAAGAAATGGATTCTTCTGAAATTACTGTAGGGACGATATAGAGTTTACCAGCTATGGCTTTTTGATTTAAATTTACCTTATTTCCTTACATTTGAGCGATTATTTTTATCAGATATCACAGATCTCTTAGATGATGGATAGTTATACGGTGAAAACGCAATTTTTTGAAGGTCCTTTCGACCTGTTATTGTATTTTATCCAAAGGGATGAATTGGATATTCACGACATTCCCATCGCAAAAATTACCCAGGATTTTTTAGACTACATCAAAACAATTGAATCTCTCAATCTTGATGTGGCATCTGAGTTTATACTTGTTGC
>JABDJE010000281.1 GCA_013002625.1 Saprospiraceae bacterium | reverse complement strand
GCGCAAAGCTGTAATGCCTGTATCTGGGTAAGTAAAAGAAACATTTTCAAATACGATATGTCCCTTTAATGCAGGTTGCTCATTGCTTATTGATTTAATCTCTGGGTCGATCTGCAGCATTTCATTTATCCTGGCTTGCGATGCCTCAGCCTGTTGCACGATAGATGCAATCCAACCAATCGAGGTTATTGGCCAAGTCAGATAATAATATAGATAACAAATTCAGCAAGGTTGCCTGCTGTTATTTGATCCTTGAATACCAATTGACCCCCTATGTAGATGGTCAAGAGCGTGCTTAAACTTACCAGTAGAATCATCAGAGGGAAAAACAAAGCATTCACGCGGGCAAGATCCAATGCTTTTTCTTTGTAGACAGTGCTCTCTTCCCGAAAATACTTGTTAAACTGACGTTCTTTAACATAAGATTTAATGATACGAATGCCTGAATACACTTCCTGTGAAATGGAATTGATCTTTGACAATTGTTTCTGTATCAAATCGCTGCGTTTGTGAATGATGCTGCTGACATAATAAATCGACAATGATAAAAAGGGTAGAGGAAGCAAGGTGTAAAGCGCCAAAGTACTATTGACCTGAAACATTGTAAAAATGACAAAACTGAACATGATGGTAACATTGATGCCATACATCAGTGCAGGGCCTAAGTACATTCGCACCTTGGATACATCTTCAGAAATACGTGCCATTAGATCTCCCGTTCTGTTTTTCTTATAAAATGCAAAATCTAGCTTTTGATAATGTGCATAGATTTCTTTGCGCATATCATATTCTATGAGCCTTGACATCACGATAATTGTCTTTCGCATACAATACAAAAAGAATCCCATCAGGGCGGACAATCCGATTACGGTACCAGCGAATTTTAAAATATCTGGACCCAGACTTTCAGTAAAATCTATCTGAGTGTTAATATCATCCGAAGTTCTTTCAATAATAAAGTCAAGCGCTTTACGGATGGTTTGAGGTACGAGGACCAGGAAAAAATTTGACAGACCCACAAAAAGGACCCCTAGCATAAATCGCCATTTATACTTGAGGAAAAATTTATTGAGGTACCTGAGATTCTTCAATGATGTGTTTCTTTAATTAACCCCTGAAAGCCCAGAGTGTTTTGCAATGCCAAAGGTAAATATTATTTAATTGTATCATTTTTTTCAGCGCTCAAGTAAGGAAAAATTCTTTGATAGACTGAGTCAGAGAGTGAAATAATATTTTGGAGTTCTTCAACTTCCTCGTATTCACCATGCTGGTCTCTGTAATTTATAATTGCCTTGGCGGTGTTATAGTCGATGTAAAAGTGTCGAATTAACGCTTTAAATGTAGCGGTATTGATATCTATTGTTGTCAGTTTACCATTAGCTACAATTTGACTCTGCAGGATATCGTAAAGGCTGTCTTGAACACCATATACTTCTTTCAACTGTTCAATTTGATTGAATCCTCCCAACCGATCCCGGTATTTGATAATTCTGGAAGATAATACAGGTCCAATGCCTTTCAATATCTGTAAAGAATCTGCGGAGGCCGAGTTAATGTTAATTGGAATTATAGACATTTCTGATTGGATCCTATTTTTTGTATCTGCACAATTGCAATACGCTTGAATGGCTTCTAGCCAAACTTCCTCAAATCCGTATATCTTTTTTAAGTCCTCACATTTTTTAAAGTAGCCGCCAGCGTTTCTGTATTTAATGATATTTGAAATGACTTTTTGTGAAATACCAAACTGTCTAAATATTGCTGCTTCAGCATGATTGGGGTCAAAGCGTTGGACCGTGGTTTTGGTTACGCCTTCTTCAGCAATGGGTCCAGCTTTAACACGACCAGGAACGGAATCCAATAATATACTCGATGCAGCTTGTGAAGGGGCATTGACGGTTTGGTTCAATTCCACTATCAACTGAGCATTCGATGTTTTCCTTAGCCAATGCGACAGTCCCGCTAGAGTCGCCAGGTGCGCTGCAGTCAAAGAGAACATTAGCAGGCTGAGAGCTTTAATCTGCTTACTTGAGTATTTTGCTGATTTCATAATTGTAGGTGTTTTGCTATAAATGGGCCTTGCAGACTAACGGAATAATATTCTTGCTGATTAAGAGCCATCA
>JABDJE010000265.1 GCA_013002625.1 Saprospiraceae bacterium | reverse complement strand
CTAATAAACATACGATTCAAAAATATAAACCGGAAAATAAAAAAAAAAAGAAGACGCCAGCATTCCTAAAGCTTGTTTTTTGATTTTCATCCAGATTTTGCTTTTGACCAAGCAACATGGCTTTCATAATAGCACTGTTGCTTTTTTGATGCATAACTCGGTCAAGCGTTTGTGCCAGTTTTTTGCGGGATAAAGCCAGTGACCTGGCCAACGAATAATTTCGACGACCCATGAATCGCAAAGAATCAGTAGAGCTATATAGAATATGACTTACACCGAATTCATTTTCAAGATAACCACTATAGCAAAAACTGGCTGGATTACGGTTGTGTACTAAAGGGCTTGCTGTACCAGGGCATACAAAGCGGCATCCAAATAAATCCAATTCGGAATCATCTTTCAGATGAATAATCAATTTTCCATTTTTTGTTGACCATGGCTCTAAACCGTCTTGTGTTGCCATAACGCTTGCCAGCCATCTGTCATCTTTTTCTGGATTAAGAGGTTTGATAAACTCAAACATGAGGCTTGAATAATCTGCTTGTGCGAAATGTTGGTTTAAGCGTACTTTTTGAACCCTAATTTCAGATGTGAACCCATAGGTGAAGAAAAACAGAATAGCGCTACATAATGCCAATTTATTTTGCCTATAGGCTACTGCCGCCATCTGGGCAATGAGAATTAATATGTAAATCAAGGGAATAAAAGCTGAAATCTGACTTGGCGGTTCAACTCTTAAAGAGGATAAAAGGCATCCTAAGAGTAAAGTAAGTGCGATGGGTATAAGTGGATATGAAACATGCATTTATTGGATCACTTATTAGGCAAATATTGTTTATTGTGACTTCCTGTTCAAATGCATGTCTTAATAGGTGAGGATAAATCATGATAAGTCTGACATTGATCTGACCTGTTGGATGTTAAGAAATGCAGAAGTATAAATGCCTGAAAATCATTGATTTATTAATTTATTATGTTAACTTAAAATATTGATCGAACAATTAACTGATTATTATGAGGATTACTATTGTAATACTTTGGTTATTGTTGGGCTTACTGTATTGGTTTATTGCCAAGGAATGCTGCGCACCCGCGCATGCTAATGAAGATCAGACGGGAGTTGAAATGCTTACTCCAGATACAGCACTCAATGAAAAACCAAGGTTAATTAAAAAGCTTACCCCAATCGCCTTTTTACAATCTCAGGCAGAGCCTCAGGTCGAGCCTGATTGGATCGATTTCAGAGATTCATTACTCGCCAGACTTCAGGAAGATGAGAAATTAGGAATTGACGGGTTTTACTACGATGATGAATCATCTGGTGACGGGGAAAATTTGGGTCTTGTTAGAGCACGCAATGTTTTGTCTTTACTGAATGGTATTGACAGTAGCAGAACAGTTCTTTCAGGTAACTCAAAAGGACCTAATTATGTGAAAGATCAAATGAATAATTTGATTGCATTTAGATTTCTAAAGGATACGAAAGTGATTAAAGAAATCGACGATCGGACCATCATCTATTTTCCATTTAATTCTACACGACAGATTACAAATGACGAACTGATCACTTATCTCAATGATGTGGCAGAACGCGTCATTGAATCTGGAGAATCTATCACACTTACCGGGCACACCGATAATATTGGAAGCATAGAATCCAATGAAGTTCTCGGTGAAGCACGCGCACAAGTACTAGAAGATTACCTTGTTCGCAAAGGCGTGAATCCTGCTAAAATAAATGTGATGTCACGAGGAGAGCGCTCTCCGATAGCTTCTAATGAAACACGTGAAGGCCGTGCAAAGAACAGGAGGGTGGAATTAAAAATTTCTAATTAACCAAAATTTAAAATCATGATTACCTTAAATATATTAACTGACATGTGCACTTGGTGGCCACTATGGTGGATACTTCCATTTCTTCTTGGATTATTATTGGGATGGGCAATTTGGGCTAAATGGGCTAAACGTGCTCAAGAACTTGAAGACAGAGTTGCCCAGCTTACGATTGATGCCAAACAGAAAGACAGCGACCTATCTGCATGCCTTAAAGAAAAGTCGCATTTCAAAGAAGCCTTATCCATTAGTGAGTCCCGCATCCGTAAACTTCAGGAAGGAGATGATGCAGATGGCGCGCGAGACATAGTGACGATCGACGAGTCCCTGGCATTTGGTGGTACTGAAAATGGTGGAGAAGACGAAAGTTCAGATGATGCGCATAATGATGCTGGAGATTCTGACGATTCGAACACCGCAAGCAATTTTGCGTCTAATATTGCTTCAGCAGCAGTGCATACAAGCTCAGCAGGACCATCTTTGCCAGATGCCGGATCTGCTAAATGGGCCAAACTCCAATCCAATAACTTCCAAATTATTGAAGGCATCGGACCAAAAATGGAATCTGTGTTGCATGAAAATAATGTGAACAGTTGGGGCGCCTTGGCTGGAAACTCCACAGCGCAATTAAATGATATTTTAGGCAGATATGGTGACAAGTACCGTATCATCGATCCATCTGATTGGCCTGCTCAGGCTGCGCTTGCCAGAGATGCAAATTGGAATGGATTAATTGCACACCAAAAGGCAGATGGATCTGATTCCAAAGCCGAGAAAGTTTTCGTGAAGTTAGGCATATTGAAAGCTTGGAAACAAGATGATCTGAAAGCTGTGGAAGGTATTGGTCCTAAGATTGAAGGCTTGCTACATGCAGCAGGTATAACCACATGGGCTGGACTCGCAGATGCTTCTGTGGAGCGTATCGCTTCAATTTTGGAAGCTGCCGGTAAGCGTTATCAGTTGGCAGATCCAAGTACCTGGCCTAGACAAGCTGCCATGGCAGCCGCAGGCGATTGGGATGCACTGGATGCATATCAGGACGAATTGAATGGAGGTAGAACCTCATAAAAACTATTAATTTTAACTTAATATTTGAGCCTGATTGAACACAATCAGGCTCATTGTTATTTATATAAGAAAAAATGCAGGAAGCTTATTTTGGAGGCGGTTGCTTCTGGTGTCTGGAAGCTGTATTTCAAAGATTGAAAGGTGTTCAATCTGTTGAATCTGGATATATGGGGGGACAAATAAAGAACCCCAGCTACAAGGAGATATGTTCGGGATTAACCGGTCATGCTGAAATCGTGAAAATTACTTTCGATCCATCGATAATCTCATTCAAGGAATTGCTATATGTGTTTTTTGGAACCCATAATCCAACTACCTTGAACAGACAGGGAAACGATGTCGGAACGCAATATCGTTCAGTCATTTTTTATACTGATGAAGAGCAGAAACTAGAAGCGCAAAACTTCATGTCCAACGAGGCACAACAAATGTGGTCCGATCATATTGTAACGGAACTCAGCCCATTGACAGATTATTACCCTGCGGAAAAATACCATCAGGATTATTATAACAATAACCCTAATCAGGGCTATTGCAATTTCATCATCAGGCCTAAGGTAGAAAAACTGGAAGCCGCTTTTCAAAACTTATTGAAATGAAAGACAAAGACGGATACAATGCATTAACACCGGAAGAATCCTATGTGATCAACGATAAAGGTACCGAGCGTCCATTTACAGGAGCGTATAATAATTTTGATGAGAAGGGAATTTATGTATGTCGCAAATGTGATACACCACTTTACCG
>JABDJE010000264.1 GCA_013002625.1 Saprospiraceae bacterium | reverse complement strand
AAATGGTGGTTGTAGCTCAGCTGGTTAGAGCGCTGGATTGTGGTTCCAGAGGTCGCCGGTTCGAAACCGGTCTTCCACCCAAAGCTCAAGGAGGCCCTGCCAAATGGCGGGGTTTTTTTATTTAGGCTGAACGGCATGAAACCCAAACTTAGATTAAGACTTCGTCGATTAGGCGAGGTCTTTGTTTGTTTGTTGTTTACCAGTTAACAATAAGATCAATCCAGTGCCAGGAGGTCGTCCCGATGTATCGGGATCTTCCACCCCAGGTTCAAGGAGGCCCTGCCAAATGGCGGGTTTTTTTATTTAGGCTGAACGGCACGAAACCCAAACTTAGATTAAGACTTCGTCGATTAGGCGAGGTCTTTTTTTGTTTGTTGTTTACTAATTAACAATAATATTCACTGAAAGTAAAGCGGTTTACCACCTTAAAGCCAGTCAATAAAGTGAAAGTGGTATTTGTTATTGACCCATATAATTTATGGCTTGAAAGAGTCCTTATCCAATATAGAAAATGAATACCTTCTTCATTTTGATGAATAATTTCTCTTATAAGTTTATAAACCATTATTCAAGACAAATAAATAAACTTGAGTAATTTACCTGTTACAAACCATGTGGATGTTTAATAGAATTGTAATTATAATTTTAAGCATGATCTTGTATCAGAGCTGTTCAACTGTAGATGATGCATTAGGTCATGATAACAATAACACATCTTATGAACCCCTGACACCCATTCGAATATCTTATGGCTCGGATGCATTGCAATTTGGAGAATTATGGATGCCAGAATCGACAGATAAAGCAACAGTTATTATGCTTATACATGGTGGGTGTTGGCTTTCTCAATTTGATTATACATTAATGGATAGCATGGCACTAGATCTCTCAGAGCGCGGCTATGCAGTGTGGAATATTGAATACCGTCGTACCGAAGATCCAGGTGGGAGGTGGCCAGGAACCTTCCTTGATGTTGCAAGTGGATTGAAATTCATAGAAGAATTATCAAGTCAGCTTCCATTAAAATCAGATGAGATTATTCTATCCGGTCATTCAGCCGGAGGTCATCTTGCGCTATGGTTAGCAGCTCATCAGCAACTTGATTCAACGCTTGATATTTATTTAGATGAACTGCCAGAAATCAAAGGTGTGGTGAGTTTGGCTGGAATCACTGATCTCGAAACTTACACAAGTCCAAGTGGATGTGGTAGCAATGTTGTGAACCTCATAGGAGGAAGTGTAGATGAATTTCCAGAACGCTACGACATCGCATCACCGATTAAACTTCTGCCTTTAGATGTCCCTCAGATTCTTATAAATGGCGAAGCAGATAATATCGTTCCGTTATCTCATATCAACCCCTATTTACAGCAAGCTAAAAGTCAAGGTGAAGACATTCAACTCAAAATCATACCCAATGCGGGACACTTTGAAGTCATTACGCCTGGGAGTGTGGCTTGGTCTGATATTATCTCAAGTTTTGAAGAACTGGCTAATTAAACAATATTAACTTGACTGAAATAATTAGCGCGATCTGTACAACTTAATATTCCTAGGTGGACACAAACTGATTAATTAAAATTGGTTTTCATCTTTTCGTAGCTTAATCCCTCGATGATAAAAGGATCTTGAATCGTGTACTTTTTATTTACCTTTTCCAAAATTCCTAGCATTATAACCTCGTCTATATCTTTCGGTCTCTTAAGCTTACCGTTATCTGTAAGTTTAATGTATTTAACCTCTTCTGTCTCCTTTTTCCCTTTGTCACTTACAACTTGAATATGACCACCTAGAACATGAATAAGAATGTCATCTTCCTCTTTCGAGATATAACAATCGATATCTTTACCACTAACAATAGCTAAATTGTTACTCAGTGATACTGGAGATTGTGTCCAGATGTGACCATCTTGATAGTCCAGGTTGTAATTCATATCGACCTTAATCTTTGACTCTGGGAATAACCTTGTTTGACTAATCATACCTTTTCTGATTCTTAATATGTCAAAGGTTCCATTCAGGATTTCAATTTGTGAGTCTGTAGAAATTTCAATCCTTGGAATATTAGAAAAATCATTCACAACTACACCATTTAATTTAATCACACTCTTTTCAAAATCGTCTAAAGGAACTAGAACAACACCTTCCATTTCCTTATGTAAACCTAAGGAATCAAGATGAGCCAGAATTGAATCTTCTGTCAGGACTATTCTCTTTGCTTTGATCCAGTCGGCCAAAGATGATGAAACA
The DNA here is from genome assembly GCA_013002625.1 of Saprospiraceae bacterium. Lineage (GTDB taxonomy): Bacteria > Bacteroidota > Bacteroidia > Chitinophagales > Saprospiraceae > RFSX01. The sequence continues at coordinate 1,727 of JABDJE010000264.1, read as the reverse complement.
TTTTGACCTCTTTTGTTTATAAGGAGACCTGTAATAAAATCAATATAAGATGGCACAGGACCACCCAATGCTTGTTTATAATAATAGTCAATGAGAAAAGTTGATTGTGGTCCTGAAACTAGATAGCCAGGAATACGCCGCTTACTTTCGTGCGCATGTTTAGTTGTCTCCAATTGGGTTAAATAATCCTTCCTGGCATACATGGATTGTGTTAGGAATGGTTCATTTCTATCCTCCATAAATTTCCAAAGAGCAGCAAGAAATAAATCAGCACCTGCTTCATAAAACGATATATATTCAGCTCTATTGAAGTGCGTGTTTTCTTGGTTGATCTTATGTGTCCATATATCTTCGCCCGCACTACAATTTCCTTCCAGGTACGCATAATGGTGGTTTTCCTTTCCTACTAAGATATAATGCAGAATATGTCCTGCTGCGTGCCACATGGCAATGTAGGATGAAGGTGTATTTGTATTTAAAAATTCAGCTGTCCAATAGATTTCAGGATTGGTGGCCGTATAAATGAATGGGATACCATTTTCAACCAAAATTGAAGGCGCCTGCCATTCTTTAGATGAACCGTAATTGAACTTTAGATTATTTAAAGCATTTAATAGCTCGGTCTTATTTTTGGCTTCCATAGGGAATTCCTCTACAAATGCAATAATGGTGTTTCTTATCCTAGTTTCGTGTTCTTGAAATGAAAGCAGGTCAAAGCCATGAGCTTCTTGAAGTAAAACCTTGGTAGCAGGCTTCAATTTTTCAATTTCATTAGAATTTAATTTGTACCGTAGGGGAATAGAGCTCGTATTTGACCATTCGATTGTAAAATTGAATTGGTCCATTGAAAAAATTTGTTGTCGACGTTCAGATAATTTCTTTATTCGTTCGATGTCCTGTTCAAAAAGACTTGTATTGAATAGAATGTAGAAGTTCCCTTCACTGTCAATATGATTTGAAATTTGATAGCTTGGATCAAAAAATTCTGGTGGGACAGGTTCTTGTCTTGGCTTAAAGTCAGCCCCTAAAGTTGATCCTTTAATCAATGTAATTCCCAAAGGCAAGTTGATTATTGTATCATAAGCAACAACACCTGATTGTGGATTCTTAACTTCTATCTGAATTCCTATTTCCAATGGTAATTCTTCCAGAGCTTTATGATCTTCAATATCAGGTTCATTCATGAGAATGGCTGTATTATAAAGACCACTCTCTTTAATGTTTCCTTTCGACTGTCCAATCTCAATAAACGGGAATAATTCACTTTGTAGTAGACTTACATTTATTTCATAAGGACTGGAAAGTGCTTTATTTTCAGTATTCAGAGCGATAAGATTTAATTCTGTAAATCCATTTACCGGAAGGTATGAATTGTTAGGTTCAACAACAACATTTCCAATAGCCTGCATGGGGACTATCTTTTCTTCTTCAGATTTAATCCATTCATCTTCTGATATTTTGACTAGTTTGACTTCATCAATAGCTGGCCCGTAGTTTGAAGCAGGATTTACTTCTACTGCAGCAAAAGATAATATCGTTACTTCGTCGATTGCCCTGAAAGTCCAGGATTTTGATACCCAACCCATGTTATGAATACTTTTACCCGATATCTCAAATGAAAATGTCATTTGTTGGTCCGCAGCTGTTACCGTTAATTCTTTGATAGGAACACCACCATTTGGATTACCAGCCATCATAAATGTAAGCTTATAGGCATCGCCTGGATT
>JABDJE010000262.1 GCA_013002625.1 Saprospiraceae bacterium | reverse complement strand
CTATTGAGGGGCAGGATGCCTTGAATTCCAGAAAGGTAGTAATTGCTACCGGCTACTATGACAATCCACGGATGTTGAATGTGGCTGGAGAATCTTTGCCTAAAGTCAAGCATTATTATGATGATGCGCATCCTTATATAGGACGAAAAGTCATTGTTGTTGGTGCAGCAAATTCAGCATGCGATGTAGCCCTGGAGACCTGGCAAAAAGGGGCAGATGTAACCATGGTTGTCAGGGAATCGCAGTTATATCAAAAAGTTAAATATTGGATACTGCCAAACATTGAAAATAGAATAAAGGAGGGATCAATAAAGGCATATTTTAATTCAAAGTTGGTCGAGATTAAACAGGGCTCAGTAATTATTGAGACACCAGAGGGTCAGGTAGAAATAACTAATGATTACGTCTTGGCCATGACAGGATACAAGCCTGACTACGAATTTTTACAACAAATAGGATTAGCTTTTGAAAAAGGCGAAGGTCAGAGACCGGTGTGTCACCCTGATACACTTGAATCCAGCATGGAAGGATTGTATTTGGCTGGCGTTGTTGTCTCAGGATTAAATACAAGTGCATTATTCATTGAGAATACTCGGGATCATGGGAAAATGATTGTAGACCATGTTCGATCCACCATTTCAACTAATTAATTACATGGTACAAAACTTCTCCCTGATCGGTTTCAATGGCTGCAATTGATTCTGAAGAATTATTCCAATCCAAAGGCGTCCAGTGCTTTATCAATTTAAAGTGGGTTTCTTTGCCTTTTAACTGTTGGTTTAATACTTCAATATCCAGTCCTAATTCCAATCCTCGATTAATGTAAGCATACTTGTCACCTGAATTTAATTGAAATACGATATCGTTGCATGGGCCTTCAAAAACTCTTACAACCTTATCGGTTAATGTAAAAGTATTTTCTGCAGTTGGGCTTGGCACTGGCCTTAATATAATACCCAGTAAGAAGAATAGAAATACTCCAAGACCCAGAAGCAGTTTTTTCATAACGCTACGCTTTTTTCTTGTAATGAAGCCGCTCTAATAAGCTGGATGTAATCTGTAAGAAATCTGTTTCTGTAATCACACCAACCAAAGCCTTCTTTTGTACAACGGGTAGAGCGCCTATCTTATTTTTGCGCATAAGTTTCATGGCATCCATAATACTTGCATCATGATGAATGGTGATCGGTTTTGTTATCATAATATCTCCCACTGTAGCTGGTTTGGATTTTGGATCCCTGATAATTTTTAATAATTCCCTGGAAATTAATCTTGAGGTGACCAATCCTTCCAGATTGCCTTTCTTGTCTTCAACTGGCATATACCTTATTTTTCTCCAGTCCATCAATTCACCCACCAACTCAATGATATCGTCTTTTTCAACTGTGAAAACATCGGTTTGCATAAATTCCGAAACCTTTAATTGAAGTGGCTGATATTCAATAAGATCTTTTATATCTGCTTTTTTCCATTTATGAACTGGGGTATTGGTTTTCTGATTCTTCATAATTGAATGGGTTAAAACGGACAGTGTTTCGTCTTTTGAGACACCGCCTTTCCTAATCTGACTAAAAGATTGAAGCATCCAAATGGCGCCATTGGTTTTCTTATTCACACGGTCTCTGATAATTCCGAGGTAACGATCAATATCCTCGCTGTTAATATTGCAAGATTTGAGACCTTCCTTGGCTAATGGCAACAACTCCTTTTTAATTAATTCAGTAACGTGTATTTTTTTGCCTTTGAACCAGGTAAACTCCGCTTCCAGACCAAATCTGGCTGCGCGCCCAAAATTATCCCGGAGGTCTGAAAAGTCAATTTTCTTTCTGATATCATCATATTGAGCGCACATACCCTTCATCATACCTAACCAGAAGACAGCATTTGCCATTTGATCAGGAACAGTTGGCCCTGCAGCCATGACTCTGTTTTCAATTCTAAGGTGAGGTTTGCCATTTGGGCTGATACCAAATTGAGGCCGATTCCATCGATATACTGTGCCATTATGGACCAGTAAGGACTCCAGTTTTGGGGTTTTACCTTTTAAAATTAGATCCCACGAATCTTCTTCAACCTCCGAACTTAGTAATACCTTGAAGCGGGCTATATCTTCTTTGTATACATCCAGAATTGATTCATCAATCCAATCACGTCCAAATGATACACGTGTACTTTGTTCACGCATATGCTCATGGGTAGAACGTGTATCAAGGGCTTGTTCAAACATAGCAATGCGGGATTCATGCCACAGCCTTTTCCCAAATACAATTGGCGAATTGGCAGCAACTGAGATTGCAGGGCTCGCCAATAGCTGGGCTACATTGTATGTATTTACATAGTCAGCGGCTTCCACCTGCAAATGAACCTGCCAACTTGTATTGGCCGCCTCAAGAAAAGGGGAGTCATGTTTTACAAATAATTCATCGATACCAAATATCTTCAGTTCAAAATCCTTATTAAGGCGCAGTTGCTTTAATGCCTCCATAAGCATGAAATAACGCTTCTTCGGTGTAAGATTATCCATCCCAAGATGGTATTTCTGAAGCGTGGGTAGGATTCCAGTAAGAATGTAAGTTGAATCGAATTTGGTTAATTCCTTGTCGAGGATTCTTAATCGTGATTGAATTTCTTTTTCCATCAATGAAAACTGATTGGCTTTCATTTCACGTGGTGTCAGATTGATCTCAAGATTAAACTGTGCTATTTCTGTTTCAACCCATTTGTGTTTTGCCATTTTTTCAATGACGTCCATGGCGATATTCGTAGGCTTCAAGGTCTTTTTGTCCACAAGCACCATTTCGAGCTCTGCTCCAAACCTTGTAATGCCTGATTCAAACCAATCATGATCCAACATATATTCCAATGACCTGATGTCATTTAGTAAGGATCGAATAAATTTTTGCCTTTGTTCTTTATCAATGAAGGATGATACCGATTGCGTCCCCATGCTTACAATGTAATTTGTTATTAATATCGAAATATTATGCCACTTTTAGGAGTTATAGAGGCGATATCATGAAAAAACTTAAGTACCTGTTTACAAGTCTTATCATTTGTGGTCTGCTTTCATGCGGCTCAACGGATGCGGTGTTTAATGTAGATACTTTCACAGATTTTAGAATTACGTTAGGCTTGAATACTATCGAGGCACATTATTTTGTCAATCAAAATGTGCCCGTAACGCTAAGAACTCAATTAGATAATTTGAATTTTACCGAGGAGGATATCATGCAGGTTGTGTCAGACAGAGCTTTATTATATCCAAAGTTTAATTCGAATATCGATTTGGATTTTATTAATGATGTCAATGTTTATCTTGTTGATCCGGATGATTTCAACAAACGAACTGAAATTTTCTACCGTGAATTTGTACCTGGGGGTTCCAAGACTGAAATCCAACTTTTTAGCAATATTCCGGATGTAAGTGATTATTTGTTAAAAGATAAATTGATCGTTGAAGTTCGACTTGAACTAAGACGATTCCCGCCTTCTACCTTTGATGCGCGTCTCGATATGAGTTTTGGGGTCTTTATTGAAGAGTAACGTTCTGATTTGTCTTCAAGGACCTTTCCGTCCGTACAGCTAATTATACTATTAAGTTTATATATTGTGCGGATAATTTCTCTACTGTGACTAGACTATTAAAACAAACCACATTACTCATCGTGATCATAATGCTATGCATTCATTTGCCTGCTTATAATCAGGACACCGGAAGTTTTTCTGGCGGATTCCAATCGAGTGCAAACTTTTTTATTAGGGATTCATTAATTGGAGCAGCCAATATCCCGCAATATGATAATCAATTATTTGGAGCACAGTCCTGGTTGGACCTTGGATACAGTTTCAATGGATTTGATCTGGGATTACGTTTTGATATGTTTAATAATTCCAATCTACTTAATCCCAATGATTCCTATACCGAAGAAGGGATAGGAAGATGGCATATCGCTAAAAAGATTAACAAACTGGATATCAGAGTAGGATATATTTACGATCAGATTGGAAGTGGTATTATCTATAGGGCGTATGAAGAAAGGCCACTGTTGATCGATAATGCACTATACGGAGCCAGATTGATTTATGATATTTCTGACAACTGGGCCATCAAGGGATTCACGGGAAGACAACGATTTTTATTTGATGAATATGATGCTGTGGTTAAAGGCGCATCACTTGAAGGGTATATTGATCTATCCACAGAAGAAAAAGCATTTACGCTTGCACCGGGAATTGGAATTGTCAGCAATACCCTTGACGATGAGTCCGTAGATTTGGTTGTTGATATCGTAAAGAACTATCAGGACGTTGACAGATTGGAACCAATCTACAACACATATGCATTTAGTATTTTCAATACACTTTCGGCAGGCCCGATAAGCTGGTATGGTGAATATGCCCACAAATCATCAGAAGTATTTTTCGATCCAAATGCGTTAAAGACAGAAGCTTCAGGAGCGACCACATTCGGTAAGTATGTTCGCGAATCCGGTTCGGTAATTTATTCCAGTCTAAGTTATGCAGGGGGAGGGCTTGGTGTGACCGTAGAAGGTAAGAGAACAGAGAACTTCGATTTTCGCGCCAATCCACATCAACGCCTTTTAAGAGGTTTAATTGGTTTTATTCCACCAATGAACAGGCAGAATACTTACCGGTTGAATGCAAGATATTCGCCAGCGACACAGCTGCTGAGCGAACAAGCATATCAAATCGATCTGAAATATCGTTTCAGCCGAAAGTTTGGGGCTGCAATTAATTACTCAAGTATTGAGACACTGGATGGTGATAGATTATACAGAGAGATTTATACAGAGATATTCTATAAATACAAAACTAAATGGCAGATTAAAACAGGAGTTCAGTCCTTACAATATAACCAGGAGGTATATGAAGTGAAGCCAGAAGTTCCTCTGTTGGAAAGCTTTGTCCCTTATATCGATTTCCTCTATAAAATTGATCGTAAGAAATCAATTCGGGTCGAAACACAATACATGTTTGTTGGGGATGATGAAAAGGCCGGATTTAAGCAGGATTACGGTAATTGGTTTTTCATCCTGGTTGAGTATGCGATGGCACCGCACTGGTCATTTGTAGTATCGGATATGTATAACACCGTACCGGGCAAAAACTCAGCTGTGGTGGATGGTGAAAAACAGAGTTTACACTTCCCGCGATTTGATATATATTATACCCATAAAGCCAATAGATTTAGTCTATCTTATATCAAGCAGGTAGAAGGAATTGTTTGTAACGGAGGAATTTGTCGTTTGGAGCCTGCATTCTCAGGATTCAATTTCACTGTTAATTCCTCATTTTAAATTAAAGAATAATGAAGAAAGTATTTCAACTTCTGGTAATCATAATAATCTTAAGTACAGGATGTGAGGAACAAGCTGTAATTGTTCCTGAATTTACGGCACCTGAGACGGGTAGGGTAGTTCTTGTTGAAGAGTTAACGGGTGTATCGTGTCCCAACTGTCCTGCAGGCATAGCAGTTATCAATTTTATTTTGGATGAGTTTGATGGTAACGTCGTTACCTATGGCGTGCATGGGCTGAATCAAACCAAGCCCAAAGATGATAGTAAATACGACTTTAGAAATGATGATGCCATTGACCTGGAAGAAAGCCTGAAACCTTTTTTTGGAAAGCCAGCGGCTGCAATTAACAGAGTACTCTTCTCTGGGCAAGACCATGTATCTAATACAAGTCGGGACCTTTGGCCATCTATGGTAGAGCAGGAGTTATTAAAACCTCAGCAATTGGCTATTTTTCTGGACAGTTCATTCGATGAAGATACCAGAACTGCTACTATAAATGTCGGGGTTAAAGCCATAATAGCTCTTGCAGGTGAACTTCAGGTTCATGTATCAATAACTGAAAGCCATCTGATCGATCCTCAAGATGATGTAAATCGAACAATTCCCGATTATGAGCACAACCATGTTCTAAAAGACATATTAACTCAATTAAATGGGGATGTACTCACTACGGATATTACTGCTAACGAAATTATTAACAGAACTTATCAATATACGGTACCCGATGAGTTAAATGGGGAGTGGATTCCTGAGAATATGGAAATTGTTGCATTTGTGACCTCATCTTCAAATGGAGGAGAGGTATTGCAAGCTGCTACGATATACCTCAAATAACAGTTCCAACAATACTAAAAGCTTTATCTTTGCCGACATAAAAATTCGAGCAGAGCATGAAGTTATCTTTAAACTGGTTAAAGCGTTATATCGATTTGGATATGCCGGTGGATGAATTATCTGAAATTCTTACATCCATTGGATTAGAAGTTGAAGGCGTAGACAACTTTGAGACAATCAAAGGAGGATTGGAAGGTATCCTAGTAGGCCATGTGTTGGAAGTAAGCAAACATCCCAATGCAGATAAATTAAACCTAACCAAAGTAGATATAGGAGGTGACGAAGCTGTTCAAATTGTTTGCGGTGCACCCAATGTGGCAGCCGACCAAAAAGTGTTGGTTGCAACAATAGGAGCAACCCTATATCCAACCGAGGGTGATCCATTTAAAATAAAAAAGGGCAAAATACGTGGCGAGGCCTCGCACGGAATGATATGTGCTGAAGATGAACTGGGCTTAGGCGATGACCATGATGGCATCATGGTATTGGACCCTTCTGCAAAGACAGGCAGTCCGGCAAGGGATTATTTTGAAATAGAAGACGATACTGTATTCGATATCGGTCTCACACCGAATCGTTCTGATGCAACATCACATATCGGGGTAGCCAAAGATCTGGCAGCCTATCTTCGGATCAATAAAAATTGGCAGGGCAATGTCAAAATGCCCGAAATGAATCAATTTAAAGTCGATGTTGAATTGGATAATATCCAGATTGAAGTTGATGACCCGGAAGCTTGCCCAAGATATTCTGGAATTTCCTTTTCTAATTTGCAGATTGGCCCTTCTCCAGACTGGATGCAGAATTTATTGAAAGCCGTCGGTGTAAGACCCATCAGTAATATCGTAGATATCACCAATTTTGTCTTGCATGAATATGGACAACCTTTGCATGCTTTTGATTCCGATAAAATTGCAGACAACAAGATTAAAGTCAAATCTCTTCCGGAAGGGACGGTGTTCTTAAGCCTTGATGAGCAGGAAAGGAAATTGAATTCCGAAGATATCATGATTTGCGACGGTCAGGATAACCCTTTATGTATAGCTGGTGTTTTCGGGGGTCTGAATTCTGGTGTTACAGATGAGACACAAAAAGTCTTCTTAGAATCGGCCCATTTCAATGCCTCTTCGGTCCGCAAAACAAGTACCAGGCATTTATTGAGAACCGATGCGGCTAAGGTATTCGAAAAGGGCAGCGACCCGAATATCACTGTACAAGCACTTAAACGCGCAGCAGTATTGCTCAAAGAATATGCAGGTGCCGAGATCACTTCTGACATTGTAGATGTCATTTCAAAAAGCATTGAACCCAAAGAAGTATTTATCAGATACGATCATGTCAATGAAGCCATAGGTACACAATTGGACAAAGAAGAAATACACAATATTTTACGTGCCATGAAAATGGAGCTAAAGCCTGTTGACGAGAATAGCGTTATTGTTTTGGTTCCTACCAATAAGGCAGATGTTATCAGAGAGGTGGATGTGATTGAAGAGGTATTAAGAATATATGGATTCAATAAAGTGGAAATTCCTACACGATTAAAGACCACCATTGTTCATAAAGCATTTCCAACAAGAAGACAGCTCCAGAACAGAATTTCGGATTATTTATCAGCCCGAGGATTCAATGAAATGATGGGGATGTCTCTGATTGAGTCTAAGTTATATGAAAGTGAAGAAAGGGAAGACCTTGTGTCCATTAATAACACAAGCAATATCCATTTAGATATTATGCGTCCAGACGCGATTAAAAGTGGGTTAAAGAGCATTAGCCATAACCTCAATCATCAGCAAACAAACTTAAAGTTGTATGAATTTGGAAGGTCGTATACACAAAACGGAGCATTTGTAGAAAAATCATTCATCTCAATTTATATGACCGGCAAGCGGTCAGTCGAATCATGGAGAACGGATGCAAAAGCATCTGTGGACTTCTATGATATTAAGAAAGCCGTGATGGCTGTTCTTTCGAATGCAGGCGTGCGCGCATTCGGCTTTAGTGATGAAAATGTGCCAAAATATATGAATGAAGGCCTTTCTGTTGCTGTAAATGGGCAGAATGTGGCTGAATTAGGTAAACTCTCAGGGACGGTTTTAAATCAGTTTGGTATACAACAAGAAGTTTTTGCCGCTATCATTGAATTTGATACGCTTTATAATTTGACAAGCCAATCTGTTCTTGAGGTTTCAGAAATCAGCAAATTCCCTTCAACCAGAAGAGATTTGGCCGTTGTAATCGATAACGGCATCAAATTTGACGCTTTAGAGAAGATTGCACGCAAGGTGGACAAGAAACTGATAAAGGAAATTGATTTATTTGATGTCTACAAGAATGAGAAGCAGTTGGGAAAGGGCAAAAAATCTTATGCTTTGAAATTCTTGTTCCAGGATGATAAAAAGACTTTAAAAGATAAAGAGGTAGATAAGATTATGAAAAAGCTCATACAACAGTATGAAAATGAATTGAATGCGATAGTGCGCACATAATATTGTTTTAATTTATTGTTCTAAAAAAGAATTATCTTTACTGTATGAGGGCATTTTCAAAAAATATCGATGCCTTGGAGAGTAAGCTCTCGGATTTTTTCCAAAAGTGGGAAGGATTGTTAGATAAAAATGAATTATTAATACAAAGGAATAAGCAGTTAGAAGCGCAGATAATGGAGCGCAATACGCCGGAGAAGAAGCCTAATGAAGCAGAAATTGAGGGAGATATTGCAGAAGATGCTTTTGATAAAACATATATTATAAATGCTATAGAACAGTATATGGATCGAATAGATGCATGTATTGAAAAAATAAATTTAGAGCTGAATGGATGATGTACAATTGATTTCGCATACCATTCGCATAGCAGGACAATCCTATCCTGTTAAATTAACGCCGGAAGAGAAGGAAATAGCTCTGATTATTGAAAAAGAGCTGAATGAGAAGATCAACGAATACCGGATTAAATATACAGTTGGAACCACACAGGATATACTGGCCATGCTCCTAATTACCTACGCATTTGAATCGAAAATAAATAATTATCAAGAGCCCACCATTGAAGAAGCTAATGCTAGAATCGAGAAATTGATCAAGATGATATCTGAGCATAGCAACAGTCAGGATTAACTGCCCCTTTGACTAAAAATTGAAATATGGAATTTGGTACGATGGCCATTGCCGGTTTGGCGGTTGGTGCAATTATCGGCTTTATAATTGCCAATTTATTGGTTAAAAAGTCTGCACAATCAAAAATTGACGAAGCCAATAAAAAAGCGGACTTAACCCTTAAGGAAGCTGAAATTACTGCCAGAAGGAAGCTTGATGAGTCAGAATCAAAAGCTGATAGGATTGTCAGCAAGGCAGAAACTAGAAACGAACAAATAAAGCAAAAGAAAATTCAGGAGGCAAAAGATAAATATGCCAAACTGAAGGAAGATTATCAAAATTATAAGGCCGACCAGAAAGTTGAGATGAAAGAAAGAGAAATGCAGGTAATTTCTCTTGAAAAGGGTCTGAAGCAAAAACAGGATAATCTAAAAGCAGAAGTCGAAGCGATTGAAGTAAGAGAGGCAGAAGTTGAGGCGATAAAAGGCAATCTGGAGAAGCAGCTTAAAATAGTTGCACGAAAAAAAGAAGAACTCGAAAAATCTCAAGACGAGCATATCAAGCAACTTGAGTCTATTGCAAGGATGACGGAGTCTGAAGCAAAAGATAGATTGCTGGAGGCGATTAAAGGAAAAGCTGAAACCGATGCCCTTGCCATTGAAAAGGAAACCATCAACGAGGCCAAAAATCGCGCAACCAAAGAAGCAAAGAAAATAATAATACAAACCATCCAGAGAATGGGTGCTGAGTATACCATTGAGAATACGGTATCGGTATTTAATCTGGATTCAGATGACATCAAAGGTCAGATCATTGGTCGTGAAGGACGTAATATCCGAGCGCTTGAAGCAGCGACAGGTGCTGAAATTATAGTTGACGATACACCAGAAGCCATTATTATTTCGAGCTTTGATCCAATCAGAAGAGAAGTTTGTCGACTCTCACTCAAGCGACTTGTTGCAGATGGTCGAATTCACCCTGCCAAGATCGAGGAGACGGTAGCCAAGGTGCAAAAACAACTCGAAGAACAAATCAAGGAGATCGGTGAACGTACGGTCATCGATTTAGATATTCATGGACTCCACCCTACAATCATCAGAATGGTGGGTAGAATGCGATTTAGATCCTCGTATGGACAGAATCTATTGAAACACTCCATTGAGACAGCAACACTTTGCAGCGTCATGGCAGCTGAGCTGGGAATGAACTCCAGACAAATCAAAATGGCAAAGCGCGCAGGACTACTCCATGACCTTGGTAAAGTGGCCGAAGAAGAATCAGAATTGTCACACGCATTATTGGGTATGCAGATGCTTGAAAAAGTCAAGGAACATCCGGTTGTACTTAATGCCGTAGGAGCACACCACGACGAGATTGAAATGAATAATATTATTTCACCCCTTGTTCAGGCATGCGATGCCATTTCAGGGGCAAGACCAGGTGCACGTAGAGAGATTTTGGAATCATACCTGAAGCGTATTGGTGAATTGGAAGAACTGGCCTTGGGTTATGATGGTGTTCAGAAAGCTTATGCGATCCAGGCCGGTAGAGAATTGAGAGTTATCGTTGAAAGTGAAAAGGTTACAGATGCATTTGCAGATGACCTGGCATTCATGATTTCTCAAAAAATTCAGGATGAAATGCAATATCCGGGACAGGTTAAAGTGACCGTCATCAGAGAAAAAAGAGCCACCGCAATAGCGAGATAAGAAGATATATATTGAAAAAGGAGAGAAAGGTATTAAAAACAGCTATTTCTCTTCTTTTTTTATAAATTCTGCATTTCTTGAAAATCAAGTTTTGGCTTCTGCGAATCTCTTGCTTGGCAAAATTAATTATGGTATAATCCTTTACCGTAAAATCAAATGTTGAAGCCTTGATTTCACCCTAATTTAACAGGTAAAAAAAAGACTATTCTAATCTTGGTATTAGCCTGCAAATACATACCTTTGCAGCGAATTTCAAAGGCTTTGAAATAGATGCAATTAAGAACTTTTCTTACCACGATTTTGATACTAACAGCGGGTGCTGTTTTTGCTGACCATGGAGATGATCATAAATCAAGTGATCAGACGCAAACCCATCAACAGAATGGGCATGACCATAATCATGATCATGACACTTCTCATGACCATGGTGAAGAAGGACATGGAGATGCACATCATGACGATTGTGGAGGACATCATGGAGATACCTTTGACCCTGGTGCAACAGCATTTCATCACATAGCGGATGCAAATGTTTACAGTATCGGCCCTCTGCAAATCCCCCTCCCTTGTATTTTATACAACAAAGAATCTGGATTCGATATTTTTATGTCCAGCAAATTTGGTTTCGACAGACTAGGCCACGGTGATGGTCATTATGCATACAAAGGCTATGTGCTGGATGGTGGGACAGTGAAGTTGGTAGCTGATGCTAATTTTCCAAAAGAAAAAGTAGAGATCAAAGGTATAAGACACGATGAGGATGCCAATGCATATGTGTGTCTAGGGGATAATGAATATCCTACTTATGCCAAATCAACGGCCGATTTTGGTTTGTTCGGAGGTGGTATAACGCCATTTTACGATTTCTCAATTACAAAGAATGTTGTTTCAATGTTTATTGTATTTATGTTTTGCCTCTGGTTGTTCTTGAAAGTCGCGCGTGCGTACAAAGATCGTCAGGGCAAAGCACCCAAAGGTGTTCAGTCCTTAATTGAGCCTGTATTTCTTTTCATCCAGGATGAAGTATGTAAGCCATTTCTTGGTGATAAATACATGCGGTATCAGCCATTCATTATGTCATTGTTCTTCTTCATTCTCGGATTAAACCTATTTGGTCAAATCCCTTTCTTTGGAGGATCCAATGTGACGGGTAATCTTGCCTTTACATGTGTATTGGCCATCTTTGCATTCCTAGTGACGAATTTATCTGGAAACAAACATTACTGGGAGCACATCTTTTGGATGCCAGGTGTTCCAGCATGGGTAAAAACAATTTTAACACCGGTAGAAGTACTGGGTGTATTTATAAAGCCACTGACTTTGATGTTGCGTTTATTTGCAAACATTACAGCGGGGCACATGGTGATCATCATATTTGTGAGTCTGATCTTTATCTTTAGTCAGAACGGTGCAAATGCAATTGGCGGATGGGGTACTGTAATTCCGTCAGGATTGCTTTCATTATTCATGATGTCGATAGAGTTATTGGTGGCCTTTATTCAGGCCTTTGTGTTTGCGATATTGACCGCATCCTATATCGGTGCAGCGATCGAAGATCATCACCACGAAGAAGCACACTAATTTTTTTATTAATCATAAACAATTTATTATGGTAGGTTCAATTGCCGCTATAGGAATGGGTTTAGCAGTTATCGGTGCCGGTATCGGTATTGGTAACGTTGGTGCAAAAGCTATGGAAGCTATTGCAAGACAGCCAGAAGCAGTGGGTGACATCAGATCAAACATGATCTTGATGGCAGCACTTGTGGAAGGTGCCGCTTTGATCGCAATCGTTGTTGCTTTCTTGGTTGCTTAATCCTTCTTAAGAAACGTATTTGGTCATGGCAACGGATGGTTGTCATGACTGAATTTAAAATCTAAAAAGAAACAAATGTTATTATTCGTATTGTCAGCAGATTTTAGTGTAATCAAACCAGACCTGGGTCTAATCTTATGGACGTCAGTATTCTTTATTTTATTCTGGGTATTGATTGGAAAATTCTCATTTGGCCCCATAGCAAGAGCACTTAAAGCCAGAGAAGATGATATCCAGGGCGCTTTGGACGAAGCTAAAAATGCTAGAGATGAAATGGCTAACCTTAAGGCGGAAAATGAGAAAATTCTTGCAGAAGCCAGACAGGAAAGAGCTGCCATCATCAAAGAAGCCAACGACATCAAGTCAACTATGATTAAGGAGGCTAAAGAAAAGGCGAAAGACGAGGCTCAAAGAATCGTTACGAATGCAAAGCTTGAAATCGAAAATGAAAAGAAAGCAGCATTGGTACAAGTGAAAAATGAGGTAGGTGCAATGGCCACGGAAATCGCGGAAAAAGTATTGCGCAAACAACTGGTAACAGATGCTGAGCATAATACTTATGTGAATCAATTGGTAGACGAAATTAAATTAAACTAATGCTTGATTACCGCGTTGCTTCCAGATATGCTAAATCTCTACTTGATCTTGGAGTAGAACAGAACATTGAGGATACGCTCTTTGAGGATATCCATGCTTTTCAAGCTGCCTTGAATAACCGAGACCTATACCTATTGGTTAAAAGTCCAATCATCAAGGCTGATAAAAAGATGTCTGTTCTTCAAGCTGTATTCGGAGAGACTTTCAACAAGGTGACGATGTCATTTTTTGATATTATCACTAGGAAAGGAAGAGAAGCACATCTGCCGGAAATTGCTGAAAGTTATGTAGGCTTATACAAAAAGTATAAGCATATCACCGAAGTTAAATTGACGACTGCAACACCTATTGGTGATGAAGTTTTAAATAAAATCAAAGCAGCATTGCTCGACAGTGCAGTGACTGATGAAAAAGTAGAAATTGAAACAGCTGTAGATCCTGAACTGATCGGAGGGTTTGTAATTGAGTTGGACGACAAATTGTATGATGCAAGTGTTGCACACAAGTTGGAACAGGTGAAAAAAGAGTTTCTGAGTAATAAATACATTAAATCATTCTAAAAAATATTTGATAAGGCTGGCGTTAAACCAGAAGAAATATCCGCGATTCTTAAACAACAATTATCTGGATTCAAATCTGAATCTGAACTCGAAGAAGTAGGTACTGTACTACAAGTAGGTGACGGTATTGCAAGAGTTTACGGTCTTAATAAAACCAAGGCGGGTGAATTGGTAGAATTTGAGAATGGCGTTCAAGCCATCGTATTGAACCTTGAAGAAGACAACGTTGGGGTTGTATTAATGGGGTCAAGCGCAGGAATAAAAGAAGGATCTACAGTTAGGAGAACAGGTAGAATCGCTTCCTTGAATGTTGGTGAAGGCTATGTTGGTAGAGTTGTAAATACTTTGGGAGAACCTATCGATGGGAAAGGACCTATCCAAGGTGATACTTACGAAATGCCGCTTGAAAGAAAGGCGCCAGGTGTAATCTTCAGACAGCCGGTTAATGAACCTTTACAAACAGGTATCAAGGCTATCGATGCAATGATTCCTATTGGTAGAGGACAACGAGAATTGATCATCGGTGACAGACAAACAGGTAAGACTGCGATTGCAATTGACACAATAATAAATCAAAAAGAATTTTACGATAGAGGTGAGCCTGTATTCTGTATTTATGTTGCATCTGGTCAGAAAGCATCTACAGTAGCTCAAGTGGCAAGGACATTAGAAGAAAACGGAGCGATGGATTACACGGTAATTGTATCTGCATCTGCTGCTGATCCTGCACCACTTCAATTCTATGCACCATTTGCAGGGGCAGCAATTGGAGAGTTTTTCAGAGATACAGGAAGACCGGCATTAATCATTTATGATGATTTATCTAAGCAAGCGGTTGCTTATCGTGAAGTGTCTCTTTTATTGAGAAGACCTCCAGGTCGTGAGGCATATCCAGGTGATGTATTCTACCTGCACTCTAGATTATTGGAGCGTGCTGCGAAAGTAATTAACGATGATTCGATTGCTCAAAACATGAATGATCTTCCGGATAGTCTTAAAGCCTCTGGATTGGTTAAAGGGGGTGGATCTTTGACAGCCCTTCCGATTATTGAGACACAAGCGGGTGATGTATCTGCTTATATTCCGACAAACGTAATTTCAATTACAGACGGTCAGATATTCCTTGAGTCAAACTTATTTAATGCAGGTATCAGACCAGCAATTAACGTAGGTATCTCCGTTTCGCGTGTGGGTGGTTCTGCACAAATTAAGTCTATGAAAAAAGTAGCTGGTACATTGAAATTGGACCAGGCTCAATATAGAGAATTGGAAGCTTTCTCAAAATTCGGATCTGATCTTGATGCTGCAACTACTGCTGTTTTGGACAAGGGTAAGAGAAATGTAGAAATCTTGAAGCAAGGACAGTATTCACCAATGAAGGTTGAAAACCAGGTTGCTATTATATACCTCGGAACAAAAGGTCTATTAAAGAGCGTTCCCGTAGAAAGTATCAAAGATTTCGAAGAGCAGTTTTTGATTAGAATGGAACAGAACCATGCTGATGCCCTTGAGTTATTCAGACTTGGTAAATTGGATGAAGGAGCTGTTAAGACGGTAGAAACTGTTGCTGCTGATATTGCAAAACAATTCGCTTAATTATAAGCTTAGAATAATATACGAGTATGTCAGGTAAGTTAAAAGAAGTACGTGAACGAATTTCATCAGTTCAATCTACACAACAGATTACAAAAGCGATGAAAATGGTGTCTGCTGCTAAATTGCGAAAAGCACAGCAGGCAATCACAGAAATGCGTCCTTATGCGGATCGTTTGAATAAAATGATGCGCAACATACTCAGTAACCTCGATGGTGATCAAGCCTCTTCCTATTCAGTGCAAAGAGAAGTACAGAAAATGGCTGTCGTTTTGATCACCTCTAACAGAGGTTTGGCAGGCGCATTTAACGCCAACCTTGGTAAAGAAGCTTTGAACTTATTAGATAATCATCAGGATCTTGTCAAGGAAGGTAAAGTAGATATTATTTTCCTTGGGAAAAAAGGATATGATTTTCTGAAAAACCGTGCCGAAGGCTGCAACTTTAATCGTGATTATGTCGCATTGACACAAGATTCTAGTTTTGATAATATCGCGATAATGTCCAATAAGTTAATGGATGATTTTAAAGCGGCAAACTACGACAAGATCTATGTGATCTATGGCCAATTTAAAAATGCTGCTGTTCAAACACCTATAAGCTTGCAGTACCTTCCAGTACCTAAAGCTGAACCTATTCAGTCTTCTAAAAAGTCTACAAAAGCAGATTATATCTTTGAGCCTTCCAAGCAGGAATTACTGGAATCGTTAATTCCTAGTATTCTTCAGACGACATTCCATAAATGTGTGCTTGATACCAATGCATCTGAGCATGGTGCACGTATGACAGCTATGGATAAAGCAACTGAAAATGCCAATGAGTTGTTGAAAGACTTGAAGATCACCTACAATAAAGCACGTCAGGAAACCATCACAAACGAGATACTTGAGATCGTTGGTGGTGCAGCTGCGCTTGAAGGGTAGAACACCAGTTCAATTCTAATATCATTGGTCAGTTTTTGATGTAAGCCATGGATGGCTTTACACACTAGATTAATTTTTATAATTTGCCCTCCATTTAAAACTAGACTATGCGCTATATCTGTATATCACTTATTTTTATTTCTTCGGTTTTAATCCTCTCTGGACAAAGTACAATATTGCATTGTGGACAGCTAATTGATATGACCAATGAGCTGGTCCAATCTGAAATGACAATTGTCATACAGTCTGACAGCATAGTTTCGATAACTCCAGGTTATACTGAGGCAGGTGAAGAAGATAAAGTGATTGACCTGAGGACTAAAACCGTATTACCTGGTTTTATGGATATGCATGTACATATCGAGCACGAATCCAGTCCATCAAGATATCTAGATAAGTTTAGGAAGAATAAGTCAGACATGGCCCTTGACGCTGTCAAGTTTTGTAAGCGTACCTTAATGGCGGGCTTTACAACAGTAAGAGATTTGGGTGGTACTGGTGTAAATGTCTCTCTAAGGGATGCAATACAGGAGGGCGATATCATAGGACCAAGAATATTTACGGCTGAAAAGTCTATAGCGACCACAGGAGGGCACGCCGATCCAACCAATGGTGTCAAATATGAACTAAAGGGGGACCCTGGACCGAAAGAAGGCGTTATCAATTCAGCTGAAGATGCATATAAGGCCTTTAGACAACGCTATAAAATGGGTGCAGATTGCATTAAAATAACAGCAACCGGTGGTGTATTGAGTGTCGCAAAGGATGGACAAGGACCTCAATTTACTGTGAACGAAGTGAAAGCGGTTGTTGACGCAGCCAATGATTATAATTTCGTTACTGCAGCACACGCACACGGTGCAGAAGGGATGAAGAGAGCTGTACTGGGAGGTATTCACAGTATAGAACACGGCACGAAAATGACGCCTGAAGTCATGGACTTAATGATCGAAAGAGGTACGTATTATGTGCCAACCATTTCTGCTGGTCGCTTTGTTGCGGAAAAGGCAAAACAACCCGGATATTATCCGGCAATCATTGTCCCCAAAGCATTGGAAATTGGTCCAAAGATTCAAGAGACATTTTCCAAGGCCCATAAAGCTGGGGTTAAAATCGCATTTGGAACCGACGCAGGGGTATCGCCACACGGCGATAATGCCCTTGAGTTTATCTATATGACTGAAGGCGGGATGTCAAACTTCGACGCCTTGAAAACAGCAACAGTGAATGCCGCCGAATTAATGCGGATAAGTGATGATCACGGCACAATTGAAAAAGGCAAAACTGCTGATATTATTGCATTGGATTCCAATCCATTGGAGGACATCAATGCTGTTATGCAAGTTGCTTTTGTTATGAAATCTGGCCATATATATAAAATGAAAAAATAAGTGGCAACACCCAAATCCATAGCATTCCACACACTTGGATGTAAGCTGAATTACTCTGAGACTTCAGCTTTGAGAAATCAATTTGAGCAAGCTGGCTATACTGTGGTCAATTATAATGACCCAGCTGAATTTTATGTTTTGAATACTTGCTCGGTTACTGATTTTGCTGATAAGAAATGCAGGTATGAAGTGCGTCGAGCCCTGAGACACAATGCCGATGCCAAGGTTATCGTAATCGGGTGTTATGCCCAGTTAAAACCTCAGGAAATAGCCGCAATTGAAGGTGTTGATCTGGTCCTGGGTGCCGGGGAGAAATTCAATCTGTTGAAGCATGTAGAATCAATGAACAGCCTGCAAGGTGAAGGAACAGTTTTGGATTCTGAAATCCAATCCGTTAATTCTTTTATTGATGCATTCTCCTTTGGTGATCGTACGCGATCATTTTTAAAAGTGCAGGATGGTTGTGACTATAAGTGCTCTTTCTGCACTATCCCATTGGCGAGAGGTAAGAGTAGAAGTGATACCGTTGATAACGTAGTCGCTAATGCTAAAAAGATCGGCGAGATGGGTGTTAAGGAAATTGTGCTAACGGGAGTCAATATTGGTGATTTTGGAAATGGTACTGAAGTGTTGGAAGGAATACGCCCGAAAAAAGAAGATTTGTTTATCGATCTTATCAAAGCCCTTGATAGGGTAGACAACATTGAGCGATTTCGCATCTCATCGATCGAACCCAATCTATGCAGCGAAGAAATAATCGAATTTGTTGCTTCATCAAAGCGGTTCATGCCGCATTTTCATATGCCACTTCAATCTGGATCAAACGAGATGCTTAAGCTGATGAGGAGAAGGTATAAGCGCGAATTATATGCTGATCGGGTCGCACGCATTAAAGACAAGATGCCGCATTGCTGCATTGGCGTAGATGTTATCGTTGGATTTCCTGGTGAAACCGAAGCGCATTTTAAGGAGACTTTTGAGTTCCTTCTAGATCTTGATATCAGTTACCTGCATGTGTTCACCTATTCAGAACGTGAAAATACATTGGCAGCAACAATGCCTGGTATTGTGGAAATGGGCGAACGAAAACGTCGTAATAAGCAATTGCGCATTTTATCCGATAAAAAGCGACATCAATTCTATCTTACCCAGCTTCAATCTTCTAGACCGGTATTGTTTGAAACAGAAATTACGGATGGACAGCTTACAGGGTTTACTGATAATTATGTTAAAGTGATTACAGAGGCTTCCAACGATATGCGTAATTCTATCCATGAAGTTCATTTGACTGAGATAAACAGTCAAGGAACTGTGACGGGAGTTCTGGATACAGTGGTTGTTTGATATTGGGTTTCAGGTTTCGAGGTTAAAGTCACGAGTTTAAAGAATTAATTCTATTTACCTCCTGATGATCGCAAGTTTGATCAGGCTGCTAATTTCTGATTATGGCTATTCGTTAATCGTTAATCGTTAATCGTTATTCTTTTCCCGTTTCCCGCAACACGCAGTTTGAAAACTCTAAATCCTTACGCCCAAACTTAATTTCAGAAAATCAAACTCTGTACCCTTCACTTGATTGACAGCATTGAAAAAACCGTATTCATATTCGATATCAATCGTAATAGCCTTGATGTCTAATCCGAGTCCCATGACTGCAGCGGCCACACCACTGTTATAGTTTGAATAAGGCGCATCCTCCATGGTGTCTGGATAGTTTGATAATGTATTAATCGAACCATAAGTTTTGGCTCTTATACAAATGTCATCTCCCAAATCAACAAGTGTGTATCCCAGACCTACTCTGAATTTAATCCAGTGCATCGGATTTTCCACTGAGAAATATTGGCGTGAATCATCCGCCATAAAATTCAGTTTTGCATATTCTACCCCCAAAGCGAAGAACATTTTGCCCTCATTTAATCTCGCGTCAACACCCAGATGGTGACCTGAATGGGATTGACCCTCAGGTGTGATGCTTATATCTCTGTTGCTGGCTTGTGAAACGCCGCCATAAAATTGAATTCCGGCTTGGCCGTTGAGTGAGAATTGAAGAACACCCAGGAATATTAAAGTTGTTAAGGTTTTCATCTTGCTATATAAATTTTATAGGGTGATGTTGAGCTCAATAATGAAACAGGTATCTAGTGGCACAGTACTTGACTATCCCTCCTGAAAAGAAGACATTATAGAAGGTTAATACCCCCTAAAGCCCTTTGTTTATTTGGGTTTTAGACAAATACTTGTCATTTTAGACCTCCTAATCCTTTATAGAGTCCGATTGAATCCAGTTTTATCCCTTTTCAGTAAAACACCGATGATTCATTCGTTTTTTTATAGGAAATTAGCATCAAAATTAGATAGACGTGAGATTTTTAATATTTGTATTTCTTTTTGTCGGTTTGAGTGCCACCACTACTTCAGAACTTAAGGCTCAGGACAAAGCTTCCTATATCTATGGAAAGATTACAACACATTCGGGAGAAGAGTATGTCGGCTTTATGAGATGGGGCAAAGAAGAGTTGTTCTGGCATGATATATTTAATTCTGAAAAGATAGATGATCAACATTACAAAGTTGCCAAGAAGAGTAATCAGAAAGATAACAAGTGGTATGAATTTGATTGGAGTTGGAGCAGTATATGGGAGGATAAATATAGAACTTCGGCGCACACCTTTGCTTGCTTATTTGGGGATATAAAATCAATTGATGTACTCCGAGACAGTAAGGTAATCGTAGAACTGAAAGATGGATCCAAACTCAATTTAAGAGGAGGTTCTAATGACATTGGGACTACAGTGAAGCTGACAGACTATGAATTGGGATTGATTTCTTTTGATTGGAATAAAATTGATAAAATTGAATTTTTGGGTGCTTCTTCAAGGGTTGAATTACCTTATGCAGCACCTATTTACGGAACACTCCACACACGGCGAAATGGTCAGTTTACCGGATTTGTGAAATGGGATTTAGATGAACGTACATTGGAGGATGTTTTGGACGGAGATTCAAATATCGGAGATCAAAAGCTGCCTTTTAAAAGTATAAAAACGATAACAAAGGAAGGGAATGGGGCTCATATTACACTTAAGTCAGGTAGGGAAATATATCTGACAGGATCGAATGATGTTAATGGGAGTAACAGAGGGATAGCACTATACCACGAGGATATCGGCAGCATCGAAGTGCCATGGAAAGAATTTAAATCTTTGACTTTAGCGGATAAAGCGCCTGCTGGACCATCTTATGAAAGCTTTGAGGCTCCTAAAGGACTCTCGGGTGTTGTTCAGACGTATAATGACAAAAGATTCGAAGGAATGCTGGTTTTTGATATCGATGAAAAATATGAGATTGAGTTGTTGGATGGTAATGATGATGCGATAGAATATCAGATTCCTTTTAGAAATATAACTAAAATACTTCCTAAGAACAGTTCTTATTCAATAGTAAGACTGACCAGTGGAGACGAGTTGCTATTGGGCGATTCCCAAGATGTATCCGCAAAGAATGATGGTATTTTGGTTTTTGTGAAAAACCAAAAAGATCCTCACTATATTGCATGGGATGATATCGATTTTGTGCAAATCAACAAATAGATGAACCTTAGCTTTTTAAGGAAGAGATCATTTCAGGTTTTTTTCGCAGCCATCATCTTACTGGTGGCTTTACGTCTTTTTACCTCCAAATATGAGCCGAGTGAAAAGGATTTGATTCCTTATCTGTCTACGATATGGGTACTACATTCAATTCTACTTGTTTTTATTTTCAACTTTGCATTTGACAGAGGCTTAAACCGCATTTTACCCTGGAAGAAATATGCAGGATCAAGGTTTTTAATCCAAATGATTCTGGGTACGGCAATGTCATTGCTGTCGCTGAACCTAAGCTATAACCTCATCAAAGATGAATTTACAAGTGCCCCTCCGGATACCGGGCAAATGTTGGTGCTCAATGTATATGGGTTTGCTATCATTCTTCCACTATTTTCTCTATTCTTTGGTTTTAAATTTCTTCGCGCTTGGCGTAAATCTGAATTGGAGTCAGAGCAACTACAGAAGGAAAATGTTCGATCCCAAATGATGACATTGCGGAACCATCTCGATCCTCATTTTCTATTTAATAATTTAAATATTTTGTCATCACTCATAGACAAGAACACCGAACTGTCAAAATCCTATTTGGATAAATTTGCTGAAGTCTATAGAATTATACTGAAAACAGAATTTTCAGATCTTTCACTTCTTGAAGATGAGATGCGTCTGATAGATTCATATTGCTATCTCCTTAAAATAAGATTTGAAAAAGCAGTTTTTATTGACAAGGCAATTGATCAACAGGATATGATTAAAGCCATTCCGCCACTGTCAATTCAAATGCTTGTTGAAAACGCCATCAAACATAATATGGCCAGCGAAGAAAATCCAATAAGGATTCTGATTGAGTCCACCAAAGATGGCTTTATAGAGGTAAGCAATAATTTGCAGGAGAAAAAATACCTCCCGACAACAAAGGAGGGTACAGGACTTGAAAATATTAAGAAGCGATTTGAATTCTTTACAGATCGTGAAGTAATCATTGAAAAAAGTGATGAACAGTTCAATGTGAAATTACCCTTACTTGAAATTGAATACGATTAGTGACATTAGAATATACCAACTATGCGCATATTAATAATTGAAGATGAAAAATTAGCTGCAGAAAAAATTGCAGGATTAATTTCTGAAATAGATCCCTCACATGAGGTGCTCGACATTTTGGATTCAGTGGACAGCAGTATCGAATGGTTAAAAGCCAACCCGATGCCAGATTTAATTTTGTCCGACATTCATCTTATTGACGGATTGTGTTTTAATATTTACTCTGAAGTACTGGTAAACTGTCCAATAATTTTTACGACAGCTTATGAAAAATATGCCATTCAGGCATTTGAGGTAAACAGTGTGGATTATTTACTCAAACCGATTCAAAAGGAAAAACTTGAACAGGCCATTGAGAAGTGCATTACATTGCGTCGAAACAGTGGCGAAAGCAAGCAACAGTTATTCGAAGAGTTTAAAGCACTTTTGAGTCAAAGCCATAAAGAGTATAAATCACGATTTTTATGCAAGCTTGGGAATAAAATAAAATCGATCTCGGTCGATGATATCAAATATTTTTACAGCGAAAGTAAAATGACCTTTCTGGTTACAGGAGACAACGGAAGATTCCCGGTTAATAATACACTAGACGAAATTGATCAAATGATGGATCCTGATCAATTTTTCAGAGTGAATCGAAAATTCATCGCCAGATATGACGCCATTTCTGAAATTCACCCCTACTTCAAAGGCCGCTTGAAAATTGAATTAATGCCGGGTCAGGTCAAAGACATCATTGTCAGCTCCGAGAAAGCATCCATATTTAAAGCCTGGCTGGATAAATAGCAGAATTTTGGTGCAGGAAAGGTCCAATTCAGCCCTAAAAAATACCTTTCCGTCAGAATTAGCTTCTTTTGATATTATAATGATGGCACTTTTGAATTGTGATTAATTCAAAACAAAAATTCCTATCATGAATTCAAAACTGCTGATCGTAATATTCGGAGCGTTGATTAATGCCTGCATTCTTCACGCCATTTCATCTGTCAATGCAGATGATTCTTCTCTTTTCATTTATGGAAAAGTTACAACTATTGATAATGAGACCTATGAAGGTCAAATCCGTTGGGGTGGAGAAGAAGCCTTTTGGTTTGATATGTTCAACTCCTCAAAAGAGAAAAATGAATACCTAAAATATTTGAGCGATGACCAGTTGGATGCTTTGAATGGGCATGAAGATAATCATGCTTCCAATAATTGGAATAAGTGGTTCAAAAGCTCAAAAAACTCCTGGTCAAATTGGGACAACAAACACACCCATTTGTTTGCTTGCCAGTTTGGGGACATTGCTTCATTGATTATTCATGGTGATGAAGATGTAGAATTGGTATTGAAGAATGGCGAAGCGTTACATCTTGATGGGGGTTCAAATGACATTGGTGCAGATGTTATGGTTCATGACGGTGAGATAGGAGATGTTAATATAGATTGGCGCCGCATAAAAAAGGTGGAATTTATGAATACACCCAATGGTCTTGTAAGTGGATTTGGTCAAGCACTTTGGGGTGCTGTGGAAACCGAGCATGGCAATTTTACAGGGTTCCTACAGTGGGATCATGATGAACGATTAACCAAAGATGTATTGGATGGAGAATATGAAGATGGAGAATTAAGCATTGAATTTGGTAAGATCAAAAAGATCCAAAAATACGGCCACGGATCGAAGGTCACGCTTCATTCTGGAAGATCATTCAATCTCTATGACTCAAATGATGTAGATGAAGATAACCGAGGGATCATAGTCAATATACCGGGTCAAGGGCGAGTAGATATAGAATGGGATGAATTTGTTTCAATGACCATAGCTGAACAAGCTGACAACTATAACTATAGTTATACTTCATTCACAGGCGATCAGGCGTTAAATGCAACGGTCGAAACAGTAGAAGGTAAAAAATATTCAGGCGCTCTTGTTTTCGATCTTGATGAGAAATACCAATTGGAGATGCTTGATGGTGTAAAAGATGATATAACCTACTTCATCCCATTCGGACATGTAGCTGAGATTAGTCCACTGAACAGAGAAGAATCTGAAGTCATTTTAATCAATGGGACAAAATTAATCCTGGAAGAGAAGGTAGATGTAACAAGAAATAATGATGGTGTGTTGGTTTTTGAAAACGCACAAAATCCTCAATATATACCTTGGAATCAGGTTCGAAAGGTGAGCTTTCGTTAGATTCTAGATTTTTTTCATACAAATTAAGCTTCTGCGCCTTCAAGCGTAGGAGCTTTTTTTATAAGTATATCTGTTATCGATTTTGAATATTAGGATTAAGTTTTAAGTGTATATCTGTTATCGATTTTGAATATTAGGATTAAGTTTTAAACTTAATCCTAATCAACTATTCGCTAAGGGATGTAAAATGTAATTATCAAAAAGTAAAACAAACTTGACATAGTGTAATTTAAACTATACATTTGAAATAAAAAGCAGATGTTTAACAAATTTCAAATAGATAGAAAGTATGCACGCATAGGTTGGATAATGCTTATCCCTGCATTGATATTAGGCTTACTGCACATGTATTCAGAATTGGAGCCAGGTTTTCTAGATGCTAAGGTATTCGCCTTATTGAATGACGATTTAAGTATCTTCTCAGGTAAGGACAGTAAAACCATCGGTGTCATAAGCAATAATATTTTTGATGAGTTGCTTGCAATTTTTATCGTTGTTGGCTCGCTATTGATTGTATTGGCCAAAGAAGAAGTAGAGGATGAATATATTCTTCAACTAAGGCAGGAGTCAATGTTTTGGGCATTGATCACCCATTCCATACTTCTATTATTCACAATAATATTTGTGTATGGGATGACCTTCCTTAATATTATGGTATTTAATTTATTCATGCCGTTACTGCTGTTTATAGGTAGGTTTCGCTATGTTTTATATAAGGCATCAAAAGTATAATTATGGCACTTAAGAATACAATTAAAGTCCAGAGAGCCATTCATAACTTAACCCAGGCAGAGTTAGCTGAACGTATTGGCGTAAGCAGACAAACGATTAATGCGATTGAAGCAAACAAATATGTACCTTCCACTTTATTAGCTTTAAGAATGGCCAAGGTTTTCAATGTAAGTGTGGAAGACTTCTTTCAATTGGACGAAGATGTGAATAGTACTAAAAATTGAAACATATTGGAAAACTTGAGCGTTAATTTCGATATGGAACATACACAAAAGTGGGTGTTATTGCTTGTCATCTTGTTTATCGTGTCTGCATTATCAGCGCAATGGACGGATGTAAGCTGGGGCCCGGTATATAAGAAGGACAGCGGATTATTTTCTGGTTATAGGTTTATCGATATTGATGATGATGGATACTATGTACTACATGAAGATAATAATGGCCAGACAATAGTACACTACGATTTGAACCATAGAATAGTATCTGTTAATGCTTTGATGTTACGAAGCCCTTTTCAGCCTTTATTGATTCAGGATATCGTTCGGACAAAAGCGGGGATATTTTTAATACTCCATTATCTAGACGATAGATCCAAGGAATGGATTATGATGGCCAGCCCTTTTATTGAAGGCGAGTTTCGAGATCCATTTCAGATATATGCTCAGCGACATAAATTAAAGCCTGTTGATTTGAGAAGGGCATATGAGCAATTTGAAAATGCGCAGGCAGATGGAATGCTGGTCAGTGAAGACAGCACAAAAGTGGCATTTCTGCACATACTGCCGGGACAGGACTATAAAAAAGATGAATATATTACTGTTGCTGTTTTTGATGAAAACTTAAAGCTAGAGTGGCAATCTACCCACTTCTATAAATTCTCAAAAAAAGAATTTGAAATCACCCAGTCTGAAGTATCCTCCGATGGGAAGGTATTTATGGTAGGATGGACACACAAAAAGCGTAGTGGTTCAAAACGAGGATCAAGGAGTGAAGAATATTTACCGGATTTTGAATACAAGCTTTATGAAATAAGAGAAGGTGAGATAATACAGGATATTGTCAATATTGGAGATCGCGTAGCACCTTTGGATGTCGCCTTATTTTTTCCAGATCCTAAGAAATCAGATTTTTTATTAACAGGATTTTATACGGATGACAACCACAAAACAAGGCAAAAAGGATTGTTCTTTGCCAAGGGGCATCCCGACGTTGGATTGCTGAGTTCGCAAATCACCGAATTCAAGGCCCGAGACCTGAAAAACCTGGTGAGTGACCGTGCCATTTCTAAAGGAAAGGGATTGGACCTATCCTACGATATCAATCAACTATTGAGATTTGATAATGGCACACTTGGATTTGTAGCAGAGAAGAATTATGTGAGCTATACCAATAATAACGATTACTATAATCCTTACTATGGATATTATAATTCATTTTACGGACCGAACTACCGTGAACCTCTATTTCATACCGATGATATTCTCATACCCGTTTTTGATACAGAAGGTAATATTATGACGATTCATAAAGTGGAAAAAGACTTTACTTCAAGTCATAGAAGCAGGACATCCTATGCTTTTGCGCAGGCCAATGGCAGCACCTTTCTCATTTTTAATGATCGTAAGAGCAAGGATGAACGTAAGTCGGCCAATCGACGTGGGAGTAGATTTACCGATATACTGAGAATAGGACCTTCAGGTCTGATTGCGGATCGCAGCACACTCTTTACCAATGTGGAATTAGATTTGGATTTTGTCACCTCGAATTTTGCGAATAATGATGATACAATAATTATTAGCAGTGAATCCAACCGGAGATTTGCTTTTGGATTGATGTTGTTAAATTAGATGGATAAAACATCATCGTTTGACCTTTAAAGGAGAAGTCAGGAAGTTTGAACAAGGGCTGTGGTCTTATCATATCATAGTACCCATGAAAATTTATGACCAGCTGACCTCAGATGGTAAAAAACGTGTCTTGTGCACAATTGAAGACAACGAAACATTTCATGCGGGGTTTATGCCAGATGGCAAGGGCAATTACTTTATCAAGTTGAATAAGGAACGTATGCTAAACTATGCACTCAGTTTGGGTGAAATGGTAGAGGTCAAACTTGAAAAAGATCATTCAAAATATGGTATGGCCATGCCAGAAGAGTTTCAAGCTGTTCTAGATTCAGATTTTGAAGGGGCAAATTATTTCGAAGCGTTAACAGATGGTAAAAAGCGGAGTTTGATCTATGCCGTCGATTCTGTTAAAAACGGAGATAAACGAATTTCCAAGGCATTAACTATCCTTGATCATTTAAAAGCCAATGCAGGGAAGCTTGATTTTCGAGCTTTGAATCAAGCATTCAAAGACAGGAAGTATTAGTTGTTATCTATATGTTTTGAGCTTTCAGGAATAAGTTTCAATATCTCAAGTTATGAGGTGTAGGATTAAGTTTTAAAATCTCTAAGCATGGAGGTATTAGGATTAAGTTTCAAAATTTCTAAGCATGGAGGTATTAGGATTAAGTTTCAAACTTAATCCCAATCCCAACCCCAATCCCATCAATTTAATCCTAAGCCCAACTTTAGTAACTCAAATAATAAACATCACGATGAGTAGGACCATTACTATACCTGTCATCAAGACCGACGATACAGCCACCCTTTCAATTAATGATCGCTGCCATTTGGTAAGCGTACTAATCAGGTTGAAAATACCTAATTGGATAACACCCAATACCACACACCACATGACATAGTCACTGAGTGGGGGAACCGCGCCGGCTGCTAAATAGTCAAAAAATGAATTGTAAATGCGATGATGGCCTTCATCAAGATACCCAATTACGGTTATGAGTATGATGGCCGTAAGCAGGATTGGGAAAAGGGCTATCAGATTTTGGGAAGATTTATGCTGAACGGTTATCATTTGTTTTTGAGTTATTAAATAATAACCGCCCAGTCATAAAATTATTGCATTGTATTAAACCAAGTTATTCTTTGTAATCTGAATGGCGATAGCCAGCAGAATAATTCCGAAAACTTTTCTGAAAGTAGCCGAAACCTGTGGCGTCATTTTTTTAGACAACCAATCCGTAGATCTCAGCAAAACATAGATGATGATCAAGTTTATCATTATTGCTGTAATGATGCTGAATGTATCATACTCAACACGCAATGATATTATTGTTGTTAATGTTCCAGCACCAGCAAGCAATGGAAATGCGATAGGCACGATGCTTCCGGAAGCGTTTTCAATATTATCAGATCTGAAGAATCGCTGACCTAGAATCATTTCCAATCCGATAAAAAACATCACAAGCGAACCTGCAATGGCAAATGAGGAAATTTCAATACCAAACAAACCCAAAATTGAAGCTCCAAAGAAAAGGAAACTAATCATTATGGCAGCTGATACGATCGTAGCTGTTTTTGGTGAAATGACGACACCTTCTTTTTTCATGCTGATAATAATAGGCAACGAACCAAGTATATCGATTACTGAAAAAAGAATGATTGTGACTGTAAGTACTGAAGTAAAGTTCATGGGTTAAATTATTTAAAGTATTACCAAATTGTTCATTATCATTTCTGACTCAAAATAACTGAAAAAGACACTAATTTGTTTCATATATTTACATACAGAGACAAAATGAACGCAAATGTGTGTTCACAGAGTCAAAATGATAATTATACCCTGAGTTTATTAT
>JABDJE010000249.1 GCA_013002625.1 Saprospiraceae bacterium | reverse complement strand
GATCCAGTCAGGTCAGTTGCCGTTTGATCATTCAAATTAACATTCGGCATCGGCCTATTGAAAATGGTGTTAACAGTAACAAGGTTGCTAAACATCGTAATGTCAACTGTTATTTTTTGGCTGTACTCCCAATTTACTGTTGGATTATCTGATCGGCCAACAGTCCATTGACGATCGAGGATCAAAGTAGTTGTACTCAAGCTAATCAATACATCTATATAAACGGAAGTATATAAACTAGCATCGGCATTATAAAACACAGGTCTACTATCCTTAGATGGTATTCCGGAGAATGTTTCTAATTCATCAGGGGTAATTCGGTGATCTGCTATCATGATGTCAGCAGGCCATTCGACATCATCATCTAGGGTATGTCCTGAATCGCAGTCTCCTACTGGTGCTGTATTAGGCAAAAAGTCACAGATCAGATTATTGCCAAGATTAATTCTAATAAGCTGATAGTACTGATAATAATTTGCAGTATACCAGTCCAAGACAGTCCACTCTCTAATTATCTTGAATGATTCAGCAGATATATTGAATACCTGATCAGCATAGGTTTGAGCTAATCCATCAACACATGTTGTGTTTATATAGGTAGGCATTACATCGGATTCATTAAAGGAAAAGTTAGACACCAATAATTCAGGTGAAACATCTTGAGAGCTTAGTCCAGCTTGATTGATTGATATTTCAGCCAATGGCCATTGAATATTATCTTCTGTATTCGAATGACAAGGATCATTGGTGTTATCAACTAATCTTAGATTTACAATACAGAAGTCTTTATTATCTGCTTCATCCCACACGTATACTTTTACTTCAGTAAACCCGGTTACAGGGTCTACATCATCTAATGTGAAATTCCTTTTAGAAGACCTGGAAGAACCAACGAACTCCGAATCCAATTCAGGATGCGTATCCGAAAATGTGAATCTCAAATTTTCGGGCTTCGAGCAATTATCAAAACTGCCTGCATCAAAATCAATTGCCCATAATTCTACCACATTATTAGGGGCTTGAATGAGAGCAGTAGATAAATTTATACAATATGGAACTGGTTTCTGCTGGTCCTGACTTGTATCACAATTTGACGACCCTACGGTTACAGATCCTGAAACTAAATTTAAAGGTAATGCCTCACTTCCTCTCGCTACTTGAACAGGTGTTGGTGTATCACTATTTAACAATGGTGAAATATCTCCTTCCTCACCAATAACATCAAAACACACTTCAAAAATTGAACCTCCAGGAGGTATCGTGGCTGGGGAGTTTCCAGACAAATCAAACCATATATATGATAGATGTCCACCATCAGTATCGGTCTCATTAAAAAGAGAAGGAGACATACCTTGTAAAGAGAAATTTTGGACTCTCAAATAACTTAAAACCGCAGGATCCCATTCCATTGAACCTTGTAGTCCATTTATATCATTAAAACCATCCGTTTGCAACTGGACACAGATCTCGTCTCCCATACTTGCCACATAATTATTAAACTTCAAGGTAACTTCATCTTCTATAAAAGGGCAAGCATTAAAAGGATCAATCACTTTTATCAATGCCTTACATTGTCCTGATAATAAACCATTCACATAAACATATACTTCCTGGAGCGTGTTTCCTTTTTCTGAACAACTCAAATTAAGCGTGGTCTGATCAGGGATTATCGGACTAAAGGATAATTGAATATTTGACAGGTTGCACGGATTGCTGTAGGATATATCCAGTTGGTCTGTTGTGATTGAAGCAAACCCAGAATCGTTAAGTTCTACTAAATAATCTCCACAACTTATATTGCTGATTAGACAAGGCGCTGCATCTTCAGTAATCCGGAGTTTCACAGCACAAAAGTCTTGATTATCACTTTCGTCCCACACATATACTTTAAGATCATAATCTTTGAATGACGCTCCGGTCAAATCAGCTTGATCAAATGTAATTTTTGCAGATTGTGTTCCCTGAACAAAAGTTATATCTGTGTCAGGATTCAAACTTGTGAATGAATATCTCAAATTTTCTTTTGATGTGCAGTTATCAAAACTACCCGCATTAAAATCGATGGCCCAGATGTCTACCTGTGGTTCTTCGGGACCATTTCCATCAGGATCCTCAAGTTTTGCGGTAACAAAATTTATACAATAAGGTGTTGGTGCAATATTATCTATTGACCTGTCAAGGGTAAAGTAACTCGTTACAGAAGTAACATTACCACATTGGTCGTAGGCCTTCCATACCACGCGGTGTTGCGTATTAGATTCAACAAACAAATTGCCGGGAATATTTATACTATAAGGCGTGCCCGCTTTTACAAACTGTGAATTGGCATTGTCAACATCACCTTTGTTGCCTACACGCACATCAGGAATACTATAGCCATAGACAACAAGATTATCTTCAAGGTTATCATCTGACCATAATGGATCATTGGGTGTATTTAAGTCCTCTTCTACGAATGAACTCCACTCTCTTTCGAATGTCAAATCATTGTTTAAATCAAGATAAACCTGCCATCTCAATTCATCAGATGTACAACCAGACGCAGGATCTGATGGATTGCTGAAGTCGGTTGCAGTTGCTGTAACACTTAATGCATTATCACATGCAAGCATCATGTCTTCGGCAACAAGCTGAGGTGGATTTGAGTCGTTAAATTTAGCGATGACAGTCCATGTCCAAATTCCTTCTTCATCAGGAGCAATAGGGTCGTAACTGCACCAATCAATAACTGTGTATGTCTGGATGATTTTCAAACAAGCATCTCCTTCAAAGAAAAATGTATCCGATTCAAGAGACATACCCACTAAGTTGCAGACATTCTCTTCATCAATTAATGGCAGTTCACATAGGTCATCTTTACAAACAATATTTACCTCAGAATATGTCGGATTAATGGGGTCAGGTAAAAGTTCTATCTCGGCAGGATCAATTGCTGCGTTGCCGCAACCAACCGTTCCATCATTATCTCCATAATCAACAAATGCATTCAATGAATATGGCCAATCGATCATTGTATTACCATCAAAAGGACCAGCTTCCCGCAGTACGATAAGTTGATCACATGTATTCGAGGTTCCCGGAATAGACCATGTTCTAACTACCGGGCCGTTATTACATCCAATGCTAAATCTTTCATTAAATTCCTCCCCGCCAATCGTAAATGTATCATTGATATCTCCATCTGCATTGGCGTCATAGTCAAATACATCTGAATAAACTGGAAGGCAACCCGCTGTGCCAATTCCAAACCCAAGTGTACTTTCGATAATCGCAGGATCTACGATATCTACAGAACAATCAACAACGACATCCTCTGGGCATGTCAAATCAATAGGCCCATTAGAATTATATTCAATAGTGACTGTCGTCCAAGCCTGATTCGTATTTCCGGCTTCATCTTCTACCTGAAGCACAATGGTCTGAACACCGATATCAGAACAGTCAAAATCAAAATAAGGCGGAGAAAATGTTACTGCAGAGCAATTATCAAAGGATCCCTCATCTACAGTTTCGGCAAATACTCTTGCGGATGGAGGTGTTGCTGGATCGGTGGATAGACTTACGGTCAGATCGCTTACAACGACTGCTACAGGCGGGACGTTGTCAATATATGTTACTTCAACAACACATTGTTCGGTCACTCCATCCAATGTATATGTAACCGTCACATCGGTCGTCAGATTAAGATTGGCAGAAGTCAAAACAGAAGGATTGATTGTCACATTTGCGAACGCATTCCCATTTATAAGCTGATCTTCCGTCAAATTCACTTCACAATTAAAAACTTGAGGATTAACGGTAACTTCCTCATTACAAGAAGTACTTCCGCCACATCCCGATCCTGGAATTGTCATTGTTATGGGTGTAGTCAGCAGATCTATTTCTAATAAGTTTCCATCGATTATTTCAATCCACGTAGGAGATGCGTCTCCGAACTTGAGCTCAGAAGATTCACATGCATTTCCGGTATGAGAGAATTTAATGGTAAAAAGTTGGCTGCCATCCGGCAAGCTGTTGGCTGCCGTAGATGGATCAAACCATATCATTCTTGCTATACCATCATCTCCAGAGTTTGTCTCATCTGGCAGAGCTGTTGTTGCTGGGCCAAAACCTTGTAAACTGGCATTATAGTTATTTACAGCTTCAACTTTAAATACATCCGGATTCCATAACATAGCAAACTGAAAGCTCACTATGTTTTCAAAGTCTTCTACCGTCACGTCAACATAAGTAAATTCATTGTTACTCAAGGCGGCATCAACTTCCATGTTGAAAGTTACCTGAGAATGCCCTATTTGTATAAATGAGCAAACTGCTAATAGTGTAAAGATTAAGTATTTCATAAATAGTCAATTAAAGATTTACCATTTTGGGAAATACGTTAGGCCTAAGCGTATTCCAAAGTCAGTATTTCTGGTTTTATAAAAGTTGTTTGATTTAGTTATTCCGTTTAAATCATGTCTGTATAGGGCTTGTATACCGAATGAAAAATGATTTAAGTTATAGTTTAAAGCAAGTGTGGATCTTAACTTCATATTCCCACTATCTGCATAAATATTATCCTCTCCATTTTCAAATTTCATGAAGCCGTTGAAGCTATCTTCGAAGTAGTATCCATTATGTTGTTGCACGATACCGTATAAGAGGCCCGCATCAGCTGATAATGAAAAGTGGCCAAAATCAATCAGTCGCTTACCCATAAAAACTTCGAAATTAATATGCCGATGTTGCCTGTACCAATTGATATTGTAATTGGTCAGTGTGTTCTCCATCAATTCACCTGAAATCGTTGTTGTCTGCCCATTTCTATCGACATAAATGGCATTTACGCCTAAGGATGAACCCAATTCGATAACGCTTTCAGTATTCTGATATCTAATGCTGCTCTGTGTATAATCAATCCCTAGACCATAGTACCAACCATCGTTGCGTTCCCAGCCCAAATTAAAAGTACTGCTGTAGCCGTACACGCCACTTTCTTTACCAAATACATTCCCATTCAAGATTGCATCGGAAGCAATTATCTCTGAAATTGAATTCGTCTTAATTACACCGGCATGCCATTGAATGAAAGGCAGCCAATCATAATTTCTGTGTGGAATAATGACCTCTGCGTGGTGAGGGTCAATCTCTAATAGGCCTACGGATTGAATTCCAATAGGATCCAATGGATCAATTCTGCTAAGCGTCAAAATCTGCAATTGACCTGGAGATATAGAAACGCCATTTTTGACAGTATTGGAACTTGGACTCTGACTATTTGGATTAATGTCATTTGAATAGGAAGCAGTTATGTCTGTTGAACCAAGACTTCCCTCATTCTCTATTTTTGCTTCCACCAATTCAGAAGTTGCATACCTGGCTTTACTTGCATCCTTGTGATTTATTTCAACAATATCTACATCGCTCAATTCTGTAGTTTCTGAAAATGAAGTTGCGTCGGCTGTGCTTTGATCAGCATTGCTGTTTAATGCCGCATAAGTTTCAGGCGCACCGTTATTAACATCTTGCGCTTGCGCTGCATAGGAACGGGATGGGTCTGTTGATGCGTTATGGGCATTAAGTGCAATA
The DNA here is from genome assembly GCA_013002625.1 of Saprospiraceae bacterium. Lineage (GTDB taxonomy): Bacteria > Bacteroidota > Bacteroidia > Chitinophagales > Saprospiraceae > RFSX01. The sequence goes on along the minus strand of JABDJE010000249.1, from coordinate 2,826 downwards.
TCGGTCTCCTGTCCATACCAGCTGAACAACATCCAGACCAAGCCCATACTTAGTGCTCCCAGAAAAAAGAATAGAATCCATTTGCGATCCTTTTCTCTGCTTTCAACTCTAGGTTGAATATCATTCCAAAGCGCATGTGTATCCAGGTCGTGATTTTCCTGAGTCAGCGCTTCTTTGATAAATTTTTCTTTTTTGTTCAAATCCATTTTATTAACATTAAATCAGATTGAATTAGCGGTTTTTTTTTCTACGGTATCATCACCTTTATGGATGATATACATTTTCTCTTCCTCAAATTTTTCCTGAATCATTTTTCTACCTCGGCTTAACAGCGACCTTGATGTGCTTTCGCTAACAAGAAGAAAGTCTGCTATTTCCTTATGAGAAAATCCCTCTACCAAGTACATATTAAGTACTATTCTATAATTTTCAGGTATGGTTTCCATGAAGCGTTTAACATCCTGAATCTCCAACCTGTAGCTTACATTTTCATTTTGAAACGGCTCATCCATTTCTCCCAGTTCACCTGCTTGCCATCGCTTTTCCTTTTTAAGCCAATCAAGACATTTCCTGACGGTTACTGCGGCACACCAAGCTTTAAATTTTCCTTTATCCTGGTACTTATGTATGTTGTTCAAAATATGTATCAAAGATTCTTGAAGGCAATCCTGCGCAAAGGATTTCTTGCCTGCATACCTTATACATATACTGAATAGGAAGTCGGCATAGCTGTCTACAAAAGCACGTTGTGCTTTTGCATTTTTATCCATACATCCTTTTATAATCTTGCGCTCGTTCAAAGTCTTTTATTCGTCCTATTTCTTTGTTAAAATCTCACCTCTGATTGGCTGGTAACTGGCCACCGGTGGATTTATCGTTCTTACCCATATTTCACCCTCAAACTGAACTCTGTACCATTCTCCTTCTTCTTCAGCAAAATGGGTTATATCGCATTGGGTGATGCCACAGCCCAAATCAGAATTATCACAATTGATGAAATATCCCTGGCTGCCAAATGATGTATCATTTATTGTAATATTCACTTGGTCTTCATTATAAGATTCTACGCTTGTTCCTGCTATACGCATTGTAAATGCACCATTGTTAGATTTGAATATTGTCTGGTTTTGTTCGATGGTCACGATGAAGTCCTCAAGTATTTGCTCATCTTCACCTATACGGACAAATGCATAACCATCCCCTATCGACATGCAGTGGCTTAAAATATCTAATGACATTTCACTCGACACATCCCAATCAATGGAGGGGCCAATTTCACCCGAATTCAAATCAGTAGCGTTTATTGTAAGCGATGCATTACAAACTGGAACAAACACATCCGGCGTATTCATGAATGCATAGGTTTGATGATTTGCCCCGTTGGAAACAATAAATGCTGGCGTATCATTGCTGTTACCGCTGCAATCAATCACATCTGCACTTATATTGAAATAATTATCAGAACCTGCTATCTCTATGGGTGGCAAATAAATATCTTCTGAAATAGGATCAAAAGCGGATGACCCCAATATTTCACCGCAAGGTGATAAAAACTCTATGTCAAGTGCTTCTTCGACGGGAACAAGTGCCAACCATTCACCAGAACTTACACTTCGGGCTTCAATCCTGAGTGCATCCGTTCCCAGTACAAAATCCTGATATGACACAGGTTTATCCTCAATTTTCAGTACAGAGCGCACAAGGGCGGCCTGCTGCACATTTGCAAAAGCATAATATCCCGTTTCACCCAACGTTACTGATGCTAAACCATCAAGTTGTTCTACAAATTTCCAAATGCCCAAGGTCTCATCAAGATGCAGTAATACCTGACCGTCTTCAAGATTTACCTGAGTCAGCTCTAATCGTATAGTATTGTTTTGAGGAAGTTCCACCGCCTGCCCTTGACTATCCTGGAAATTGAATTCAAATGCTGTATGAATGTCTATGGCCCAAATTTCGCCGGCCGGACCAAGGCCTCTATGTCCTAATTGATTGACTAGTTTTTCGTCATTCAATGCTCTGTAAAAAGCATTGATAGTCGAGGAAGTATTAAATGTATTTGCCTGCCCCGTTATCTGTCCAATACCGATTAAACCCAAACTGAAACTTTCTGTCTGGATATCTGGCAGAATATTATGTGCAGGAAAAAGATAGATCGAAGCATAGGTCGTAGCATTTCTATGAATCGGCATAATTGCGATGGCATTGCCATCAGCCAGAGAATTGACTTCAATGAGTTGGGATACTTCATTTACAAAATCCAGATTCATATTGATAAACCCACTCTCAACAAAAGCTGAATTATCATTAACATCAATTGTAAACTGATTAACCAATGTCTCATCAATTAATTTTACGTCTCCAATCAAATGCGCATCAACATAGACTTCCGGTGCTTCTGGAATCGTGATGGTTGTTGTATCGTCGAATTGGTCATAACACGCTGTTAATGACATGGTTAAAATTCCAATTGCGAACAATTCCTTTTTCATTAATTAGTTTATTTATAAGTATAAAGCTCAAGGGCGTTAAAACGCTGCAAACATCCGGCTTTTTTTTTCTAGTCTTTGCAATTTAAACCAACACTTGGTAAGTTAATGTCAGTCTATATAATAAAATGAGATCTATGAGATTTATTCTTTTGCTTTTGATAATATCTGGAATGATGGCATGCAACGATGACAATATTATCGTTTGCCCCGCTGAAGATGTTCCGACAATTGGTGATTTGGTATCCAGCCATTCCATCTTCACAACTGATTTATTGGTTGCCTTGGCTTCAGATAACACATACAAAGATGATAATATAATTATTTCCCCAGTGAG
>JABDJE010000235.1 GCA_013002625.1 Saprospiraceae bacterium | reverse complement strand
TCCGTTGCTTACCCACAATGATTTCCCCAATGCCTTCGTTCTCCTCGGTTTGCTGATAGTGCTCTTCCCGAAACACAAAGGCAACCACATCGGCATCCTGCTCAATGGCTCCGGATTCCCTAAGGTCAGACAATTGAGGTCTTTTGTTTCCTCCTCTTGTTTCCACAGCTCTACTCAACTGAGACAGTGCGATTACAGGTAAACTTAATTCCTTGGCCATCCCCTTCAGGGCTCTTGATATACTTGAGATTTCCTGTTCACGATTACCCCGCTTGCTGGAATCACCCGCTGACATCAATTGAAGGTAGTCAATCACGACCAATCCGATATTATGATTTTGCTTAAGTCGTCTGCACTTGGCGCGCAATTCAAAAATATTAATTGCAGGCGTGTCATCGATAAATATTGGCTTTTGAGAGAGCGTTTCTACCGCCTGGTGCAGTCTTTGAAACTCATCCTGGTTTAATCGTCCTTCACGCAATTTACTCGCCTCAACCATGGATTCCATTGATATAAGACGTTGTACCAATTGTGTATCTGCCATCTCAAGGGAAAACACTCCAACTCCAATATTTGCAGCTGCGGCATTCGCTGCGAGGGAAAGTGTAAAGGCTGTCTTACCCATACCTGGACGTGCGGCAATGATAATTAAATCTGATTTCTGCCATCCATTCGTCATCTTATCCAACTCACCAAATCCTGTTGTTACACCGGTCAATCCATCACCACGCTGACTGAGTATTTCTATTTCTTTTTGAACCTTGGCTGCTACAGCACTAACAGCCTGAAAACCTGTGTTCAGGTTCTTGTCAGTAATATCAAATAAGCCTTGTTCTGCGGCATCCAACATTTCCAAAACATCTTTAGAATCCTCGTAGGCTTCCCTGATAGTTTGTGTTGACACTTCGATCAGTGCACGTTGGATAAATTTCTGTAGAATTATCTGCGCATGATACTCGATGTTGGCTGCTGAGGCTACCTTATTGGTCAATTCCATCAGATAGTTGACACCTCCAACGTCTTCCAGCTTTCCGTTTTTTCTGAGTTCCTCGTGAACAGTAAGAATATCAATGGGTTTGCTGTGGGCAAACAACTCGGTCATCACTTCAAAAATGATTTGATGTCCGGGGTGATAGAAGCTTTCAGCACGTAATTTTTCAACAATTATCGAAAAAGCACCTTTGTCAAGCATGGCAGCACCCAACACAGCTTCCTCCAAATCCAATGCCTGAGGCATAACCCTTCCAAACATCAATTGATTTACATCACCACCTATATCTTTCTTACTTGACTTTGCCATTTTTTACTTGATCGCCTACAAAGCTAACATTATGATTTTTAATCATATCATTGAATGCCAGTGCTCCCAATACATGATGTTGAAAAGTGTTAGTTACAATGTTAATAACGTCTGAATAATGTTAATAGATTCATCAAATGATGAAATATTATATATATAAGATATCATAATACAAGCGATTCAGCAATAGTATATATAAAAAAAGGCCAGTATGGAATATACTGACCTTGTTGAAAAATTTATTGTGAATTATCCTTTTCCTACGTTGTTCAGCTTCTTGGTAATCTCACTGACATTACGCGTCTGTTTTTCAATACTCATTTTCATATCTGCCTGTTCCTCCAGGTTTTTTTCAATGTCTTCTTCAGCTTCAATAATTTTCTTCTTATAGTCTTCGATATCCTCATGGAGGTCTTTGTTTTTCTTTTCCAGTTTGGATAAATCCTTTTCGAAGTCTTTCAAAATCTTTTCTTCCTCTTCCAACTCCATTTTAATAACATCACGCTTGACTTCATAAAACACATTGGTCAGGAAGTTATTGATCTTCTTACTTGCATCCGCGCTATTTTCACTGGAAATAAACTGTGTGCCTTCATCAAAAAAGTGGTAGCTCGATGTAAGCCCTTTACCTTCCTTTACTTTGAAATAGACATCCATTGGAGATGATGATATGACGCCAATCTGGCAGGATTCACAACTCCACTCTCCCGCTTTCTTATTCCTTTTAACCTTCCCATATTTCTTATAATGGTCTTCTAAAAATTTATAAACCATCTTTTCGTCTGCGCCATCATGTTCAATTACATAGCCATTCTGGTGTCCAAAAGACAATAAATGTTTTGTTTCTTCTACCTGTCCGTAAACTGAAATTGAGATGACAGCGATTAATAGTGTAAGTATCCCTTTCATTTTCTTTTTTATTTGCTTTGCTTTGAGTCACAATTTATAGTAAAAATCAAAGCTGCGTTCTAAAATATTGTTAAGCTTTTTAATAAATGTTAATAAACTTTGGACGCGTACTATTTGTAGAAGTAACATAAGTGCTTGTCGAATTAGACGACATGCTTGATATATTTGATATATTTTCCGATTGAAACTAAATACAATTTATGGCAATACTTTCCTTGAGGAATGTGGTCAAACAGTACCACAACCATCGAGCGGTTGATAGCGTATCGTTCGACGTTGAAAAGCAAAAGCTTTTCGGCTTACTGGGCCCAAATGGCGCAGGCAAAACTTCACTAATCAGAATAATCACAACCATCACTGGCGCAGATGAAGGGGAAATCCTTATCGATGGGGAACAACTTAATTCTTATCACCCCTCTCAATTAGGCTATATGCCTGAAGAAAGGGGATTATACAAGAAAATGAAGGTGGGAGATCAATTGATGTATCTGGCGCAATTGAAGGGTCTTGATAAAAAAGAAGCCAAACAAAAGATTGGCTACTGGATGAAAAAATTTGATATTGAAGCCTGGTGGCCCAAAAAGATAGAAGAGCTATCTAAGGGGATGCAACAAAAAATTCAATTCATCGCTACTGTTGTGCACGATCCCAAACTGATCATTTTCGATGAGCCGTTTTCAGGATTGGACCCCATCAACACCAACCTTATTAAAGAAGAAATAAGACAATTAAAGGAGAAAGGAACATCGATCATTTTTTCAACACACCGTATGGAGCAAGTGGAAGAAATATGTGAGGAGATCGTGTTAATCAATGAAGGTAAAGTCATTCTTCAAGGCGATGTGAATGAAATCAAGCAAAATTTTAAAGAGAATCTATATAAAATTGAGTTCGACGGAGAGATCAAGTCTGATTTTTCTCAATTCGATGTTCAATCCAGAACTGCGAACAGCATAACCATCAAATTGCCTGCGGATGTAGATGGCAATGAATTGATCAAGTATGCTGTAAGTCTGGGCATGCATATCGTCTCGTTTAACGAGGTGCTACCAACACTCAATGACATTTTTATTAAACAAGTCGAAAGCAATTGATATGAACAAACTTTGGTTAATTATAAAACGTGAATACCTGATAAGGGTAACAAGAAAATCATTTATCATCACCACCCTCCTTACACCAATAGGTATTGGTGTGTTGGCACTTGTTGGTGGCTTAATTGTTGCCAAGGGCGGGCAATCTCAACAAAAGGTATTGGTGAAAGACGATTCAGAAATATTAAAAAGCGCCGAGATCACGTCCAAGTCAAATATTTATGAATTCAGTCGAGCGCCATTGGAACGATTGAAAGAAGATTATAAAACAGATGGGTATGACCTATTGCTTTATATTCCTGCGTTCGAAAACAAAATGGCCACCCAACATGATGTGAAATATTATTCGCAGGAAAAGCTCAGTATTGGAACCATAGAAAGCATCGAACGCACACTGGAGCGTGTATTCAAAGAGCATAAGATTGATCAATCCAATATCGATCGAGAAATTCTGGAAAGCTTTAAAATGAACATCGACCTTGAGAATGGCGCGATAGCTGTTGGCGATGACGGTGAAATTAAAGCTGGCAGTGAAGATACATCCAGTAAGCTATCTATTGTTATCGGTACAGCCCTTGGAGGGATCATGGGCTTTATCATGTATATGGTCATATTCATTTATGGTTCAATGGTCATGCGGAGTGTTATGGAAGAAAAAATCAATCGTATTGTTGAGCTTATGATTTCTTCAGTTAAGCCAATCCAATTGATGTTGGGTAAAGTTATCGGTGTGGGGGGTGTAGGATTAACACAACTCGCCGTTTGGCTAATTTTGATTCCACTTGTGGTCACGGGCGTTCAACTCGTCATGGGTGGTGATCCTCAAGATATGCAGCAATTGCAGGATATGGCCTCGCAAGGTGGTGCCGCATCTCTGCAGGCAGCATCTGATGACATAGATTTTCATCAGGTAATCAATGAATTCAAGGGATTAAACTGGACAATGATTATTCCAGTGTTTGTCATATTTTTCTTTGGCGGTTACTTTATCTATTCATCCCTATTTGCGGCAGTTGGATCTGCTATGGGTGATGATATGGGTGAAGGACAACAACTGATGTTGCCCATTATGATACCTGTAATTCTTGCATTTATTATGATGCAGGGCTCATTACAAAATCCCAATGGCGGTATGGCCGTATTCGGATCTCTTTTTCCACTGACCTCTCCGATTATTATGCCTTCACGGTTGGCCTTTGATCCCCCGATGTGGCAAATTGGATTGTCGATTTTATTGTTGATTTTATCATGTTGGTTTTTTGCATGGTTGGCTGGCCGAATTTATCGTGTTGGTATTTTGATGTACGGCAAAAAAGTTAACTTCAAAGAGGTAGGAAAATGGATTATGTATAAATCCTAAATTATGGATTTTAAATTATTCACAATTGAACGAAGAGGTTTTTTCACTAAGACCTATGATATATTGGATGAGGATGGCATGCTCAAGTACCGCATGCGCCCTCATCCATTCAGTTTTATGCGCAAGTTCAAAATTGAAGATCACAATGGATTAGAAATCATGCAGATCGTTCGGCCATTTAAGTTCTTCAAGATGAGCTTTGAATTGCGCGCCTTCGACGACCATATTGCTGAAATTAAGCGCATAGTGAAACTTGGGAAAACGGAACTTGAAATATTAAGCATGTATGGTGCATATTTTGCCTTGGGAAACTTCCGTAAAAGTGATTTTACAATTACCAAATCAGGAGAAGAGGTAGCCAAAATATCCAGAAGCAACTCCATTTCAAAAAGAAGCTATGGTATAGCCATCCAGGCCGATCAGGATCCGCTCCTGTTCATTGGCATCACATTAAGTATTGAAATTATGATCCGTGTATTGCGGTCGAGAAAAAATTAACAATTAAGCTTGATAATTCAGCTTTAGGGTGCTGGTTTTTGCCCTTGCCTGGCAAGTCAATACAAAGCCATCAGCCACTTCATCGTCATCCAAAGCAAAACAAGCATCCATTACAACTTCTCCTTCTGTGACCTTTGCAACACAAGTTGAGCAAGCGCCACTTGTACAAGAATACGGGGGATCTTTACCCATTTCAATTAAAGCTTCCAGGACAGTCTTTCCTTCTGGAACAGTCGCTTCAAATGTCTCACCGTTAAGCGTGACTTCGGCCTGACATGCCCCAGATGAAACAACCGATGGTGCAGCCTTCTTATCACCTTCCTGTTCAGGGTTGGTGAAGTATTCTTGTAAAATTTTATCCTTGGCAACGCCTCTATTTTCGAGAAATTGCTGTGAGGTTTCAATCAAGCCACCAGGGCCACACAAATAGAATACATCGTTATTTGTTTTAGAAGGATGATCATCCAGAAAGATTTGCAATTTAGATGCATCTATACGACCTATCATACCTTCCCATGCTATTTTCTTTTTACCAAATAGCCCTCCCAGACCTTTGCTTTTTTCAGTATTGGGTCTTGATAATATATTCAACCAACTGAACTGGTTCTCGTACTTGGAGACCATTTCTTTCAGTTGCTCTTTAAATATTACACAGTCTTCATTTCTATTTGCATAAAGTAAATAAACATGGCTCATTGGTTCTTCTTCAAGAATAGTCAACATCATGGACATGACGGGTGTAATACCTGAACCTCCTGCTATGAAATAATGATCTCTTGAAGCATCATGATCAGGTGTAACTATGAATTTTCCTTGAGGCCCCATAACTTCCAATTCTTCTCCGACCTGAACCGTATCCAACAAATGATTTGAAACACGACCCCCTTCTACTCTTTTCACAGTACAGCCATAAGCATTCTGAAATGGTGCGGTGAATATAGAGTAGGCCCGCCTTAATTCTTCACCATTTACAGTCACTTTTAATGTCAAATACTGCCCTGGCTTATATTTATACTCGGAGGCCAATTCCTCAGGAATATCAAACAGAAAAGAACAACTATCAGCAGTCTCCTGAATTTTCTCTTTTACTTTAAGCGTATTAAATCCACTCATCTTTGATGCTTTTATCTCTTTGTTGAGCCCACAAATGTACTTCGAAAAAATAATCTATAAAATTAGATTGGTGGTTTTGATGCAAGCTAAATTATACCAACATGCAAGTCCAACAGAACATCTCTGATTCTGTTCACGTCAGAATTGGCATTTATACAAAAAAAAAGCCACACCCTGGGTGCGGCCTCTTGTATATTAGAAACTTTATTATTCTATTTGGCGTGTTTTTTCAGCTCTTCTTCAAGTTCATATTCATCACCTGGATTATAGCCTGAATGTGTGTACACAATCTCTCCTTTTTGGTTCACTAAGAAGGTCTGTGGAATGGTCTGGAAATTCAATGCCTTTTTCAACTCACCTTTGACGTCTGCCAGAACAGTATATTCCCATCCTTTGGTTTCAATCAAAGCAGGAACTTTAGCCAATGTTCTTGTGTCATCGATTGTAATGGCAAGCACTTCGACATTGTATTCCTCTTGCCAGTCGGGGTAGATGTCAGCAATGGCATCCAACTCTCTTTTACATGGGCTGCACCAAGTAGCCCAAAAGCTCATAACAGTTAGCTTATCATTTCCAACATAATCCTGGATGTTTACTGTTTTGCCACGCAGGGTTTTTACATCTACGGAAGGAACGGTAGAATAGCTTGCTGCTGTAAATGCAGAAAAAACCAAACAGGCTGCCAGCATTAAAATTGTTGATGTAGTTTTCATTCTAGTGTTATAGGTTAACGTTTGAATCTCAATCTATGATTTAAAACAAATGTAGTAAAGAAAATGGCTCTGGTTTAACTATCATTTAACTGATTAATCACTACTTTTAACTGCTGTCGGCATTTTTACAACAGTTTTTCCTATCCGGTCATGATTCTAAATACATTTCAATGAAATATTTGACTATCATTTTTATTTTTTTTCTGGTTGGTGTAAATGGTCAAAATTCATCCACATTCTTTAGAGCAATTCCTTCTCCCAATGAGATTGCAGAAGCACCATCGTGGGCACAATTGATGTATTCCGATAAACCAAGTGTGGATGAGGTGGTAGACGGATATAATACATACTACAAAGTCCACGCATTTAAAAAGACAATTCATACTCAAAATTTCAAACATTGGATTAGACGTGTTGAGCCTTTGTTAAATACCAAAGCTCAAATCGAGATCCCCACACCTGAAGAAGAGTCTGCTCAATTTGCCCTGCTCAAAGCCAAGAAATCCAATAATAAATCTATGGATATCTGGACCAGTATAGGTCCATTTGAAACCTATAAAAATGGTACAACTCAAGCCATCTCGACCCATGCCAACGTCTATTCAATCGATCAGTCTGTCAACAATGACCAACTGCTCATTTGTGGTACGGAAAGCAGTGGCGTGTATAAGACGACAGACAAAGGTCTTACCTGGACGTTGATTTCAAAAGATGAGGTTTTCTGCAATGGCATCACTGCAGTAAGCATACATCCAAATAACGACAACATTTTTTATATCGGCGGCAATAATCGCTTATACAGAAGTACAGATGGTGGCGCCAGCTGGAGCGAAAATTATAATTTGGGTGGATCTGTATATGAAATCAAGTTTGATCCCGATGACGCCAATCGTATTTTCCTGGCGGCTTCTAATGGATTATACATATCTACAAATGGCGGTTCATCCTGGAGCAGGCCTTATACAACGGCAGTATGGGATGTTGATTTTCATCCTACAGATCACGATACGGTATACATGCTTAAGTCCAATCCGGGTGCTGTTAAAACCGAATTTTTCAGATCGGTCAACAGCGGTACAAACTGGTCCTTGATTGCATCGGGTTGGTATAACCCACAAGTGCCGGCTGAAGCTTCTGAAAACGGGGGTAAAATTGGCGTCTCACCCGATGACCCGGATCGCGTGTATGCAACATTAATTGGAACGAGCAAGGCCGGTGACGATGGATGGATCGGTATATATAGAAGTAATGACAGTGGTTCGAACTGGTATCTGCCTTCCGGTCAGATTGGTGGACCCTATCAAGCCATAAATACGATGCCCTGGAATGCCGCGGCTTACGCAGGTGGTTACCATCAGGGGTTTTATAATTTTGATTTTGAAGTCTCTCCCAATGATGCCGACTTGATGTGGTTTGGAACCATTAGACTTAATGAATCTTCTGATGGAGGGGTAAGTTATGTAAGTATAGGTGCGGCCAATTCCACCCGGTTGAGTGATGTCCATGCCGATATTCAATCTATCCATGTTCAAGGCAATGATATCTGGGTAGCTTCTGATGGCGGTATAAATTATTCCAATGATGATCTGAACAGTCACAGTTCCAGAAAATATGGTGTAATTGGTGCAGACTTTTGGGGCTTTGGTGCAGGCTGGAATGACGATGTGCTTGTCGGTGGCAAATACCATAACGGCAATACAGTTTACTACGATAACTACGGTGTAGGCTTGAGTCACAATGTAGGAGGTGTAGAAGAATCAACGGGCTATGTCAATAGCTTGAATAATAAAAATGCCTATTTCAACCAGTATTGGTCTGGTTATACCGTCTCAAAGATTATATCGGATACCTTGGGCGGCGCAACAACTAACACAAATCCAATTTACCTGATACCCAATGAGGCCTATACGACTTCTTATTCATCGGGCTTTTATCATCACCCCCATTATGCTGACCACATGATTGCCGGAAAAGATTCCATTATCTGGGCGTCTCGGGATGGTGGAACAAATTGGACTGTGTTGCATGATTTTGGAAATGGACGGGTGCTTGAAATGGAATACTGCAAGACCAATCCGAATATTATCTATGCCGTATTTCAACCGAATGGCGGTTACTGGGATTGGTGTGAAGTACATCGCACGATTGATGGCGGCCAGAGCTGGTCAAAACTCACAGATATCCCGAGTAACAACCGCTGGCGTCTTGAAATTACCGTGAATCCAGAAAACGGTGATGAAGTATACGTAGGCACTGTTGATGGTGGCAATGGACAAAAGATTTACAAAAGTATAAATGGTGGATCAAGCTGGACCAACATGACAACCAGTTTATTCGATGGTGACAAGGTACGTGACCTGGCTTACCATGGTGGAAGTGGTGGATTGATTTATGCATTGACTCAAAATAGTTTTTATTATTTCGATCCCGCTGTTCCCGGATGGGTGCAATATGACTCTGGTCTTCCGGTGGTTCAGAATGTCTTGAAGCTGCATTTGTTTTATACAGACAATAAAATACGAATGGCATCCAAAGGACGTGGGATTTGGGAGGCCGCCATGCCCCAGACATTCGATCCGATTGCGCAAATAATGACAGCAACAGATTCCCTGACATGTGGTAAGGACACTATACAATTTGATTCCCATTCAATAGTTGACCAATTCAATACAACATGGGATTGGACTTTCACTCCTGCCCCTCAATATGTGAGCGATCTAACGGCCCGAAATCCAAAAGTTGTTTTGGGAAGCAATGGCTCATTTGATGTAAGCCTAACAGTTACCGATGATTCAGGGACAACCAGTTCACATGTGTACAATCAAATGATTTACATGGACGACCAATGTGCTGTGGATACAGTGCCGGGACTGGCCGTTCAGACAGTGGGTTCTGGCGATTGGGTTCAATTACCCAATTTTGATATTACAACAAATGAATTTACGATAACCGCGTGGGTAAAGCCTGAAGGTATTCAGGACGATTATGCAAGCATAGTTATGAATGACGGCAGCCAAACGGCAGGATTAAATTTTAGAGAAGGCAACAATACTCTGGGTTATCATTGGCCAGGCGGTGCGTGGTGGTGGGATAGTAATTTGGAGGTGCCTCAAGGTCAGTGGTCATACGTGGCATTGGTAGCAGAATCTGATGGCATCACATTATATCTAAATGGCTTAGGCGTCAAGCATAGTACGACGATAAATACAGCAGATATCACGACAATGAAAATTGGCAGCTATAAGGCCTGGACAACAAGAAATTACCGTGGCGAAATTGATGAGGTCAGCTTATGGAATAGGGCATTAAGTGAAGATGAAATCAGATCACTCCGACATTTGACCCGTGATAATCAACTTTCTGATCCTGACTTTTTAGCCTATTACCAGTTTAACCGTGATAATTCAACCGTCTTGGATAAGGTAAATTTATACCATGGAACAGCAACAGGAAATAGCGGATTTACACCTTGTCTGATTCCGGTCGGGAGCGGTGAATCCGCTTCGGAATTAATTAATTCAGCAGGGACATATACTTTCGGTACGACAGGTGTGGAAATGGTGTTTCCAGGGACCGGGACATTCCCTAACAATATGGTCTATGCAACCCGATTGAATGCTTTACCACTTCCCGATATCGGTAACGGCGAAAATTTGAGTAGTTACTGGATAATGAATAATTATGGAGACATTGACTTTTCTGATCCATTTGATCTAAAGCTGGATGATCCGAATAGCAGCCCAAGCACTCAGGCAACAGGATCTCCTTCATCGATTGAATTATTGCAACGCGATGCCAACAGTGAGTCTATTCCATGGAATGAATTGTGTGCTGCCAGCAGTATAATCGGTGAAGATTATGTTTTCCTTGGAAGCAATGGTTGCAATACTTCAGTAATGGGACAATACTTTCTTAAGTATTGTATTCCGAGTGCCATTATTACCGAGGATTATATGAATGGCGATGTGATTACAATTCAAACATCAGATTTCATTGAGGCCTACAATACAATATTTAATGGTGCAAATGTCCAGTTCTCCGCCAAGAATGAACTGTTGTTAGGACCGGAATTTGAAGTTAAAACAGGCGCTTTATTCGAAGCCATTATGCAGGGTTGTATCGATTAATGTGCTTCAAGCCAGTTTTGTCCCGTACCAGTTTCAACCACGATTGGAACAGAGAGATTAGGCATAGCATTCTTCATTTTATCATCTATCAACACCTTGATTTTATCGAGTTCTGATGTGTGCACATCGAAGACCAATTCATCGTGTACCTGCATGATCATTTTTGACTGGTATTGACCTTCCTTGAGAGCCGCATGAATCTCAATCATTGCCAGTTTGATCATATCTGCTGCTGATCCCTGAATAGGCGTGTTGATGGCCACGCGTTCGGCATTACTTCTCGCCAATCCATTGCGTGAATTGATATCACGCAGAATGCGTTTGCGGCCGGCCAATGTCTTAACATAGCCCAGCTCCCGCGCTTTTTCAACGATATCCACCATGTAATTGCGCAGTCCTTTAAATTGTTTGAAATAGTTTTCAATCAACTCCTTGGCTTCTGCACGCTTGATGCCCAACTGTCTCGATAAGTTGGTCGCACCCGCACCATAAATTATAGAAAAGTTTACCGTCTTGGCATTGCGCCTTTGCTCGGCAGTGACAGCATCAAAATCAACATTATATACTCTAGAAGCTGTTGCACGGTGAAAATCTCTTCCTTCATGAAATGCTTCCAACATAAATTCATCCTGGGAAATTTCAGCGATCAACCGTAATTCAATTTGTGAATAATCTGCTGCGACTAAAATGTGATTTTCGTCCCTTGGTATAAATGCTTTTCGCACTTCTCTTCCCGCTTCATTTTTTATTGGAATATTCTGCAGATTAGGATTCTCGGAACTCAATCTTCCCGTGGCCGCTCTGGCTTGATTGAAATTGCTGTGTACACGTCCTGTTTTGGGATTGATCAGCAAGGGCAATGAATCTACGTAGGTAGATTTCAATTTTGAATACATTCTGAAATCAAGAATCTTTTGGACGATATCATTCTCGACAGCCAATTCATTCAGTTTTTCCACATCTGTTGAATACTGCCCCGTCTTTGTTTTTCGCCAACGATATGGTATACCCAATTTATCAAACAAGACTTCACCCACTTGTCTGGGACTACCAATATTAAACCGGACCCCGGCCATTTCGTAAATGGTTGACTCTTCTTCTGCAATTTTATCCTGAAGTACAAGAGAATATTTGTTTAGAAACGCTCCATCTATTCTGACCCCCTCATATTCCATTTGTCCCAGAACATCAATAAGTGGTTCTTCAACCTTAAAATATAAATCATCCAGTTCCTGTTTTTTCAAATCCTCGACCAATATTGTTTTTATCTGTAATGTGATATCAGCGTCTTCGGCAGCATATTCGGTAACCTTTTCTACATCGATATCGCGCATACTCAATTGATTCTTTCCACGCTTACCTATCAGTTCTTCGATGGGTACCATTTTATAATCCAACAAGGCTTCAGAAATAAAGTCCAGTTTATGTCTGAGGTCCGGCTCAAGGAGATAATGGGCGATCATGGTATCAAAATATTGACCTTTTAATTCAACATCATACCATTTCATCATAAGCAGGTCGTATTTTATATTTTGACCAATTTTCAGAATGTTTGGATTTTCCAATGGCGCTTTGAAAATATTGCAAATGGCTAAAGCCTCTTTCCTGTCATCGGGTACCGGAACATAGTAGGCCACCGTTGGTTCAAATGAAAATGCCAGCCCAACAAGTTCTGCCTGATTGGCATCGATGCCAGTCGTTTCGGTATCAAAACTGAATGCTTTCTGTTTATTCAATTCTGAAGCCAGCTCTTTCATGGCCGCTTCGGTATTGACCAAGGTGTAATTATGTTCTGTATTCTCAATATTCTTATCTGAAACAGCATAATCCTCTGCGGCTTTAAATTGAGCTGCCTTTGTTTCGCCCCCACCAAACAATTGACCTTGCACGGGAACGGATTTGCCCAAAATCTGATCAGCCAATGATCTGAATTCCAGGTCTCTGAATATTTCAGTTAAGGCCTCCTGGTTGTATTGCTCTAATTCATAAAGTTTGGCATCAAATTGAATCGGTACATCTATTTTGATGGTAGCCAGCTGCTTGGATAAGCGACCCTGTTCGGCAAAGTTTATTACATTCTCTTTCTGTTTACCTTTAAGCTGATCCGTATTTTCTAATATGCCTTCAAGCGACTTATAAAGCTTCAGGAGTTTCACCGCGGTCTTGGCTCCAATACCAGGAATGCCTGGAATATTATCAACACTATCTCCTTGCAGGCCCAATACATCGATGACCTGATCCACATTCTCGATATCCCATTTTTCCAATACTTCCGGTACGCCAAGAATGTCTACACCATTCCCCTGACGCGAAGGTTTGTACATGAAGATATTATCAGAAACAAGCTGTGCATAGTCCTTGTCGGGTGTCACCATGTAGACTTTAAATCCTTCCTTTTCTGCCTGTTTTGCAAGTGTGCCAATGACGTCATCTGCTTCGTAGTCCTCAACCATAACAATTGGAATATTGAAGGCTCTCACGATGGATTCGATATAGGGCAGTGCAATGCCAATATCTTCTGGTTGCGCATCTCTGTTGGCCTTATAGGCTTCAAAATCCCGGTTTCTAAATACAGGTCCTTTGGGATCAAAAGCCACTGCGAGATGGGTTGGTTTTTGCTTTTGCATTATGTCCCATAATGCCCTGACAAATCCTGTTATGGCAGAGGTATTGATGCCTTTTGAGTTGATGAGGGGTCTATTTATAAATGCATAGTGCGCTCTATAAACAAGTGCGTGGCCGTCGAGGAGGAAGAGTTTTTTATCCATGGGGTAAAATTATATTTTTATTCCTTACTTTTTATCCCTTTGGCATTGCCCCAAAGGGACGAAAACTCTAGACTTACCCCAAAGGTCTTCTTGCATCACTCGAAGCCTT
Organism: Saprospiraceae bacterium; assembly: GCA_013002625.1. Lineage (GTDB taxonomy): Bacteria > Bacteroidota > Bacteroidia > Chitinophagales > Saprospiraceae > RFSX01. The sequence continues at coordinate 11,340 of JABDJE010000235.1, read as the reverse complement.
CAGCTCAAAGATACCTGTTTGCGCATCCTGACATTATTTTATAATTGTCAGGATCCAAGCCACGACGGTATCTTATCGCCGCAGACAAGTTGGGCTAAGTCGGAATTAAAGATCGTCCAAAATACTAGTGTAAGGCCAAAAATGGTGTCAGCGACTATAAGTGTTGATCTGAAATCGTCAGAACGAAGGGAAGCAGCCAAGATGAGCTGAAGAAAATGGGCGAAGCTAAAGCAGCTTATTTTGAACAAGCACTTCACGCATGCCTGCGTACCCAGTTCTGCGGACAGGTTCGCCACTTTTGTTGCGCTTGCCCTAAAGTCTTTGTACTTCATGGATGCCAAAGGGAAAATGGAAGATTAAACAAAAAAGGACTTTGCTCGTAAGAACAAGGTCCTTTAAAGGGATCATATTATTCTAACCAATATTAATCTTCAATCATAACATCCAGCTTACCACCTTGAATCACTTCAAAGAGTCCACCAGGCTGCACGTCTAATGTAAAACATTCTGCCAATTCACCATTTTGAATGAGCGCCATTTGGCCATTAGGTATTATAACGTTGTGACACTTTGCAGGAACTTCATTCAAGGACCAATTGGAGGCATCCAGCCAAAGGCCAGAACCAGCATCTTGGAAAGTATTTATAACTTCTGGACAAAAATCATAAATATATATTGAACCACTATCTGACCCATTATCATCATCACGGTAAGAACCCACGACAGTTCTATCTCCGTCTACAGATACTGCTGCACCATAATTATCTCCTACATCTGCATCTGAGGCTACAATCTTTGTCTCAAGCCAACTACTTCCGTCCCATTCATATATGTATACTGACCCACTACTGCTGCCATTATCGTCATCACCTGCGTTACCGACTATAGCTCTGTCGCCATTAATTGAAACTGAAGATCCATACAAATCTGATTCTGCCCCATCAAAGGCTGTGATTTTGGTCTCAACCCAACTACTTCCATCCCACTCATATATATAAGCAGAACCACTATTTGAACCATTATCATCATCAAAGTTAGAACCAATTATAGCTCTATTGCCATCAATTGATACCGATCGACCAAACTTATCACCCGTTGCGCCATCAGAGGCAGTCAACTTTGTTTCTACCCAACTGCTGCCGTCCCATTCATATATGTATGCCGATCCACTATTTGAACCATTATCATCATCACCTACGGCACCAATAATAGCTCTGTCGCCATTAATTGAAACTGGTTCCCCAAATACATCATTACTCACACCGTCAGAGGCTGTGATCTTGGTCTCAAGCCAACCGTTCCCATCCCATTCAAATATATAGGCTGAACCACTATTTGAACCATTATCGTCATCAAATTCAGAACCAACTATAGCTCTATTGCCATCTATGGATACCGATCGACCAAATAAGTCTGAAAATGCACCATCAGAGGGCGTAATCTTAGTCTCAACCCAACTACTCCCATCCCATTCATATATGTATATTGATCCGCTGAAGAAACCATTATCGCCATCATAACCTGCACCAACAATAACTCTGTTTCCATCAATTGATACTGATTCTCCAAACCTATCTCCAGCTTCGGCATCTGATGCTGTGAGTTTTGTTTCAATCCAACTATTACCATCCCATTCATATATGTAAGCCGATCCACTACTAGAACCATCATCATCATCTTGATATGCTCCAACAACTGCACGATCTCCACTAATACCAACTTCAAAACCAAACCGGTCCTCCATTGCTCCATCTGAAGCGGTAATCTTGGTTTCGGTTTGGGCATTTATCTGAATGGAAATGAATATTAAAAGAAATAGACGCGTATTCTTTATCAATGTGTCTAGAGGGTACATAATGTATTTTATCTTATCTAAAAAAAAACTACATCAAGAAGAGGATAAGAATATAAAAGTGTTACCCTGGAGAGGGAAGAGTTTTATATATGGGGTAATATTAAATTTATTTTTTTCTTTTTTGTTGTCCCTTTGGCCCGCCTGCCTAAGTACATAGTACGGCGCGTAGGCATCGCCCCAAAGGGACGAAAACTCTAGATTTTTTGCCGTTCAAAAACTTGTGCGCCAGTTCATCGAACTAACTTTAGGCTTAAGTTTGAAACTTAAGCCCAAGGCCTAAACAAAAAAGGACCTTGCTCGTAAGAACAAGGTCCTTTAAAAGAAAAGTTTTGTTTTATTTATAGATTATACGATAGCCCTATAGAATAATAAGACTGTGTATCCGGAGATTCAAATTCTGCGTTTCTCAATCCGAAGCCTATACCTACACCAATACCCTTCCAAACTTCGAAAGATAAGGTATTCAACCATGTGTATTCGAAAAGCGTTGGTTCGTTGCTAGAATAAGGAATAAATGTCATCAATGTTGAATTCCAATTCAACCCTTTACCTGCAATGTCAAAACCTTGGTTGTAATCTGCTCTGATCTTAGCGCCAAGACCACCTTGAGAATCAACACCATCAACGCCTGAAAATGCAAGGTGGTAGTTCAAAGGATGAATTACAACAGTTAAGTTGTTGGCTGGTAACCATGTTACCCCAGCGCCAAAATCAAGTGTCCCAGGACTTAGGAAGTTCTCAACAGAGGTGTTTAAATCTGCCATAGCTGAGACAGCTAATTTATCAGATAACTTATATCCATATAGGGACTGAATATTGAAAATGTCAACTGTTCCGTTATCAAACAGTCCATCATCATCATTGCCGCTGTCTGCATCACTTAAGTCTACATCCTGCCAAGATTTCGTAATTATACCTTTGTTATTCCAAAAGTATTTCTCTCCATCTTTGTTAGCAAATGCTGTTAAAGCAATATTTAAGGCAGATGAACTGGCATCTGGATTTGGATTGGCAGCCCATCCATTGGAATTATTAAAATCAAATCCAATAAGGCCAGAAAACCCTTTACGCCATCCGATCAACTTGTCGATATCTTTTTGGATACCGTTGACTTCACCCTGGAGTGTACTGATTTCACTTTGTAAATCTCCGATTTGAGCCATTTTTTCGGCTTTCATCTCTTGTAAATCTTCAAGCGATTGTGCTTGCAACATGACTGTAGACAAACAAATAAATAATAGTATACGTAATACGTTCATTTCTAAATACATTTAATTAATTATTATGAATTTCAATTTTCGATTGACTAATCTTGCTTAAGGGAAAAATCACCTTATGCCCAGCTTCATTTACAATAGTGACACAGGATTTATCCATTGATACAACCCTGCCTGTTGTATCATCTATTGTTATCGTATCTCCGACCTCAAATTTACCTCTCGAATAATAACTGGCCAAAAAGTTGGCCATAGATTCTTTTGATGCCAGACCATACCCAATGGCAACGGCAAGAACCAACCCGCCAATAATCAGAGAAATATTCTGGGCCAGGAATTCGGTATTAATCTTGGCTTGGGTCATGGCTGAGATAACAACATTTATAAACAAGAAGTAAAAAACAAAGTTTGCGATCATCCTTGCCGAAGGAATGCCGAGTGATTCCATGCCTGTCTGTGAAATACCTCTGATTGCATCCGCCAGGAGCGTCCCAAGAATTAAAATAATACCTGCCACAATTAGGTGCGGTATCAAATTAAATATGCCAATGACCAGGTTAGAAACAGCAGGCATTTTCAAAACATCACTTGCGGCAACCAAGAAGAATAGAACCAGAAAGTAGTATACCACTTTGCTAAAAACTGTGCTGAGTTTTATAGTGAAATTTGATTTTTCGATAAACTCGATTTCATTCAACTTATCACCCAGTTTATCAATCTTGATTTTAATAAGGAATTTTTTGACAATTTTCGAGACAATCTTCGACACAATAATACCTACTAAGGCGACAACGACTGCCATCACAAAATTTGGTACGCCTGAGACGAATTTTGTTATCAATTCCTGCAATGCATTTGATTCGGAAAGCATATACCTGTTTTGTTTTTACTAATTAATTCTCGTTTTTATTCTCATTATCAGAGCTTCCTCCTGCCATATCGACCAGAAGTGCAATGAATTTGGTGAAAAACAATTCAACAACATTTGTAATGGAACTAAAAATGTCCAAATTGCCATTGATGTTGCTTTTGACTTTCAAGAGGTTGTTGCGATACTGCTCCTCCTGGATTTTTTCTAACTCCTTAAAATTGTTCATGTTCTATTCTTTATACTTTTCTTTGTAAGTCTTTTGAAATTTTTGTTTGGCCCTTTTGATTTTCATCTTAATGGCACTCTCTGATTTATCAAGAATACCGCTCATTTCTCTAATAGACATTTCATCCTGATATTTCATTAAAAGAATGGCTTTATCCCCTGAGGGTATTTCACCCAAAATTACCTTTAAGCGTTTAACATTTGTTTCCAATAAAAACCTATCGTCAACATCATCTTCAACATCGAGGTTTTCGATAAAGTCATCTACGTAGACGCTTGGATCTTTTTTCTTGCGTCTTAAATAATCAATGCAATAATTGTAGGTAATTGAATATACCCAGGTTGAAAATCGACTCCTTCCTCCAAACTTGGACATGTTCAATAATATTTTCATTAAAACATCCTGTGTTGCATCCTCGGCACTGCTCTCTTCTTTAAGCAGAGAAATGCATTTGGCAAAGATCTTTCCTGAATACCTTTCATACAGGATATTGAAATAAGCCACATTTTGTGTTTCCAAATATAGCTTAACCACATCCTCGTCACTTACGTCTTTCGGTATATCCGAGGATAAGAGGGGGTATAGTAGATTGATCAAAATGTATTAATAATTTGTTGGGATATAATTTTAAGACGTTATTTTGGATGAAAGTAACATTTTGTGTGGGTTTAAATAAAAAATGAGGTAATGCATTTGCACTACCTCAACCCTAACCAAATGAAACCAAACGGAATTATTTAGAATAATTCCTAAGGGAAAATTATATTTTTTTTTGTCATGTGTATGAAAATTATTTCCTGAAACTTTAAAAATTCGAAATCATCAAACATTCTTTAATATTTACCAGCTTTTTTTTGATAATATTCAATATTTCGGCCCTCAGCTTAGTGTCTCAACAAGATGCAGAGCACGCCTTTTTTATTAAAAGTATCTATGATCACAGCCTCGGAGAGGGTGAATGTGATACATGGTTACAGTATTTATCGGATACTATTGGGGGAAGATTAGCCGGATCAGAAGCCTCTTTGGAAGCGGTTCATTACACGCAGAAGGTTTTAAAATCAATTGACATTGTTGACACTGCCTGGTTACAACCCTGCGAAGTACCACTTTGGGATCGAGGCCCACAAAAGGAAATCGTTCGCATACAATACGATGGTCAGCAAATCGAACTCAATGCATTGGCATTGGGCAACAGTGAAGGTACAGGAGAAGGCGGTGTCACTGGTCAAGTCATTGAAGTTAATGGATTGGATACCTTGGAATTACTCGGTGAGGCTGAACTGAAAGGCAAGATCGTCTTTTTTAACAGGGCGATGGACCCAACTAAAGTGCGGACATTTCATGCATACGGGGAAGCTGTGGACCAGCGGGTATACGGGGCAGCGCGTGCTTCAAAGTACGGCGCTGCAGCTGTATTGGTGCGGTCCATGACCACCAATAAGGATGATTTCCCACATACAGGTGTGCAATTGTATGGTGATTCTGAACCTATCCCTTCGATAGCCATCAGCACCAATGATGCAGACAGGTTAAGTACCCTTCTCAATTCGCATACTGTAGAAGCCTATATTGAAAATTATGCTCAAATGCTGGAACCCGTGCAGTCTTATAATGTCATCGCAGAAATACGGGGCAGCACCCATCCTGATGAAATCATTCTCGTGGGTGGACATTTGGACAGTTGGGATGTGGGCGGCGGTGCGCACGACGATGGCGCCGGCTGTGTACATTCCATACAGGTCATCCATACCTTAAATGCTTTGGGGTACAAGCCTAAGCGCACCATAAGATGTGTGATGTTCATGAATGAGGAAAATGGATTAGGGGGTGGCCTGGCTTACGCAGAGGCTTCCAACGCTGCTGGAGAATTTCATTTGGCGGCTATTGAATCCGATGCTGGGGGATTTACACCAAGAGGATTTGCGTGCAGTGCAGATGCGGAAGTATTTAAACCGTATTTAGCGAACTTGCAAAGCTTTGACAAATTTTTGGATCCCTATGATTTGTTTTTGAAAGCGGGTGGCGGGGGTGCCGATATCGGTCCCCTCAAATCTCAGAAAGGCCTTTTGATAGGATTGCGTCCGGATTCTCAACGATACTTTGACTTTCACCATACAGAAGCAGATGTATTCGCCAATGTAAATGTGCGCGAATTAAAATTAGGGGCGGCGGCTATGACAAGTTTGGTATATTTAATTGACCAATTCGGTTTATAATGTCTGAAGTGAACTATTTCGATAAAACGTTTGAAATGTATATCCCCAACTGGGAGATACAAAATCTGGTGATGCGTCTCGCTTCAGAAATCAACCGTGATTATGGCAGGGTGGAAGAAGAAGTAGTACTGATTTCAATTCTTGATGGATCATTCATCTTTATGGCTGATTTGATCAGACAGCTTGAATTTGATCACCATGTTCAGTTCGTCAAACTCACCTCATATAAGGATATGAGCAGCACGGGTGTTGTGGATTTTGTGTTGGATGTCCAGACAGATTTGCGGGGCAAGCATATTATCATTGTAGAGGATATTGTTGACACAGGACTCACCATAGAAAGTTTTCTTGAGCAACTTCAGCTCAGGGAACCGGCCAGTATCAGAATCTGTACATTATTGAGCAAACCAGATGAGCATAATGATATTGTGCCTTTGGATTATGTAGGCGTGGATATTCCACCAGAGTTTGTAATTGGATATGGCTTGGATTTAAATGGATTGGGTCGGCAGTTGAGGGATATTTATAAATTAAAGGTTTGATTTTTCTTTGACACTTTTGTTACGCCTGCTTTGAGAATAATTCTGGCAGACAGGGAGCACTTCTATTTTGAACGATTTAAAAAATCGACTTATCCCCAAGTCTGGCCTGTTCGCCGAACAAGACTTTGTCAGGCGGAGAGCGAAATGATATCGTAGTGGTTTGAGCTGCGCAGCAGTGCACAAACAGATATCATTGAGCTGAAGCTAAATAGCTAAGCATAAAGACCTTAGGATAAGGCTAGACCTTCTTTGTTACTTTCTTACGGCAATGGTAAGAAAGTAAGAGAAAAAGAATAAATATATTTCTCTTCCCCTATTTTAATTAAATAAGAATTATTATACTTTTGCAATTCCTATTGACCCATGGTGTAATTGGCAACACTACGGTTTTTGGTATCGTCATTCTAGGTTCGAGTCCTAGTGGGTCAACATAAAAGTCCGACTTTGTCTTTTGACAGAGTTGGGCTTTTTTAATTTATACTATTTAGGACGAGAAGTTTATCCCGATCGAATGAAATGAGCATCGGGAAGTCCTAGTGGGTCAACAAAAAAGCTCGCACATTGTGCGGGCTTTTTTTGTTAGTATTCCTAGGTACTAACAAATAACAAAGTCCAAAGAAAACATTGGGAAGTCCTAGTGCCCGCCCTGAAGGCTGAATGAAAATGAAGTCCTTCAGGGGGTCAACATAAAAGTCCGACTTTGTCTTTTGACAGAGTTGGGCTTTTTTAATTTATACTATTTAGGACGAGAAGTTTATCCATAGGCTTTATTAACAATGGATATATCTGCCTTCATGCAATTATTATTGCTTGGTTTTTGAGTTCGCTATAACACCAATACAGCGAATAATTATACATAATAGTAGCGCAATTATACCAGCCATTACATGGATCCAAATTTCACTTTCTGTTTTAAAATGAAATAATCCTGTCCATAGTAAAATGCAAGTGATGTAAAGGCTTGTTATTACGCTCCATTGACTAGCAACAAAGCTAGTTCGAATATTATGGATAGGTAAATTCCTTTGAAAGTTGCGAAAACTTGCAACGAAAAAAAATGAAACTACGCTGGCTAAAACTCCAAATATTGGTAATAAAAAATGAAAATTAGCTATTGCATAAGCAGCTAGAGCTAACATCACTGTTGCTGTAATGCTATATATATTCCAAACAACAGAGTCATAATGCCTACTCCAATTATGATATTCCTTATCGTACTCTGTTAGGGTTGGTACATTAGCTGAATCGTTCTGATTTGTTGTTGGTTGCATAAGTTTTAAATTGTGAAATATAAAAACCGTATATAATCTAATGATGCTAAAGACAACATGTTATATTTTTCGATCAAAATATTAAGGAAATCGATATTGGGTAGACTAATGTGTTGCAATCATTCAATTTGAAATGAACATTTGAACTTTGTGCCCACTCTAAAGGCTGAATGAAAATGAAGTCCTTCAGGGGGTAAAGTATCTTAAAATTCCATCTAATTATTTTTACCGGCTAGTGTCAGTCAAAATGGTTAATTCAATAAGGATCGTTACATAAAATTTTTAATGCTCATTATCCTATATTAATTTGCGAGTATGTCAGACCTAAACAATATAATTAATAGAATATTAGAGTTCCGAGATAAAAGAGACTGGGAACAATTCCATGACTCTAAAAACCTTGCAGCCGCCATTTCTATAGAAGCAGCTGAACTTAATGAATTATTCCTTTGGAAGAATATTGAAGAATCCGAATTAGTAGACAAAGAAAATATTAAAGAAGAATTAGCAGATATATTCACGTTTGCATTTTTACTTGCACATAAACATGGATTTGATGTTCAAGAAATCATATTGGAAAAAATGGAGAAGAATGCAGTAAAATATCCTGTTGAAAAATCAAAAGGGGTCTCTACTAAATACAATAAATTGTAGGAATGATTGTTTATCAAGGATCAAAGAATGACTTCACTAAGGATGTATTAAATAATATAATTGAAGAGAAAATATATAAGGCTTTTCAAGAGTCACTAGGTAGAAAGACATCATCTTCAGAGATTTCATCTTGGAGAAATTCAATGATGTACATGAATAATATTATGATAGATCCTGAAATTCCTGAGGACTCTAAAATTGCAATTGAATACCAAATACCTCTAACCTCCAAAAGAGTTGATTTCCTGATCTCAGGAAAAGATGCTGGCAATAATGAAACAGTTGTTGTAATTGAACTAAAACAATGGCAGGAAGCAAAACTAAACTCAAAGGATGCAATTGTTTCAACATGGATGCAAGGCGCTCTCGTGGAAACTTCACATCCTTCATATCAAGCTTGGTCTTATGTACAATTAATTAATGGATTCAATGAAACCGTTCAAGAAGAAAACATATTTCTTCAACCATGCGCATACCTACATAATTATAACTTTGATGATCAAATTACGAATGTTCATTATAAAGAGTACATAGATAAAGCACCCTTGTTTTTGAAAGCAGATGCTCTTAAACTAAGAGAATTTATAAAGAAATATATTAGGCATGGTGATGACTCAAATATTCTCTTCCGAATAGACAATGGCAAACTCAAACCTTCTAAACAACTCGCTGATTCTTTATCCTCAATGTTAAGAGGCAATGAAGAATTTATAATGATAGATGATCAAAAGTTAGTTTATGAGACAGCAATTGAAATGGCAAGAAAAGCAAGCCCAGCAAACAAACAAGTTTTAATTGTTGAAGGTGGTCCAGGTACAGGAAAAAGTGTTGTAGCAATAAATCTGTTAGTGAATTTAACCAAGCAAGGATTAGTAAGTCAATATGTGACAAAAAATGCAGCTCCAAGAGCGGTATATGCAAGTAAGCTTACTGGAACAATAAAAAAAACTGCATTTAATAATTTATTTCGAAGCTCTGGAGGATTTATAGATTCTGAAGAAAATCAATTTGATGCATTAATTGTCGATGAAGCTCACAGACTAAATTTAAAGAGTGGTCTTTATGGAAATTTAGGCGTAAATCAGGTTCTGGAGATCATAAGTGCCTCAAAGTTTTCAATATTTTTTGTTGATGATCATCAACAAATACACATCAAAGATATTGGTGAAGTAAGCAAGATTAGAGAATGGGCAGAAAAAGAAAATGGTGCAGTCAGAATTCTAAAACTTCAATCTCAATTTAGATGTAATGGTTCTGATGGGTATCTGGGATGGCTAGATAATATTCTAGGTATTCGAGAGACAGCCAATGATTCCTTTGACACAAAAGAATATGATTTTAGGGTGTTTGATAATCCTAATGAATTAAGAACAGCGATTGAGGAAAGAAACAAATTCAATAATAAATCCAGAATGGTAGCTGGTTATTGTTGGGATTGGTTGAGCAAAAAAGATTCTTCTATAAAAGACGTTACTATTCCAGAGTATGATTTTGGAATGACATGGAACTTAACCAAAGATGGAAGCAACTGGATTATTGCTGAAAATTCCATAAATGAGATTGGCTGTATTCATACATGCCAGGGATTGGAATTAGATTATGTAGGAGTAATAATTGGCCAAGACCTTTTGTATGAAAATGGTGAGATAGCAACTAATGTACTTGCAAGATCAAAAATGGACCAGTCAATAAGAGGTATTAAAAAAATGATTAAGGAAGATCCAGATAGGGCATTTGAGATTGCAAATAAAATAATCCTAAATACCTACAGAGTATTAATGACCAGAGGAATGAAGGGATGTTATGTGTATTGCCTAGATCAGGAATTATCAAAGTATTTGAAGTCACGAGTCTTATCAACAAAAGAATACAGAATAGAACCTATAGAGCTTTCTAAAGTAGCTGAAAATAAAAGTGATTACCTTGGGAATAATCAATAAGTTCCTACCATTTAATATCAATCTAGCATTTATAAAACTAAGTTATTTATATTCTATTGCCTCGTAATTAAACGCACAACTAAGTTTCAATGGATATATTGCCAAATACCATCAAGGATTTCTCTTTTATATTTTAAAACAACATATTCTTAACCCAGAATCTTTCTCCACTCATTGCATTCGGTCGAAAGGAAAATTAAACAGCAAGCGCACATGGGGCGGGCTTTCTTATTATCCATAATTTCTCCTTGTAACCTGAAACTTGTAACCTGAAACTTAAAACCCACTACCCATATATATAACTCGCCTGCAAGCCCAACGGCATTCCACTTACCCAAAAGATCACCAAGAATATCGTCCAAATAATCAGCAATGCAATGGAGTATGGAATCATGATGGATACCAATGTTCCAATACCTGTCTTCTTAAAGTAGCGCTGACAAAAGACCACCACCAATGGGAAGTATGGCATCAATGGCGTAATGATATTGGTTGATGAATCCCCAACCCTGTATGCGGCTTGTGTTAACTCCGCCGAGTAACCC
>JABDJE010000219.1 GCA_013002625.1 Saprospiraceae bacterium | reverse complement strand
GTTCCATTGATTCATTGTTGCATTGTGTCATTGTGTCATTGTTGCATAGTTCCATTGTTTCATTGTTGCATTGTTGCATTGTTTCATTGTTGCATTAAACCTAAGCCACCTTCAGCTTCGCAATAGCTGAACGCTTCAACTGATCTGCACAGTAGGCACTGTCAACAACAAACTCTTTGACATCTTTTTGAGAAGGCAATTCGAACATAGCGTCCGTTAAGATCGCTTCGAGAATAGATCTTAATCCTCTGGCGCCCAACTTGTATTCCAATGCTTTTTCAGCAATGAAATTTACGGCGTCTTTCTTGATGACCAACTTAATATCCTCGATGGCAAATATTTTCTGATACTGCTTGATCAAGGCATTCTTTGGTTCAGTAAGGATACGAACCAAGGTTTCACGATCCAAAGGATTCAAATAGGTCAATACTGGCATTCTTCCGATCAATTCCGGAATCAAACCATAAGATTTCAAATCCTGGTGTGAGATATATTTTAACAGATTCTCTTCATCTTTCAAAGAAGCGTCTGTTTTGTTAAATCCAATAACTTGTGTGTTCAATCGCTTGGCGATAACTTTTGCAATGCCATCGAATGCGCCACCCATAATGAAGAGTATATTCGAGGTATTCACCTGAATCATTTTTTGCTCCGGATGTTTACGTCCGCCGTAAGGTGGTACATTAACCTCTGTTCCTTCGAGCATCTTAAGCAAGGCTTGTTGCACACCCTCTCCACTTACATCTCTGGTAATCGATGGGTTGTCGCGCTTACGGGCAATCTTATCAATCTCATCGATATAGACGATACCTTTACCAGCGGCGTCCACATTATAATCTGCAGCCTGCAGCAATCGAGACAACATACTTTCTACATCTTCTCCTACATATCCCGCTTCCGTAAATACGGTAGCATCCACGATGGCAAAGGGCACATTGAGAAACTTGGCAATTGTTTTTGCCAATAAGGTTTTTCCTGTTCCCGTCTGACCGACAAACAAGATGTTGGACTTTTCAATTTCAACATCGTCGTGTGTTGTCTGATTCAATCGCTTGTAGTGATTGTAGACACTGACTGATAGGTATTTCTTGGCCTCGGTTTGGCCTATGATATACTGGTCCAAATAATTCTTGATAATGGCAGGTGTTGCATCTTTAGGAAGGCTGAAGCTAAAATCGCTTTTGGTTTTTGTCTTACTGTTACCCAGTTCGTCATTAACGATTTCATAAGCCTGTTCTACACATGCTTCACATATATGTCCCTCCACGCCTGCTATCAAAAGCAGGGTGTCCCTTTTGTCTCTTCCACAAAAGGAACACTTCTGACCTTTATTTTTTCCAGTTGCCAATATTAAGCGTCTTTTTTCCTTGGATTATCTCTCGTCAATACCTCATCAACCAGACCATACTCTTTCGCGGCTTCCGCTTTCATCCAGTTGTCTCTGTCACTGTCGCTTTCAATCTGCTCAAATGACTGTCCGGTATTAAATGCTAAGATATCATATAATTCTTTTCTTAACTCCTTTATCAAATTGTAGGTAATCTCCATATCCGAAAACTGTCCCTGCATACCACCGCTTGGTTGGTGAATCATTACCCTACTGTGTTGCAAACAAGTTCTTTTGCCTTTTGTTCCAGAACTCAATAAAACAGCGCCCATTGAAGCGGCCAATCCTGTACAAATGGTGCTTACATCCGGCGTAACATATTGCATTGTATCATAAATGCCCAAGCCCGCCACAACAGAACCACCTGGGCTGTTGATAAACATTTGAATATCTCTTTTTGGATCTGTGGATTCAAGGAATAGCAACTGAGCTTGCACAACATTTGCTACATAATCATTGATGGGAACACCCATGAAAATGATTCTGTCCATCATTAATCTTGAAAAAACGTCCATTCCGACAACATTCAGTTGACGCTCTTCAATAACCTGGGGTGTAAAACCTGTAATATTAGGTACGCCCGTGATTGTATTTATATGATGATCTACCGCATCGGCATTAATTCCCAAGTGACGCGTGGCATATTTCTTAAATTCTTGTGTTAAAGACATATTTTATTTTTTTCTCTATAACGGATTATTGCACTTTTTGATTTAAAGATTCGACAATTTTATAAAAACCATCTTTATCTATGCTCTTTTCATCGACCTTTATTACTTCTCTTATAGCATCAAATAACTTGCCACTACTGATATTTTCGACTGCGCTGTTCAATTGTTCGCGATTTTGCATCAAGGAAAACACGGTATTTTTTAATGATGCTTCATCAATATATGGAGAGTAGTTTCTAACAGCATTGACGAAAAATTGGAAGATTTCGTCCTCTTTTACCTCAATTTCGAACTGTTTTACCAGTTTTTTCTTGATAATCCGCCATTTTAGCTCAGTTTTAAAGGCATCAAATTGCTCATCATTGATGTCCTTTTCCTGTGTCATCCACTTGCGTAAAAAACCATCAGGCAGGTCAAAACTATTTTTATCCATCAAGGCTTGCATAATCTCTCTGTTCAAGAGATTTACAGATTCATTGGCAAAATATTCTCCAATATATTCCTTGATCTTTGTACGCGCTTCCTCTTCGCCCTTCACAACTTCAGGTCCAAAGTATTTGTCAAAAAGCTCTTGGTTGAATACAGCAGGTTTTACTCTGATCACTTCAGCGATATCGCCTTTGAATTCTTTGTTGATCTCATCGGTGCTGGCTTCATCATCCAGTTTTAGAAGATGTTTCTTTACATAATCTTCCGTGACGCCTTGCTCCAAATCAAAAATATCAAAGGTCAAGCTGTCGCCCACCTTCTTTCCTTTTAAGGCCTTTTGATACTTTTCATTTAGTTTATCAAATGGTACCGTAAACACCGCTTCGTGACCATCCTTCTTTTCTAATTTGCCATCCAGCTCGTGCGCTTCAAACTTTATCACATCTTCAGCTTCAATAACTTGATCGGTGGCTTCCTGCGTACCCATTCTCTTGGTGATGTTTTCCACTTCTTCATCAATGATTTTATCATCGATATCGATCACATGTTTAACATAGCTATCGCTCTCGGCAACACCTGATATGTCAAACTCAGGTTCAAGGCCCAATTCAAATTCATAGGTATAATCCTGAGGATCGTTGTGATCTATCTCAGGAAGAGATTCCTGATTTTTAAGCAGGGGCTCGCCAATAATATTGAATTCATCGCCTGTGATGATTTCGTTGATCTTTTCAGAAAGAATTTTGGAAATGGATTCCTGCATGGTCTGGCTGCCATACATTTTCTTGATCATACCCATGGGTGTTTTTCCTTTACGGAATCCCTTCATGTGGGCTTTTTGCTGATAAGATTTCAGTTTTTCATTATAGTCTGGTAAATAGTCATTTTTTTCAATGACTAACTTTACTTCTGCATTAAGACTGTCGATTGA
>JABDJE010000207.1 GCA_013002625.1 Saprospiraceae bacterium | reverse complement strand
GTTGTATCCAACCCCATATTATCCATTATAAAAACTGATAGGTCGATAGCATCATTGGCAATCAATCTTGATGTAGCTGCTTTTAGGATATCAAATTGAGCTTGGGCCCATTCGAAATTACCAGCATAGTAAGAGAGTTTTGCATTTTTAAATCTTGCAACTTCTCCGAGATATTCTTCTTTAAAATCTTTCTCCACTTGTGAATACAAAAGTGTCGCTTCCCAGATTTCGCTTTTCATAAGATAATAATCTGCGAGGGCAATCTTACTATTCGCCTTCACGTATCTGTTTATACTGGAAATGGATACAAGCTGATCCAAAACTTCAATGGCTTTATCCAGGTCATTTTTATATACTGCAAGAAAATCTGCGTATTCCTTAACCAAGTGCTCTGTCTGCGGATTGATACCAAACTCATTTATGAAGTTCTCATACTCAATCACCAATGTATCCAAATCAGCAAGATCATAATCATAATCCATTGTCACTTTGTTGCGCTTGGATTTTAGAATGGCACGCTTAGCTTCAACATATAGTGAGTTATTCAAGCCTTTATCTTGCGTCACATATTCAAATGCCTTTATGGCTGTTTCATAATCGCCATCGTAGTAGGCAATATTTCCAATCTTCATAACACGGGCACCACCCTCGTTATATTTTCTGTCTAGAGAACGCGCCTGCCTTAAAGCTCTATAATAATCTTTCTTTTCAATAAAAACCCATTCTAACAGTTCGGGATATACCGGGTTATTGGGTTCTTCCTGAATCATTGGATACAGTTGGGACCTTAGCTCGTCCAGGTCTCCTTCTTCGGTTAGGTTTCTTTGCAGAATAGTAATATATCTATCGACTTGCCCTGGGTTTTTTGCTGTGGCCTTGATATAGTATTTAATCATATTAGGCGTATCTCCAATCCTTTTATACAAGCCTGCAAGATTATATGCAAACAGATAATCGTCGCCTAATAATTTACCGCCTCTTTCAAAAGCTTCAATTGCCATTTCATATTTCGTAAGCCTTGTAAAAGCATTTCCCAGGTTGTTGATTACCGAGACATTCGGTGGAATATTTTCAATCGCTTTGGCATATTGAAGATCAGCTTCATGAGGCTTGTATTGTCGTTCAAGGATATTACCATAAGAAACATACAGTTGCATTTGAGTAGGGTCCCTATCAATTTCTTTTTGGATGGCCTTGGTTGCCCCTTCGAAATCATCCAGCGCCAGTAGGCAATCAACATACCTATTGAAATAATAAAAAGACTTGTAGTTCCTTTCAAATAAAGTAAGATATACCGATGCGGCTTGTTCGTATTCTCCTGAATTATAATACTGATCGGCCAGTCGGGAATCCTGTCCGGATACCTGCCAAGCAATACAAACCAATAGTATGATGAATAGCTTTCTCATGATCTTAAATTAGTAATAGAACGCATCAAGCTCAAAATAGATTTCAAAAGTAACAAGATAAAAAAAGGCCAATACAAAAAATGTATTGACCTTATATCTTAAGAAGAATAGTGTCTACTCTAATTTGAATTTCACTGGTAATGTGTAAAGCACCTTCACCGGACGCCCTCTTTGCTTACCAGGTGTCCATCTTTGTGGAAGATTATTCATTGCATTTACAACTTTAGCTGCGGCATCTCCACAACCTGCTCCAATGTCACGTACTACTTTTACATCCACAACCTTTCCAGTTTCAGAAACTACAAATTGTAAAACCGCTGTTCCTTCAACACCATTTTCTCTTGCAATTGCAGGATACTTCAGGTTTTTATAAATGTATTGAAGCATCTTTTGTTTTGCACAATCTTCTTTCTCTTTGTTTGAACCACTCACATCTTCACACCCAGGAAAACGAGGCATCTGCTCAACCACCTTGAATATTTCTGGTTCTGCTGGTGGTGGCGGTGGCGGTGGTGGTGGCGGTGGTGGCGCTTCTTCCACAACCGGCTCTTCTATTACTGTTTCTTCAGTGATATCCTGATCTATAAATTCAGGCTCATCTTCTTCTTCGATTTCTTCTTCAGGAACCTCTTCGATCACCGGCGGTGGTGGCGGTGGTGGCGGCGGTGGTGGTTCAGCCGTACGAGGTGGCTCGATTTCAATTTCTTCATCCCATTCTAATGCACCATCAGGTATATCCACTACTTCATCATATGTAGTCCAGCTAAACGCAAAGAGCGTTGCTGCTAATGCAGCTGCAAGTCCAAATAAGAAAATAGGTCTGGTAAACCTAAAAGCATTGACATCAGGGTACTTGTTGCGTGCAGCCAAAGGAGAGTCCCACTTATGATCCTTGTAGGTTTCTGTAAGGTTCGCGTTTGACTTCTGCTTGAAGTAATTCTTGAAAAACAGGATAATTCCAATGACTAGTACTGCGAGAAGCAGTATTAAAATCAATGATGTTGTACCTGTAAAAGCTATATCACCCATTATGATCTTTTTTTCGTGATAAGTAAAATAAACAACTCCCTGTCAAAGAGCCAATAATATTAGCAATAATATCAAAATAATCAAAATGTCTTCCGCTTATAAAGGCGCCTTGAATACATTCTAAACAAAAGCCATAAAAACATGCGATAAAAAAAGCTGTTATGACCCATTTTAGTGAAAATTTGGCTTTGAGCCTGCAAATGCAAATTGACAATACAAAATACATCAACACGTGCGCCCATTTATCCTGATAAGGAATCCATTCTTTATGATTACCGGTATCTGGCATCAAAGACAACACCGTGACAATAAGTGTCCAGGTGAACAAAGCAGTCGTTGCTTTCAACGATGGCTTCATCGTTTATATAGATGTGAAAGATTTAAAAATTGGTGTGTGCTCAATGAATTAAGCAATCATTTCACCATAGGCAGCTGCATCCATGAGCTCCGCCAACTCATCTGTATTAGACATTTCAATCTTAATTATCCAACCGTCACCGTAAGGGTCAGAGTTGACAAGGTCTGGCTGATCACCATCATTTTCATCCAATTGTGGATTAAACTCAACGACGGTTCCACTAACAGGCATAAACAAATCCGAGGTTGTTTTCACAGCCTCGATTGTTCCGAACAGATCGTCTTTATCAATTGAATCGCCAACGGTATCTACCTCAACGTAAACAATTTCACCTAATTCGCTCTGCGCGAAATCTGTAATACCTATATAGGCATGATTACCCTCAATTCTAATCCACTCGTGTTCTTTGGAGTATTTTAGGCCTTCTTGAATATTCATTATTGTGCGTTTTTAACTTGTTCCTTTAACCAATCTGAATTAACCGATTTGGGCCTTTCAAGAGGAAGACCCAATGCGCGAGACCAACAGGTGGCTGCCATAACACCTAAAGCTCGGGATACACCAAACATTACCGTATAATATGTATACTCTGTTAAACCATAGTGAACTAAAATAGCGCCTGAATGTGCATCAACATTTGGCCAAGGATTTTTAACCTTACCTAATCCGCCTAAAATATCAGGTACTACTTCAAAAAGTTTCCAGACAATATTGACATAATCACTATCCTGGATATATTTTTCAGCAAAAACTTTCTGTGCGGTAAATCTTGGATCAGGTTGACGTAGAACAGCGTGGCCGTATCCAGGAATGACCTGCCCGGATGCCAGGGTATCCCTTACATACTGTGCAATTTGATCCTTTGTTGGTTTTGTTGTGCCTAGCTTTTCGGTCAGATTGAAAATCCATTTGATCACTTCCTGATTAGCTAATCCATGAAGCGGTCCTGCAAGAGATGCCATTCCACCAGCATAAGATAAATATACATCAGCAAGGGTCGTATTGATAAGATGTGCTGTGTGTGCAGAAGCATTTCCCCCTTCGTGATCTGCATGTATGGTTAAATACAAGCGCATTAAACTTTTGAAATCTTCGCCCTCTACACCCAACATATGGGCATAATTTCCTGCCCAGTCCAAACTTTCATCAGGGGCAATATGATCACCATTATGATATACCTTGCGGTAAATATATGCCGCTAATCTTGGCAACCTCGCTATCATATCCATGGCATCTTCATAGGTCGCCTCGGCATATTCGGATTTGGCCATACCCTCTGTATATTTCTTGAAGAACATACTTTCCTTATGCATCGAAGTTATTCCGATGATAAACTGGGTCATTGGATGTGTATCCTCAGACAAGGCATCTAAGACATCATATGTTGATTGAGGGACGGTTGCACGTTTCTCCCATTCATTACATAACCATTCTACTTCTTCTTGTGTCGGGACTTCTCCAGTTAACATTAACCAGAATAATCCCTCAGGAAGTGGCTCACGTCCGCCTTCTCTTTTCTTGGGTAGTAGTTCTTGTAATTGTGGAATTGAATAGCCTCTGAATCGAATCCCTTCATATGCATCGAGAACGGAAGTCTCCCAGAGCATGCTCTTTATTCCGCGCATTCCGCCAGTTACCTGCGATAACTTTACACTGTCAACGACCTGGTCTCCATGTTCTTTGGAAAGGGTTCTTAATTCTTTTTTTAATTGGGTGGCTTTATCTAAAAATTTTTGTTTGAGTATGTCCATTTATTAAGTCGGGAATTATAGTTTGCTTATTGATTAGCTGATTGTGGTGATGCTTTGGCGCTGTTTATATTGGGTTTATTTTTTAGTTGTGATGCGCCCACATCTTTCTTTACCGGAGAACGCATATCGATCATAGCTTGATATTGTGTCTTCTGTTCTTCATTCAGAATGGCCAAAAAAGAAGTATCAAAGTCTTTCATGATTTTCATCTGCTCGCCACCAAATGTTTTTTTATTCTTCGATGTCTGCATCAAGGTCTTCAATTTGCCATTTTTCTGAATCATCAAATCTTTTAATGTCGCAGTTTGACCGTCATCTAATTTGAATTGCATTTGCATGCGTTTTACAGCATTGTCCAATTCAGAATACTGAGACTGTCCAGTAAGTGCAAAAGATGCACAAAATATAATTGCAAAGAATAAATACTTCATGTGTCAGATTTGTTTTTATAACGGCAAGAAAGCCATAAAAGTTTGCGATCCGAAATTTACAACAATTATATCTATTATTTGCGGAAGAATTGATCTCTTATTTATATAATATTGTAGCTGACATTTGTTACAGCTTTGGATAGAAATGTCTTTTAAATTTAGATTTTCCATGATCCTTATCGAAGATATTCTGGTTTCGGATGACCTCATTAAAAAGCAGTTTGCCTGTCAGCTTTCTGCATGCAAAGGGGCCTGTTGTTATGAAGGGGATTATGGTGCCCCACTTGATCAGGATGAATTGGCTCAAATCGAAGAAATCCTTGATATTGTTCTTCCATATTTGGACAAAAGCGCTGTGGACAAAATCAAATCAGAAGGTTTTTTCAGACAAACTGAATCAAAAGATGCACATGAAACCAATTTAATGTCCGACGCTTCATGTGTATTCATGGGACGCAATGATTTGGGGATTACTTTTTGTGGCCTAGAAAAGGCTTACAATGATGGAAAGACTAATTTCAAAAAACCGATCAGTTGTCACCTTTATCCAGTCCGTGTGACTGCAAATAAGCAGATTGGTTTTGAAGCTTTAAATTATGATGTGTGGGATATATGCCAAGCAGCCTGCTCAAATGGAGCACGTCAAGGTATTTACATTTACCAATTTGTTAAAGATGCGTTGATACGCAAATATGGTGAAGCCTTTTATGAAGCGCTTGAAGCTGCAGCACGTGATCTAGAAGATACCTAGTCCTTATTTGACTTAGGCTGATTTTCCAGCTCTTTCATGCTTTCCTTTACCTCAGACTCGATGTTTGCTTTAGCGTTGTTAAACTCTCTGATGCCTTTACCCAAACCTTTCATTAATTCAGGTAATTTCTTACCTCCGAAAAGAAGCAATACGATGAACGCAATGAGTATGAGTTCCGGACCGCCAGGGAATGCAATTAAAAAACCATTAAGCATAATTCTCAGTTTTTTACAAATGTATAATTAATCGTTGAATATTGTTTCGCTCTATATCGATTATAGTCAATCTTTAGACAGACTGTATTATAAAGAGGTTTAAAATGGCTTGATGTACTCTAAATGGGGCGCGGGTTACGGGGTGCGAGGTACGGGTTACGGGTTACGGGTATATAAACCTCGATACTTGTAACTCGAACCTCGATGCCTCTTCTTCGTTTTCTGCACTAATACCTTTCATCCTTCACATAGGGCAACTTCTCCATCTTCGTTACCTCAAGGCTGGGAAAGCCAAAGTCTTCAACCACCTTGCCGGTAATCAAATAACATCCCTTGCCTCTGAATGGGTAGCGCGCTAGGCTGGGGGGAAAGTGGGTTGTATCAAAGAACTTACCTTCACGATCCAGCCAGGTACCAAAATTCATCAACTTGCGATTCACCGTGGTGACATTCTTGCGCGTTACAAAATACCCGACCATTCTAACCGTCTTATGCATGTATCGCTTCAGGTCCCTGGTGTGAATATCGCCGGAAATGGTGTCATCCAACAATTCAAAAGGTGAACACAGCGGAAAGCCCAGCAACTCAATCTCATCGAAGGCTTGTTCTGACCGGGTCTCCTGTAGGATGGGCAGATCATACTCCTCAGACTCCATGCCGAACAGATGACCACTGCCATTATATTTTACTTCGGGATTGTGTACGGCATTTTTCTCCCACATCAGTGCATATTTATTCAAGCCCGTGAATCGAAAAGCCCCAACGCGAATAAGCAACTCCAGCTGTTCTTTGCTGATATTAATGCGGCGGACAAAATCTTCCAGGCTTTGATAGGGACCATTGTCCTGGCGGTCATGGACGATGGTGATCGCTGTCTTTTTTTCCAGCTGCGCAATATGAATGAGCCCGATGTAGACATCATCTCCATATATATTTGTGAGATAGGTGCTGTGGTTAATACATGGTGCTTCTATGTTCGCGCCACACATGCGGGCCTCGTGTACATAAAGCTCAGTACTGTAGAATCCACCAAAATTATTGATAACCGCCACCATGAATTCCTTCGGAAAATAGGTTTTCAAATACAGGCTTTGAAAAGATTCAACGGCAAAACTGGCAGAGTGCGCCTTGCAAAATGAATAGCCACTGAAGCTGGCGATCTGGCGCCAGACCTCCTCCGCCAAGCCCTCTGGGTAGCCTCGGGTTTTGCAATTTCGGAAGTACTTTTCTCTAAGGCGTTCAAAAGTATCAGAATTCTTTTTCTTCCCTGTCATGATGCGGCGTAAGACATCGGACTCGTCCAGATCCAAACCCGCAAAATGGTGCACAATCTTCATCACATCTTCCTGGTATACCATCACACCAAAGGTTTCGCGCAAGTGCTCCTCAAAGACCGGATGGATATAGTTAAAAGACTCCGGATCGTGAAACCGCTGAATGTATTCACGCATCATTCCGGACTTGGCGACGCCGGGGCGAATGATGGAACTCGCTGCCACAAGATGCACATAATTATCACAGGCCAGCTTGGTCAATAAGCCACGCATAGCGGGTGATTCGATGTAGAAGCACCCAATGCATTGCCCCGACTTTAATTGTTTCCTCACCTCAATATCATCCTTAATGGCTTTCACATCATGCACATCAACCGCTTTGCCCTGATTGCGTGCAACGAGTTTAACCGCATCTTTGATATGTCCCAATCCCCTTTGGCTGAGTATATCATATTTATGAAAATTAAGGTCCTCGGCGCCATACATATCAAAGTGTGTCGTGGCGAATCCCTTGGGCATCATCTGTAGGGCTGTATGATAATTAAGAGGTTCTTCGCTGATCAATATGCCACCTGCATGAATGGACAGGTAGTTGGGGAAGCCTTCAATGAATTTGCCGTATTTGAAAATATGTTTAGCAAAGGGATGATGCTTCTCTTTCGCCAGCGGCTCATTTACAACGGTATCGATATCTGCCTTGGGCAAACCCAGTACCTTACCCAATTCCCGAATGATGGACTTCCCCTTAAAGGTATTATAGGTTGCTAATAAGGCCGTGTGTTCTTTGCCATAACGCTTAAAAATATAGTCTGTTACATCATCGCGTTCATCCCAGGAAAAATCGATATCAAAATCGGGCGGTGAGGTTCGGTGTGGATTGATAAAGCGTTCGAAATAAAGATCCAGATCCATCGGGTCCACATCGGTTATAAATAAATTAAATGCGACAATAGAATTAGCCCCGCTTCCCCGTCCTACGTGATGATATCCGGCCGTCTGTGCATAACGCACAATATCCCAGGTGATTAAAAAATAGGCTGCAAATCCGAGTTTGTCTATGACCTCCAATTCTTTCATAGTTCTTGTCATGGCATTCCGGTTGCGCTCACCATATCGCCTTATGCATCCATTGATAGCCAGTTTGCGTAAAAGCTTCATGTCCCCTCCCCTACTTCCTGTAAAGGTCTGTCTGTTGTTGAGTGATGTATCATGCATTTCGATAGAACACCTGGAAAGCAAGGCTTCTGTGTTAGCAATGATCTGTGGATAGCGTTCGAATATCTTTAGTATGTCACCCGGTGGATAAATAAACTCTGAAGCTTTAGCGCAGTACAGTGGATCAAGCTTGCCAATCACGATATTCAAATCAATGCAACGCAACAATTTATGGGTCTTATATCCGTCCTGATCCCGAAAGGTGATGGGTGCAAATACCACCAGTTTATCCATATAGTTTAATAAATAAGAAGAGAACAACTGATTGACCTCTCCAGGCATGACACCGATATATTCATTGCTACGTAATTGTTTGTGCCCCGGTGGCAATTGCCGGTATATGACATAGGCATGTTTGAATGCAGGTGCCGTCATCGGGACGGGCTCGTTCTTCATCGAGTAAGCCGTAAGGTGTGCGTTCAATTCTTTCCATCCCTCCTTGTTTCTGGCAATACCCACATAGGCAAAACGCGCATCCTTTATTGAAAAAACGGAAACATCGTCGTCTTCAGTGGTCGGATTTACCGTCGATCTAAATTCAATACCAAGAATTGGCTTGATTTCATGCTTTTTACACGCCTGGATGAAGCTATAAGCACAGGAAGTGTTGTTGATGTCAGTCAACACAAGGCTATCAATACCCTTTTTTGACGCCTCTTGCACCAACTGCGCTGGCGAGAGGGTACCATATTTTAGTGAATAATAAGTATGACAATTCAAATACATCGCATATCAATAGAGGTGCAATTTAAACAATTGTCGTTTTATTCGTCTAATTAATGTCGATTTATTCGGTTAGAGGTAGGGGTTAGGGG
>JABDJE010000201.1 GCA_013002625.1 Saprospiraceae bacterium | reverse complement strand
TAGTTGGACAACCGAACGTTGGTAAATCATCTCTTACCAATGCTCTGCTAGGAGAAGAAAGAAACATTGTTACCGACATCGCTGGCACCACCAGGGACAGCGTAAACAGTTACTATAATAAATATGACAAGGAATTCTTTCTTATTGATACAGCAGGAATTAGAAAGAAAGATAAGGTCCACGAGAACCTTGAGTTTTATTCTGTCTTGAGAGCTATTCGCTCCATTGAAGAATCGGATGTTATCCTATTGTTGATCGACGCACAGACCGGAGTAGAAGCCCAAGACCTGAGTATCTTCTCGCTTGCTGTTAAAAGACATAAAGGTGTTGTCATCCTGGTCAATAAGTGGGACTTGATTGAAAAAGAAACCAATACTGCCCGCGATCTGGAAGATAAGATTAAAAGAAAGCTGGCTCCGTTCAGCGATGTACCCGTAGTATTCATAAGCGCATTGGAAAAGCAACGTATCAACAAAGCCTTAGATGTTGCTCTGCAGGTACATCAAAACAGAATACAAAAAATAAAGACTTCACAACTAAATGAAGTTATGCTGGAAGAAATCAAGCGCATTCCACCTCCAGCCTATCGTGGGCGGTTTATTAAAATTAAATACGTTACACAGTTGCCAATGTATTATCCGGCTTTTGCATTCTTCTGCAATCATCCGGATCATGTCAAACAAGCATATCGACAATTCCTTCAAAATAAATTGCGACAACATTTTGATTTCACGGGTGTACCGATAAGCATATTCTTTAGAGCCAAGTAGTATGAATGTTATCAAAACTGAATTTGACGGTCTGTTTGTATTTGAACCCCGTGTGTTCGAAGACGACAGAGGTTACTTCTTTGAATCATACAACAATCGTTTGTTAGCAGAACATGGCATCAACACGCTGTTTGTACAGGACAATGAATCCCGATCCCAACTAGGCACATTACGCGGATTACATTATCAGATAAGCCCATTTGGTCAAGCCAAGCTGGTGCGTGTAACTTCAGGAGAAGTGATTGATATTGTAGTTGACCTTAGAAAGGACCAACCTACTTATGGGAAATCATTTCGAATTCAACTGAGCGCTGAAAACAAAAAACAGATGTTGGTTCCAAGAGGATTTGCGCATGGGTTTTTATGTATGTCTGAGAACACCACATTCAATTATAAGTGCGATAACTATTACAGCAAAGAACATGAGGGATGTATCAATGCTTTTGATCCTGTACTTGATCTCGACTGGTGTCTTGCCCATTCAGACATTATCCGATCTCAAAAAGATATAGAAGCACCCCAGTGGGGTTCACATATACCATTTCAAAAATGAAAGAAGAACAAGGATTTGATGTATTCATAACTGCGCTGGCTGTTTTTGTAGCAGTTGCGATAAATTTCATGTTGGTGTACACAACCGAAGATGTAAACGAATGGATCATACTGGGTGTGATGATTGTCAATTCAATCATGGCATTGACCTTTCTTTTCAGCAAACTTGTCACTGAAATTGACAATCAGGGTATCCGTGTCAGATTCTTCCCCTGGTTACTTAAGGAAAAGTATTTTGATTGGAAGGATATCGAACACGCTTATGTCAGAGAATACAAACCCCTGCGAGAATACGGCGGTTGGGGCGTAAGATATGGACGTGCGAAATCAGGCAAAGCCTACAATACTAAAGGAAAACTTGGTATTCAACTCCACTTTAAAGATGGTAAAAAGTTACTGATCGGGACACAAAAGCCCAATGACATGGACCTCTTTTTAAATAATCTCTACATCAAAAATATCGTTAAAAATCAGGATGGCGTCTCTGAATAAAATTGGAGTAATCGGTCTCGGCTATGTCGGACTACCTGTGGCATTAGAATTTGCCAGAGATTATCAGGTTGTTGCATTTGACATCGACAGCCAGCGGATCGCAGAACTCCAGCAAGGTATTGATATCACCGAAGAAATGCTCCCCCAGGAATTTGAAGGTTGTGATATACACTTTACCGACCAAAAAGAGGACCTTAAGGATGTAAACTTCTATATCGTTGCAGTTCCCACGCCAGTAGACGAACACAAGATTCCTCAACTTGATGCGCTTCGTCAGGCCAGTAAGACCATAGGCGAAGTTCTATCAAAAAATGATATTGTTGTTTTCGAATCAACCGTATTTCCAGGATGTACCGAAGAGATTTGCATTCCTGAAATTGAAAAATCATCCGGTCTCCGTTATAGACAGGATTTTAAAGCGGGTTATTCCCCAGAACGTATCAATCCTGGTGACAGAAAACACACACTGCGAAAAATAAAGAAGATTGTCTCAGCTACGGATGAAGAATCATTGGAGCGTGTATATGAGGTCTATAGCAAAGTGATTGAAGCAGGAATATTCAAAGCAAAAAGCATTAAAGTAGCTGAGGCCGCAAAAATAATTGAGAACACCCAACGCGATGTCAATATTGCATTAATGAATGAGCTGTCCATTATATTTGACAGGGTGGGTATCCGAACAAAGGACGTCCTGGAAGCAGCCAGTACTAAGTGGAATTTCATAAACTTCCATCCAGGCTTGGTGGGTGGGCATTGCATAGATGTAGACCCATACTATTTAAGTTACAAATCAATCGAGTTGGGTTATACACCGGATGTTATCTTAAGTGGACGCAAAGTCAACAATCAGATTCCACATTTCATAGCGCATAAAGTCGCGACGAGTCTCGTCAAATCGGACCGTAAGCTCAACCAATGCAGAGTATTGATTTATGGCCTTACCTTTAAGGAAAATGTCAGGGACTTAAGAAATTCTCGTGTCTTTGACCTTGTCAATGGATTGGAAAAATTTGAAATGCACGTAGATGCTCTCGACCCACATGCCGATCCCAATGATGCCGAAATGCCTTCACATATAAATTTAATACAAGATGCTAAAGGTGACTATGATGCTATAATTCTGGCTGTAGCGCATGAAGATTTTATCCAAATGGGGAGCAATCATTTGCTGCAGCATTTGAAAGAAGGCGGTGTCATTTATGATGTAAAAACTGTCTTTCCTGAACTCCAATCCAATCCTGCTTGTATTTATTTATCATTATAGCTATATATCCCAGTAAAATGGAGGGCTTTCTTAATTTGGAGATTACTTCATTTTTGGGGATAAACTGAATATATTAGATTTTTTTTTAATAAGTTATTGATTAGATCGAGACAACGGATTCATACAATTTGGCTGCCCTGATATTTGCAAGATTTGGTTCGAGTAGACTCCCGGGAAAAGCACTGCAAGAGTTGGGTCATCAAGCCTTGTTGCAATGGTCGATTAATGCAGCAAAAAGATTGGAGAATTGTGGGGTAATTCTTGCAACTTCTGATTCTCAACAGGATGACCCCCTGGCTGAATTAGCCTCTGTAAGCGGAATTGAAATTTACCGAGGATCTCTCGAAAATGTTGCTTTGAGAACTTTGCAATGTATTGAAGAATTCGAATTGGATTATTTCTTCAGAATCAATGGTGATAGCCCATTTTTGAATCTCCCATTGCTGGAAGCATCAATACAACTATTAGCATCTCATCCCGATTGTGATATGGTGAGTAATTTGATTAACCGCTCTTATCCTTATGGTGTGAGTTGTGAATTGATAAAAGCTTCAAGTTTTGTTGAAGCCTATCCTAAAATGAAGGATTCGGAGTTGGAACATATTACACAATATTTTTACAGAAATAAAAGTCAATTTAATATCGTTGAATTGCCTATCCTGGAAGCCGACTTAAGTCATTATAGAATGACAATAGATACAGAAGAAGATTTGGAATTGATCCGCGATTTTGTTGAATCAAAAAGTGATTTGGATTTTAACAAACTTGATATCAATGACCTTATAAATGAATTTGATAATTATAATTTGAATTAATGATAAATCTATATTCCATAAGACCTAAGGGTTTCAATGTTGGGAATGATGTTATTTATTTAGCACTCAAGGGGTTCGTTGAAGATGCCTTTGCAGATGAGAAAATAAATATTATTGGTCTGCCTGCCACCAACAAGTATGAGTCGCAGAAGAAAGCAGGATTTACAAAAGCCACCATCTATGAGATCAATCAATTTGGTCATGGCGTCATCCTTGGCGGTGGCAACCTCTATGAGAATGGTGAAATTGATGTCGATCCAATCGCACTGAAAGCCCTTGATAAGCCCTTGATGATTTGTAGTGTATCGCGCGGTCGTATTTACAATAAGAAAAATGAATTGGTTGATCGGACCGACGTGATATCGGATACAAG
>JABDJE010000181.1 GCA_013002625.1 Saprospiraceae bacterium | reverse complement strand
ATTGTATGTCGTAGAACTCAGCTTCCAACCTTTTTCGGAAATATTGTTTTAACCCGGCAACATAATCATGGCGTTCTGTCATTTCATCGTATGCCATTGTATACGCTTTAGCCATTCCAGCAATACCATATATATTTTCAGTACCAGAGCGCATCCCCCGTTCCTGATCTCCTCCATGAATCATCGGTTTGATGATATTATCATTATTGACATAGATGAATCCAACACCCTTAGGTCCATAAAACTTATGTGCAGATCCTGAAAGAAAGGCTATAGGTGTCTCATTTAGATCAAGTGGGTATTTACCGATGGATTGAGCCATATCACAATGAAACATCACATCCTTGGTTTTACAAAGTTTGGCAATATTGTCAATAGGATGCACCGTTCCAATTTCATTATTGGCCTGCATAAGGCTGACCATCGTTTTCTTATTGCTTGCAGATAGTAAACCCTCGAGCGCATTTAAATCAATATGCCCATTTTGATCTACATCCAGATACACAATTTCTACATTATAGCGCTTCTCGATAATATCGAGTGTATGCAAAATACAATGATGCTCGGTTGGTGAAGAAATTATTCTTTCAACGCCCAGGTCCAGTACAGATCCAAACAGTGCCATGTTATTGGCTTCGGTAGCGCCTGATGTAAAAAAAATCTCACCCGTTGAGGCATTGATGCGTTCTGCCACTTGCTTGCGGGCATCTTCAATGATGGTTTTACTTTGTCTTCCAAATAAGTGAATGGAAGATGGGTTGCCATAATGGTTATCAATGATATCCTTCATGACTTGCTTGACTTCCGGCAACAGCGGTGTCGTTGATGCATTATCAAAATAAACTCTCATAGATTTAAACTAAATCAGCTTTGAACCAATCTTTGATTATATCCTGTTCTGTAATTCCAAACTCCTTGTGGATAAATTCGTTCATGGAAGGCGCGTAATAATAATCTTCAGCCCAGATTTTAAAGTTTTGTGCCAGCTGATCAATTGCGTCTGCAATGTATTCTACTTCATCATTTGTCATTATGGGATGAAGTGACAATCGTATCCATCCTGGCTTATCTGTTAAATCACCCAGAGATATTTTTTCCGTAATGGATCGGGATTTTTCCTGAGACACTTGTAATAGATAGTGCCCATAGGTTCCTGCACATGAGCAACCTCCTCTAACTTGGATTCCAAATCTATCGTTTAGCAATTTGACCCCAAGGTTATAATGGAGATCCTCGATATAAAAAGAAATTATTGAAAGTCTATCTTTTACATTGTCCGCCAACACATGCAAATTATCAATTCCAATCAGCCTTGGCCAAATTAATTCAATGATCTCTTTTTCACGCCGATGCATACGGTCTGGATCCATCTGATCTTTTAAGAGAATGCTTAAACCTACGCGGATTGTCTGTAAAAATGCAGGGGTTCCACCATCCTCTCTAGCCTCAATTTCATCATGGTATTTATGCTCACCCCACGGATTTGTCCAGTCAACCGTCCCGCCACCAGGGTTATCTGGAATTCTGTTTTTGTATAGTTCCTTTTTAAATATGAGTATGCCGGTACTACCAGGTCCTCCCAGGAATTTATGCGGTGAAAAGAATATGGCATCCAAGTGTGCATCAGGTCTATCTGACGGATGCATATCAATATCGATATAGGGTGCTGAACAAGCAAAATCCACGAAGCATAATCCACCATATGCATGTACCATCTCCGAAATATCATAATAAGGTGTAAATATGCCGGTTACATTCGAACACGAAGTGACAGCAGCTATGATCTGCTTCCTGTTTTTATTTGCTTCCAAAACAGACTTCAGACTTTCCAGACAAACCAAACCATCTTGATTCGGCTCAATGACCTTGACATCTGCCAAAGTTTCCAACCAGGATGTTTGATTGGAATGGTGTTCCATATGTGTGCAAATGATGAGTGGCTTTTCATCAGGCATTACTTGATTAACGAACTTCTCATGGACTCTTAATCCAAGAATCCTTTGGAATTTATTTACCACGCCTGTCATGCCTGAATTTGAAGAGATCAGAATATCTTCATCAGAAGCATTTGTATGCTTTTTAATAATTTCCCGTGCTTGTGCGTACGCAAGGGTCATTGTACAACCGGATGTTGTTGTTTGTGTATGGGTGTTTGCTACAAATGGAAATATCTTATTGTTTAAAATATTCTCAATGGGTTGATACATTCTTCCACTGGCTATCCAATCGGCATATATCATCTGTTTCGAGCCAAAAGGCGTCTCCAGCTTTAAATCGTGGCCTATTACATTATACCTGAACTTGCTAAAGTATTCTTCTAGTTCTGTGTTATGAGCAATTCGGTTTTCCATTCGTCAGTTAAGCAATTCTTTTATGTCATCAATAAGAGCTTGTGCGCCCTCTTTGGTCTTTGATTCTGCAATTATCCGGATAATCGGTTCGGTATTGGATTTTCGTAAATGTACCCAGCCATCTTCAAAGTCAATTTTCAAACCGTCTAATTCATTAAAATCATCATTAATATACGCTTTCTTGAGTTTATTTATCATAGCGTCAATATCGGTATCATGGCCCAACTTTACCTTGGATTTTATGATTTGATATTGTGGGTATTTGCTTTTCAGTTGGTCTAAATCTATGTCATCTTCTGCCAATAAATTTAAAACCAAAGCAATCCCGACCATTGCATCCCGTCCGTAGTGCAAATCAGGCAAGATTACACCACCATTGCCTTCACCACCAATCACGGCATTGACTGCTTTCATGGTAGCCACTACATTAACTTCGCCAACTGCTGCAGCATGGTATGATACGCCTTTAGCATGACTGACATCTCTTAATGCACGTGATGAAGATAGATTAGAAACCGTTGCTCCCTTTTTGTGTCTGAGGACAAAATCCGCAGCAGCGACCAATGTATATTCCTCGCCAAATAATTCGCCTGATGGACAGGTAAAAACAAGGCGATCAACATCCGGGTCAACGGCAATTCCCAAATCCAGTTTCTCATCTTTCACGATTGCAGACAATTGTAATAAGTTCTGGGCTACGGGTTCTGGATTATGTGCAAATGCTCCAGTTACTTCTTTATTGATCAAAGTGTAACTGCATCCAAGGGCGTCCAATAGAGGAGGCAATGCCAGAGCACCCGTTGAATTAATGCAATCGACAGCCACCTTAAACTTCCTAGACCTGATCAGTTCAGTATTGATAAAAGGTAAATCGAGGATAGCTTTGATATGTAAATCCAAGGCATCTTCTTTGTGAATTACTTTGCCAAGATTGTCGACGCTTACAAAAACAAATGACCTGTCGGCTGCCAAATCAAGCAAGGCTTGTCCATCT
>JABDJE010000178.1 GCA_013002625.1 Saprospiraceae bacterium | reverse complement strand
CGTTGCCGGTATTATCGGTGCCGTCAGAAATAACGACATAGGCATAGATGGTGTGGCCAATAATGTTAGAATCATGTCTGTCCGTACTGTCCCAGATGGAGATGAGCGAGATAAGGATGTTGCAAATGCCATCAAATATGCAGTTGATAATGGCGCACATATTATTAATATGAGTTTCGGCAAAGGCTTTTCCTGGAATGAATCCATCGTTGAAGAAGCCATTAAATATGCGGAGAAAAAAGATGTTCTTTTAGTCCACGCATCTGGTAATGATGGTAAGAATAACGATACAAGTGACAACTTCCCTAACGATACTTATAAAGGAAAGGGATTTCTTTTTTTCAAAGCTAAAGAGAAGAATTACAAAAACTGGATAGAGGTCGGTGCTTTATCATACATGAGTGATGCAGAAGTTGTTGCCCCATTCAGCAATTATTGGCTGGAAGAAGTAGATATTTTTGCGCCTGGTATGGAAATATTTTCAACCATTCCTGACAATGAATACCAAATGTCACAAGGGACAAGTTTTGCAGCACCTATTGTAGCTGGTGTCGCTGCTGTCCTAAGAAGCTACTTCCCTTCACTAACTGCTGTCCAGGTAAAAGATATCTTAATGAATTCGGTAACACCTATCAATACCGAGGTTATCATTCCAGGTACTATGGATGAAATGGCACCATTCAGCACTTTAAGTGTTTCCGGCGGTGCCGTAAATGCGGAGCAAGCCGTCAATATGGCTAAAACCGTAAAGGGTAAAAAGAAGATTAAGAATAAAACAAATAACTCAAAAGCATAATTTTGAGTTGGATCATATTGGTTCTACAAAAAAGCCTTTCCAAATTGGAAAGGCTTTTTTTGATTAATCTGCATCTGGAATAACTGGCCAGACGTTATTATTATAATCTACATCCGAAAAGCGGGTCGATTCATCAATAAGTATCTTTTCTATTTCATCAGGGGAAACGTCTATATAAAGTTCGTATTCCGGATGGGTCCAGGGCCAGTCTTTTTCAAGCTTGCCTTCAAAAATATCGCGCCCTTTCTCTCCGCGCATGATTCTTAAAGGAATATAGTAGAACTTCTTTGTACCATTTTTCAGATATACCGTAATATCCATTGGCATGGGCATATACCCTATCTTTTCCAAGACCACTATAGTTCCACCTTCTGAAGGTAGTACATCTTTTATTCCGTAGTCAATCGTGTGTGTGGTCTGCACAAAGTATTCTTTGTACCAATCCAATTCCAGACCAGATGTCTTTTCCATCACGCGGATAAAATCATTGGGATTAGGATGCTTGAACTGCCATTCGTTGAAATATCTTTTAAGTGCTTTGTAAAAGGCCTCATCGCCCATGATATAACTGAGTTGCTTCAAGAATACATTCCCTTTGGTATATGCAGCAATCCCGTATGCACGATTTGATGTAAAGTGATCAGCATGTGTCGTTAACGCTTCATCTTTACCTGTTGACGCCCACCGTGCAAATCCTTTTACAGTATTGACATGTGGGTCTTCTCTTACCTCGCCTGAAATATATCCTTTCTTACGCAAGTGGTTCATCACCTCAGCTGTGGCGAAAGATGTAAATCCTTCATCCATCCAAGAGTATAAACTTTCATTGGTTGCCAGAACCATTTGATACCAACTGTGCATCCATTCATGAATACTAACGCCTACAAGGCTAGGAAAACTTCGTTCTCCGGTTATAAGTGTTGCCATAGGATATTCCATACCACCATCTCCACCCTGAATAAATGCATAGGTTGGATAAGGGTAGGTGCCATATCTCTCATTCATGAATTTTTCGGCTTCATTCATTGCTGCATGCAAATTCTCCCAATTTTCAGTTGTCCTTTCGTTTGCCTGAAAAAAATAATGAAGGGCTGTACCGGCATCTGTAGTTTGCATTAAATGAGTATAGTCAGGATCAGCAGCCCATACAAAATCATGTACGCGTTCAGCGTGGAATTCCCATGTCAATTTCTTTTTGCCAAACAGTTTTTTCTTTTTGGTATTCTTATCAGAATACCCATGGCCCATTTTCTGTGGGTTACGCACCAAACCAGAAGCTGCAACAGTGTATTTTCTGTCAATTTTAATCGAGACATTAAAGTCACCCCAAACACCATGGAATTCTCGTCCGACATAGGGATTTGCATGCCAGCCTTGATAATCATACTCACATAATTTAGGATACCACTGAGCCATGGAAAGACTTATTCCTTCTCTGTTGTCTCTTCCGCTTCGTCGTATTTGCACAGGAACCTGACTGTTAAACTTCATCTCCAGTTTGGTCGTCTCTCCAGGTAAAATAGGATTGGTCAGATCAACTTCCAGAATTGTACCTTCCACATGGTAGCGAACCATCTCGCCATCTTGTTTGAGTTCATCTATCCGATGATATCCGATTTCATTATCCTTCAATTTACTAATCCTATCACCAACTCTACCATCGGGATCGCTGATAGTTCTGGAGCGAACATCCATCATACTGCCCGGTTGAAATGCATTGAAGTATAAGTGGTAGAATATTTTTTGAAGGGTATCAGGTGAATTGTTGGTATACTTGATTGTTTGCTCACCAGTAAATTTAAAATTCTCGACATTCATGTCGATGTTCATATCATATTCAACGGCTTGTTGCCATCTGTAATCCTGACTTTTTAATAATATTGAAAAAAGCAGAATTGCAAAAAGTAAAATGTGTCTCATATATTTTAAAAAATTAAGCTAGAGTAGAATTTTCATCTGGCGGGGTAACAACTTCCGCCAGTTTCTTAAACGATCCCCACTGGTACCTATATTTCATGATGATCAAAAATATTATTGATACAAGTATGAACCCTATGGTCATGAAGACGGGATTTATTTCATGTGCGGTAAAGAGGCTTTCCGTCTGAATAGCTGCACCATCATACCCTATGAATACCGCACCTGCAAAGTTGGTGGCTGCGTGAACGCCCAAAGCCAGTTCAAGGCCATCATCCATAATTGTAACAATGCCCAATAGTAAACCAGCAGATATATAATAGGTTTGCATAATTCCAAATCCAAATTCCTGTATTTCAGGATTCATAGCATGTATACCTCCAAAGAGAATCGATGTCACAAGTAAAGGCACCCATTTGTTTTTGGCCATAATTCCAACCCCTTGCATTAAATAGCCTCTGAATACCAATTCCTCCATACTTGTCTGAATGGGTAAGATTAAAAGCGAAATAATTACAAGTGGTATAAAGGTTTTGAGCTGAAAATGAAATGAGTAGTTTCCTGGATCCATGAAATAAGAAACAGATTCTACAATGAGGCTCAAGCCCAGCCATACACAGAATGCAAAAATCATTTTATTCCAATTGATTCTGCTTGAAGGTGTGACCAGAGATCTGAATTCCCTGTCGTGCATGGGTTTAAATATGAAAAAGAATGCAGTCAATGCACCAATAAACATAACCAGCAAGAGGGTAAAACCCATATTCGAATTGATTCCAAAAATGGCGAAATCTGGATTGGATTGAAAGTTTACAATATCATCGTCTGTCAGCCCAGATCCTTCTTCATTGACTGATCTGAATAATGCCAGCATGAGTGGAATTTGACCTATGCTGTAGCCTAAAAACACCACTACCATTACTACTAAATACCGCCACCATGCATTTTTACCTTTAAAGGCATTTTCGAAAAATCCCATATTTATTTTGATTCACTGATTGACTTAAGATTCCAAAAATAAACATTGATTTCCAGTAATATACGACACACTACGATTTTCCATATTTTTACCTCATCTTTGCAATGGAAATTTGATTTATGAAGAATAAGAATTTTGCACTTATCACATCATTTATCGGCATCGCCGCATTGTTCAGATTATTTCCACATCCGCCCAATGTGACGCCCGTTGCGGCTATGGCTTTTGTCGGTGGCGCTTACTTCACGAAGAAGTATTGGGGTTTCTTACTTCCAATTATTGCTTTATTTCTAAGCGACTTGGTGATCAACAACACCATTGCAAGACCTTTTTTCACAGATCATGTTGGATTCGTCTTTTTCTCGGACTATATGATTCCTGTGTATATCGCGTTTGTTCTAACCGCAGCAATAGGTATGGTAATGCACGCAAGCGGTATGTTTAAAAAGATCGTTTTCGGAGCTTTATTTTCTTCCATTGCATTTTTCTTTATCACCAATATTGGTTCCTGGATGAGTTCCGCCTTTTATCCTAAGACATTTGCTGGATTGTTACTTTGTCTTGAAGCAGGCGTTCCTTTCTTTAGAAATACAGCGATGGGAAATCTCATGTTTTTCAGTGTAATAATACTTGCAATCGAAGCTATCAAATCCTATGTTCTTAAGCCACAGGCGGCTTAATTAGATTTACAACTTTATTTACCGCAAGGATAAGCAGGCAAGGAATACCTATAAAAATAAATTCGCTTTTCAATACGGCTATCCCCCATTCACTAAAAAATCGCCCTGCACCCAATGGGCTCACCTGGATAACACGCCATGGCAAGAAATGCCTTGTGTTGTCGAATGGGGAGAAAAAGGCTATACCGCGGCCGCCTGTTGTCATTGCGTCCAAAACACCATGTGAGATGGTCATCAGACTGAAAAAACCAATAACCAGCCAGCAATCTCTACCTGACCATTTGTACTTATTGTAAAATATCACTTTGATTAAAATCGCCAGAAAGAGTGCAAAAAAAATCGAATGGAAAAATCCTCTGTGCCCTAACCAATGGCTGTATGAAAACCCAAAGCGAAACATCAACACATCTGCATCAGGAATAGATGCACAGAAAATAGCAAGAATATTGAGCTTGGTTCGATTAACCTTTCTTTTAATGAGAGCAGTGGCCGTCAATGCAGTGGCGGCATGTCCAAAAATTGAAGCCATTATTCTTCGGATTTAGCATCAGGATATTCAATCCTTACATGATAAATGCTTCGTAATACAGCCCTGAATGTTTCGACACAGACTTGTAACTCACGGAAACTTATATCCGATTCATTCAATTGTCCCTCATCTATTTTAAAGTTGACGATCTTGTCGATGAGCTTGTCAATGTCTTGACCCGTCGGATTTTTGAGACTCTTGGATGCGGCTTCAATTGAATCTGCGAGCATCATAATAGCTTGCTCTTTGGTTTGAGGTTTAGGACCAGGGTACCTAAATAAAGATTCGTCAAATTCCCGATCTGGCTCTTCATTTAATTGATTACGATAGAAGTATTCAACCCGTGTAGTACCGTGATGCGTTGTGATGAAATCTGTTATTATTTTTGGGAGGCGTGCCTTTTTCGCCATTGCATCTCCTTCAGTAACATGGCCGATGATGATTCTTGCTGAATCAAAATTATTCAAGGCGTCATGTGCGTTCTCACCATTACTGTTTTCAATAAAGTAAAACGGATTATTCATTTTACCGACATCGTGGTACAGCGCTGCTGTCTTCACGAGCAGTGAATTAGCTCCAATGGCTTTTGCTGCGGCTTCACTTAAATTGGCTACCTGAAGGGAATGTTGCAATGTACCAGGTGCCTTAAGTGATAGATCCCGAAGTAAGGGTTTATTCATATCTCCCAACTCGGCTATCGTAATACTCGAAGTATAACCAAATATTTTTTCGATAATGGGTATAAATGGATACGCTAACAATAATAACAATGCGTTGAAAACCAACCAGCCAAATGTATGTTGCTCTGCTTCTACCAAAGTACCGGAATTAATCAAGGCTAGTCCCAGGTACCCTATGACATAGGTCAGAAGTATCACCAATATTGCTAGGAAGAACTTATTCCAATAACGCGTTTCAGTGATGGTTAGAACCGTAACAATACCAGCCAAAATCTGGAGAAAAGTAAATTCGTAACCTAAGCCACTTATGAAGCTCGAAATCAGTACAACAACAATGTGTATAAATAAAGCCAATCGTCCTCCGAAGAAATTATATACAACGATGGGCGTGATACAAAACGGAATAAGAAAGGGACTGAGGAATTCATTTTTAGTTACCAGGTATACGATTATACTGAATACAAC
>JABDJE010000099.1 GCA_013002625.1 Saprospiraceae bacterium | reverse complement strand
CTAGATGGTATTCACTGCGGGTTATCAGTGGCAAAGAAAAGAAGATCAAGGAATATATTGAACTTGAACTCCAAAGGCGTAAATGGAACGACTTTGTAACTCAAATTCTAGTTCCTTCTGAAAAGGTTTATAAGATTAGAAATGGAAAGAAAGTAATACTGGAAAGAAATATTCTTCCAGGTTATATTCTTGTAGAAGCATATCCGTCAAAATTTTCTGGCGAAATCATTCAAGCAATAGCTAATGTGCCCAACGTGATACATTTTCTTGGTAAAGGTAATCCAATACCAATGCGTCAAAGTGAAGCCAATAGAATGCTTGGAAAAGTTGATGAATCTCAAGAGGTTGGAGAATCAATGCTTGAACCATTTATTGTCGGTGAGACAGTTAAAATAATTGATGGTCCATTCAATGAATTCGTCGGAGATATCAAAGAAGTAAACGAAGAGAAGAAAAAATTAAAAGTAATTGTGAAAATATTCGGCCGTGGTACTGAAGTTGAGCTCAACTTCAT
The DNA here is from genome assembly GCA_013002625.1 of Saprospiraceae bacterium. Lineage (GTDB taxonomy): Bacteria > Bacteroidota > Bacteroidia > Chitinophagales > Saprospiraceae > RFSX01. The sequence continues at coordinate 16,397 of JABDJE010000099.1, read as the reverse complement.
GCAAGTCGAAAAACAATAAATATCTAATAATTAAAGCTTTATGGCAAAGGAAGTTGATGGTTTCATTAAGTTGCAAGTAAGAGGTGGAAGTGCCAATCCATCGCCTCCAGTTGGTCCAGCATTAGGTGCCAAAGGGGTGAACATTATGGAATTCTGTAAGCGTTTTAACGCTAAGACAGAAGATAAAAGAGGTACTTTATTACCAGTAGTGATCACTGTTTTCAAAGACAAGTCATTCGACTTTGTGATCAAAACATCTCCTGCTGCTGTTCAACTATTAGAAGCTGCTAAAATCAAAAAAGGATCTCCTGAATCAAATAGAGAGAAGGTAGGTTCTGTAACATGGGATCAAATCAAAGCTATTGCAGAAGATAAAATGGCTGATTTGAACGCATTTAAAATCGAATCTGCTATGAAAATGGTAGCAGGGACGGCAAGAAGTATGGGCTTGACTGTCAAGGGGGAAGCGCCTTGGGGAGCAGAAGCTCAAAGTGAAAATTAATATTGTTAACAAGGGAGTCTTACGACGCTAAAACCTTAAACTATTATGGCAAAACTAGGTAAGAAACGTAAAGCTGCTGAGCAAAAAGTAGATAAGGATAAACTCTACTTAATTGACGAAGCGATGGCTTTAGTAAAAGAAGTCAACACGGCTAAATTCGATGCAAGTGTTGATCTCCACATCAGATTAGGTGTGGACCCTCGTAAAGCTGATCAAGCTATCAGAGGAACGGTTACCCTTCCAAACGGTACCGGTAAAACTAAGAAAGTATTGGTTCTGTGTACACCTGATAAAGAAGCTGAAGCAAAAGAAGCAGGTGCGGATCATGTTGGATTAGATGAGTTTATCACAAAAATCCAACAAGGATGGACAGATATCGACGTTATCATCGCTGCTCCAAATGTGATGGGTCAGGTTGGTAAAGTTGGTCGTATCCTCGGACCAAGAGGATTAATGCCTAACCCAAAGTCAGGAACAGTTACACCGAATATTGCGGATGCTGTTAAAGACGTGAAGGGAGGTAAAATCTCTTTCAGAGTAGATAAATATGGAATTATTCACAGCTCTATTGGACGCGTGTCTTTTACTCCAGAGAAGCTTAGAGAAAATGCCGCTGAATTACTTCAGACGGTAAACAAACTAAGACCTTCTTCCGCTAAGGGTACTTATATGAAGTCTGTTAGCGTAGCAAGTACAATGAGTCCAGGGATCAAAATTGACCCAAGGGATATTTAATCATTTTTAAAGGTTAAAAGACATGAAAAGACAAGATAAAGCACTAGTCATAGATGATCTGAAAGCTAAGTTTTCTGATGCATCATTCTTTTATATCGCAGATTCATCTGGATTAACGGTTGAGGATATCAATAAATTCAGAGGACTTTGCTTCGAAAAAGGCGTAGAGGTACGCGTTGTTAAAAATACACTCATCAAAAAAGCACTTGAAGCTGTAAGCGAAGAAAATTTTGTGGATCTATACGATGCATTGAAAGGACCTTCATCTGTGATGTTTGCAGAAGTTGCAAACTCACCAGCTAAGGTAATTGAAGAGTTTAGAAAATCTTTTGATAAGCCTCTTTTGAAAGCAGCTTATATTGATTCAAGCATCTACATGGGTGATGAGTCATTGAAAACTTTGGCTGCATTGAAGTCAAAAGAAGAGCTTATTGGAGAAATCATATTGTTATTACAGTCACCTGCGAAGAACGTTATTTCTTCACTTAAATCAGGCGGTTCAACTATCGCTGGTTTAATGAAAGCATTGCAGGACAGGGCTGAAAATTAATTAGGCTTCCAAGCTAATCGCATCTTTATTATTAAATGATGTAATTACTTAAAATATTAAAATTTATAAAATGGCAGACTTAAAGTCAATCGCGGAACAGCTAGTAAACTTAACAGTAAAAGACGTAAGTGAATTAGCAGACATTTTAAAAGAAGAGTACGGTATCGAACCTGCTGCTGCAGCTGTAGCTGTTGCTGCTGGACCTGCTGCAGGCGGCGGAGACGCTGGCGGTGCTGAACAATCTGAATTTACTGTAATGCTTAATTCTGCAGGTTCTGCAAAATTAGCTGTTGTAAAAGAAGTTAAGAACTTGTTAGGTCTTGGACTTAAAGAAGCAAAAGAACTTGTTGATGGTGCACCATGCCCAGTTAAGGAAGGTGTAGATAAAGATGAAGCAGAATCATTGAAATCTGCTTTAGAAGCTGCTGGAGCTGACGTTGAATTGAAATAATTCGATCAACTCCAAACAGTTTAATGAACACGCAAGTTTTATTTGCAAATAAAAAATAAGGAGGCTTAGTTACTGAATGCAGTAGCTAAGCTAATCCTGTTTACATAGCTTACTCAATTAGAGTTCGTTATTTTATTAATTAAGGCTAAATCTATATTTAATGGCTCGAGCTAGCGCAGTTGCACAGCATTCTGAACAAAGACACAACTTCGGTAAAATTAAGTTGGCTTCAGAATATCCAGATTTACTTGAGATTCAAATAAAATCATTTAAAGAGTTCTTTCAATTAGAGACCACTCCGGAAAATCGTGGTAATGAAGGTCTTTTTAACGTATTTCAAGATAACTTCCCAATAACTGATGCCAGAAATATTTTTGTTCTGGAATTTCTTGATTACTTCATTGATCCTCCTAGATATTCTATCGATGAATGCATGGAGAGAGGACTGACTTATAGTGTCCCTCTAAAAGCAAAACTTCGTCTTTCTTGTAATGACGAGGAACATGTTGATTTCCAAACTATCGTTCAGGATGTGTTTTTGGGGAATATCCCTTATATGACACCTAAAGGTACCTTTGTTATCAATGGTGCAGAACGTGTAGTTGTATCTCAATTGCACAGATCACCTGGCGTATTCTTTAGCTTAAACTTCCACCCGAATGGTACGAAAATTTACTCAGCCAGAGTAATACCTTTCAAAGGAGCCTGGATGGAATTTACGACAGATATCAATAACGTGATGTTTGCTTATATCGATCGTAAAAAGAAATTTCCAGTAACTACGCTTCTACGTGCCATCGGCTACGATTCAGATAAAGATATTCTTGAGATCTTCGGTCTTTCTGAAGAAATCAAAACAGATAAAAGAAGTCTCAAGAAAGCCATCGGTAGAAAGTTGGCTGCCCGTGTTTTGAAAAAGTGGAATGAAGACTTTGTTGATGAAGATACAGGTGAAGTAGTTACAATTGAACGTAACGAGATTATCCTCGAAAGAGATGATACCATCGATGAGGAAAATATGGAATTGATTCTGGAGTCCGGCGTTGAATCAATCATACTTCAAAAAGAAAAAACAGGAGAAGATGCTAAAGATTACAGCATCATCTATCAGACGCTTCAAAAAGACCCTTCAAGTTCTGAACTTGAAGCTGTAACTCAAATCTATAGACAATTAAGAGGTACCGATCCTCCAGATGAAGAAACTGCAAGAGGGATTATTGATAAATTGTTCTTTTCAGATAAGAGATATAACCTCGGTGAAGTTGGTCGATATAAGATCAATAGGAAACTGAATCTCGATATCGAGTTGAATACGCTTGTATTGACAAAAGATGATATCATCGAAATTATCAAATACATCGTTGATCTTATCAATCAAAGAGCAGAATTGGATGATATCGATCACCTGAGCAATAGACGTGTAAGAACAGTAGGAGAACAGCTGTATGCTCAGTTTGGAGTGGGACTTGCCAGAATGGCCAGAACCATCCGTGAAAGAATGAATGTTAGAGACAATGAGGTATTTACACCGATTGATTTGATCAATGCGCGTACACTATCTTCTGTTATCAATTCATTCTTTGGAACAAGTCAACTTTCTCAGTTCCTGGATCAAACCAATCCACTTTCTGAGATCACACATAAGAGAAGAATTTCTGCACTGGGTCCTGGTGGTCTTTCCAGAGAAAGAGCAGGATTTGAGGTAAGAGACGTTCATTATTCTCACTACGGAAGATTGTGTACAATTGAGACACCGGAAGGCCCGAATATTGGTCTGATCTCTACGTTGTGTGTGCATGCAAAGGTAAACAAGATGGGATTCCTCGAAACACCTTATCGAAAGGTGAAAAAAGGTTCCGTCGACTTGAAGTCCAACATCGAATACCTGAGTGCTGAAGGTGAGGATTATAAAAAAATAGCGCAAGCAAATGCACCAATCAGCGAAAAAGGCGCATTCCTGAGCGATAGAATTAAATGTAGAGAACACGGAGATTTCCCTGTATTGGTTCCAGATGAAATTGAATATATGGATGTAGCACCTAACCAGATTGTAGGTGTGTCTGCCTCATTGATTCCTTTCCTTGAAAATGATGATGCGAACAGGGCCCTGATGGGATCCAACATGCAACGTCAGGCTGTTCCTTTGGTAAGACCGAAAGCGCCAATTGTAGGTACAGGTATAGAGAGCAAGGTTGCTCAGGATTCCAGAATCCTGATAAATGCAGAAGGGAAAGGTGTCGTTGAATATGTAGATGCTGAAAAAGTTGTTATTCAATATGATCGTTCTAAAGATGACGAACTCGTATCCTTTGACAGCAATGTGAAAACTTATAGCCTGACGAAATTCAAAAGAACGAATCAGGGTACAACGATTAACCTGAAGCCTATCGTGAAGAAAGGTGACAGAGTGGTTAAAGGTACTTTGCTTTCAGATGGTTACGCCACAGAAAAGGGTGAACTGGCACTTGGCCAAAACCTTCTTGTTTCGTTCATGCCATGGAAAGGTTACAACTTTGAGGATGCCATTGTTTTATCAGAACGTGTAGTTAGAGAGGATGTATTCACATCTATTCATATCGTTAGTTATGAATTGGAAGTGAGAGATACCAAACTAGGAGAAGAAGAATTAACCAATGATATTCCAAACGTAAGTGAGGAAGCTACCAAGGATCTTGATGAAAATGGTATCATCAGAATGGGCGCCTGGGTCAAAGAAGGCGATATCCTTATCGGTAAGATTACACCTAAGGGTGAGTCTGACCCTACTCCTGAAGAAAAGCTGCTAAGAGCCATCTTTGGTGATAAGGCCGGTGATGTAAAGGATGCGTCAATGAAAGCACCTCCAAGTACGAAAGGTATAATTATCGACAAAAAACTTTTTGCAAGAGCCAAGAAGGATAAATTCCAAAAGGTTCAGGAGAAAGAGTTGCTTTCTAAACTAGAAGACTCACATGCCGTTGCACTGAATGAATTGAGAACAACCTTGATCGATAAATTATTGACATTGTTGAAAGGTAAGGTCTCTGCAGGTGTAAAGAGTATTTACAATGAAGAGCTTGTTGGATCAGGATCAAAATTCACGACCAAGTTGTTGAAAGATCTTGATTACTCTCAAGTAGATTACTCTAACTGGACAAAAGAATCTAAGACCAATAAAATGATTTCCACTTTGTTGCACAACTATAGCATCAAGGTGAATGAAGAGGTTGGACGATATAAAAGAGAGAAATTCAATATCAGTATTGGAGATGAATTACCAGCTGGTGTACTCAAACTTGCTAAAGTATATCTTGCCAAAAAGCGAAAGCTGAAAGTAGGAGATAAGCTAGCAGGACGTCACGGTAACAAGGGTATCGTATCCAGAATTGTACGTCAGGAGGATATGCCTTTCCTCGAGGATGGAACGCCGGTTGATATCGTATTGAATCCACTAGGGGTACCATCTAGGATGAACCTTGGACAGATATTCGAAACTGTATTGGGTTGGGCTGGATCTAAGATCGGTGTTAGGTTTGCTACACCAATTTTCGATGGTGCGAGTTTGGATGAAATTGATGAGTTCATCAAGAAAGCCGATTTGCCATCGTTGGGCCAGACTTATCTTTATGATGGTGAGACTGGAGATAGATTCCACCAGGAAGCAACTGTAGGTATCATCTATATGCTGAAATTATCTCATATGGTCGATGATAAAATGCACGCAAGGTCAATTGGACCATACTCATTGATTACGCAACAACCACTTGGAGGTAAAGCTCAGTTTGGTGGTCAGCGTTTTGGTGAAATGGAAGTATGGGCACTTGAAGCCTTTGGTGCCTCGAACATTTTGAGGGAGCTTCTGACCATAAAGTCTGATGATATTATCGGTAGAGCCAAAGCTTATGAAGCAATAGTAAAAGGTGAGAATTTACCGACACCTGGAATTCCTGAATCTTTCAATGTATTGATTCACGAATTAAGAGGTTTGGCTTTGGATGTAAAATTTGATTAATCTTAAAATCTAAGATAAAATGCCTTTCAAACGAAAGAATACGCAACAAGGTGGAAATTTTGATTCCATTACAATCAGTTTGACTTCACCAGATGATATCCTGGAAAGATCGTATGGTGAAGTACTCAAACCAGAAACGATTAACTACAGAACATACAAACCTGAAAGAGATGGTTTATTCTGTGAAAGAATATTCGGACCTGTTAAGGACTATGAATGTTACTGTGGTAAGTATAAAAGGATCAGATACAAAGGTATAGTATGTGATAGATGTGGTGTTGAGGTAACAGAAAAGAAGGTAAGAAGGGAAAGAATGGGACACATCAAACTGGTCGTTCCTGTAGTACATATATGGTTCTTCAAGTCTTTACCTAATAAGATCGGGTACCTGTTAGGGATTTCATCTAAGAAATTAGAGTCGATTATTTATTATGAAAGATATGTAGTCATTCAGCCAGGAGTTAAGGAAGGCGAGATTGAATTGAAGGAATTGTATACCGAAGAGGAATACTTTGAAATTCTTGACACGCTTCCTGAAGGCAACCAATTGCTGGATGACAGCGATCCGCAGAAATTCATCGCCAAGATGGGTGCGGAAGCCGTTAAAGATTTATTGGAAAGATTAGACCTTACAGAATTATCATATGCTTTAAGACATCAGGCTGCCACTGAGACTTCTCAACAAAGAAAGTCAGAGGCATTAAAGCGTCTGAGAGTAGTTGAAGCTTTTCGTGATGGTCAAAAAAGAATTGAGAATAAGCCTGAATGGGCGATTATTGAATATCTACCAATTATTCCACCGGAATTAAGACCATTGGTTCCATTAGATGGAGGTAGGTTTGCAAGTTCTGACCTTAACGATCTTTATAGAAGAGTTATCATCAGAAACAACAGACTAAAGCGTCTTCTTGAAATCAAAGCACCAGAGGTGATTTTGAGAAACGAGAAGAGAATGCTTCAAGAGGCTGTGGATTCATTATTTGATAACTCAAGAAAATCGAACGCCGTAAAAGCTGAAGGTGGTCGATCTTTGAAGTCCTTAAGTGATATTCTTAAAGGAAAGCAAGGACGATTTAGACAAAACCTTCTCGGTAAAAGGGTTGACTATTCAGGTCGTTCCGTTATCGTGGTAGGTCCAAATCTAAAGCTCCACGAATGTGGTTTGCCTAAAGGAATGGCTGCGGAACTCTTCAAGCCTTTCATAATTAGAAAGCTTATAGAAAGAGGCATTGTTAAAACGGTAAAATCTGCAAAGAAATTAGTCGACAGAAAGGATCCTGTTATCTGGGAGATTTTGGAAAATGTGCTTAAGGGCCATCCAATTCTACTCAACAGGGCTCCAACATTGCACAGACTTTCAATACAGGCATTCCAGCCGAAGTTGGTTGAAGGTAAGGCCATCCAATTACACCCACTTGTAACCGGTGCATTCAACGCCGACTTTGATGGTGACCAAATGGCTGTACACGTGCCGTTGAGCCAGGGAGCGATCCTGGAAGCACAAGTACTGATGTTGTCTTCACACAATATTCTCAATCCACAGAATGGATCACCTATTGCACTGCCTTCGCAGGATATGGTATTAGGTCTTTATTATTTGACCAAAGAGAACCAGGATATGGCGGTAGGGTCAAAGGAAAAGGATCACATCTTCTATTCTACGGAAGAGGTTATGATTGCCTACAATGAAGGCAAGCTTGCATTGCATCAAGGTATTAGAGTTAGAGAAGAAATTGAAGGTGAGGATGGAGAAATGAGCTTTGGCCTAATCAATACAACAGTTGGTCGAGTAGTATTTAACCAGAAAAGACCTGAAGGTGTTCCTTATATCGATACCTTATTAACCAAGAAAAACCTTAAAAAGGTTATCTCCGATATTATCACTAGAACTGATGTTCCGAGAACAGCAGCATTCCTGGATGATATTAAGGAAATGGGATTCTATTGGTCATTCAAAGCTGGGTTATCATTTAACCTGGGAGACTTGATTAATCCTACTATCAAAGAGAAGACCTTACTTGAGGCTCAAGAAGAAGTTGAAGAAGTTTGGGATAATTATAATATGGGATTGATTACACCAAATGAGCGTTATAATCAAGTTATTGACAAATGGACTTATGCCGATAATAAGATTACTGAAAACCTCATGAAGGAACTGCAAGAAGATAAAGCAGGATTCAATTCAGTATATATGATGCTTGACTCCGGAGCAAGGGGCTCCAAGCAACAAATTAAACAGCTGTGTGGATTAAGAGGTCTAATGGCAAAACCTAGAAAATCAGGTGATACAGGCGGTGCGATTATTGAGAATCCGATTCTGTCAAACTTCCTGGAAGGATTGTCAGTACAAGATTACTTTATCTCTACACACGGTGCACGTAAGGGTCTAGCCGATACAGCATTGAAAACAGCTGATGCCGGTTATCTTACGAGACGATTGGTGGATGTCTCTCAAGATGTTATCATCATGGACAGTGATTGCGATACATTAAGAGGTATTAAAATGACGGCATATATCGAAAACGATAAAATTGTCGAAAGTCTTGCATCCAAGATTGAAGGAAGGTATGTATTGAACGATGTATATCACCCTGAGACAGGTGAAATTATTCTTGAAGGTGGTGAATATATTGATCATAAAATAGCAGAAGAGATCGAGGAATCAGGAATTGAAGACTTGAAGATTCGTTCTGTTCTTACTTGCGAGACACGCAGAGGTGTTTGTGCTAAGTGTTACGGTAAAAATCTTGCAACGAACAGAATTGCTGAAAAAGGAGATGCCGTTGGTATTATTGCCGCTCAGAGTATTGGTGAACCAGGAACACAGTTAACATTGAGAACCTTCCACGTAGGGGGTATCGCATCAGTTTCCAAAGCGGAGTCAGAAATTGTCTCTAAGCACGAAGGTGTACTTGAGTTTGATAATGTAAAGGCAACGAATTACGAGGAGAATGGTGTGAAGCAGAAAGTTGTTATTTCAAGATCTGGTGAAATCAGAGTAAAAGATCCCGAGACTGGAAAAGTATTGACGACTTATTATATTCAATACGGTTCGACACTTCATGTGAAGAATAAGCAGAAACTCAAGAAAGGTGACCTAGTATCTCAATGGGATCCATTTAACGCAGTTATAATTTCTGAATATAACGGTATTGTTAAATTTGACGGTCTTGAAGAAGGGGTATCGTACAGAAGAGAAAGAGATGATCAGACAGGTAATGAAGACTTAGTTATTGTTGAATCTAAGTCGAAGAAATCAGTACCTACAATCAAAATCATTTCGGCTTCTGGTAAGGAAATGAAATCCTATACAATGCCTGTGGGTGCTTATCTGACCGCTCAGAATGGAATGGAAGTAGTGTCAGGACAGAAGTTAGCTAAGATACCAAGAAAGCAAGGACAAATTCAGGATATTACCGGTGGTCTTCCAAGGGTTACCGAATTGTTCGAAGCGCGTAATCCATCAAATCCGGCAGTAACATCTGAGATTGATGGTATCGTATCTTTCGGTAAGGTTAAGAGAGGAAACCAGGAGGTATTTGTTCATGACGAGAAAACTAACCAGAAGCGTAAGTACCTTATTAAGAAGGGTAAACTTATGTTGGTTCAGGATGGTGACTTTGTCAGAGCAGGTACTAAATTATCTGATGGCGCAACATCACCATTCGATATTCTAAATATCAGTGGACCATTTGCAGTTCAGAAATATCTGGTAGATGGAATTCAAGAAGTTTACCGCTCTCAGGGAATTGGTATCAATGATAAGCATATCGAAGTAATTGCAAGGCAGATGATGCGTAGAGTTGAAATCCTTGATCCAGGAGATACAAAATTCCTGGAAGGAGAAGCAGTGGACAGATTTGATTTCTTAGAAGGTAATGATTGGATTTTTGACAAGAAAGTTGTCGAAGATGCAGGTGGATCCAACAAGCTTAAGCCTGGTCAACTTGTATCATTAAGACACCTTCGGGAAGAAAATTCTTACTTGAAGAGAAATGACTTGTCTTTGGTTACTTACAGAGATGCCATTTCTGCAACATCCAAGCCAATGCTTCAAGGTATTACAAGATCATCTCTAGGTGTGACCAGTTGGATATCTGCTGCATCGTTCCAGGAAACTACGAAAGTATTGAGTACTGCAGCGATTGCCGCTAAACGAGATGAACTGAATGGTCTTAAAGAAAATGTAATTGCGGGTAAGAGAATTCCTGCAGGTACTGGACTTAGAGAATTTAGAGATATTATCGTAACTGCGGTTGAACCTGAAGAGGTTATTGAAGAAGCAGAAACTGCTGAGGAACCAGCTGAATAATCAGCTATTACTTAGAAATATTTAGATAAATATATAAATCCTGGCTCGCCCTTGGCGCAGTCAGGATTTTATTTTATTCATATACTGGATGACATATTTCCCAATAGAATCATACTCAAGATTCACTCTATCACCCGCTTGCAAGAATTTTAAATTTGTGTGATGGTAGGTATATGGTATAATTGCTACACCAAGCAGCGTATCGTTTAATTGTGCTATAGTTAAACTTATTCCATTTATCGCAATGGAACCTTTTGGAATTGTATATAAGGTGTCATTAGGATCCAGCTCAATGACTATTGACCAACTGCCATTTAAATCTTCAATAGATTTAACTATGGCCGTATTATCAACATGGCCTTGAACCATATGGCCATCAATACGTGTAGACATTTGGATACTACGCTCAAGATTGACAATATCACCAACAGTGAGACTTCCTAAATTTGATCGATTAAGCGTTTCAAGAATGGCTTCAACTTTATATGTGCTTTCACTGATTGCCACAACCGTAAGGCAAACGCCATTGTGGCTAATGCTTTGATCGATGTACAATGGATCACTGTATGGATGCTCAATGGTGAAAATCCTGTTTGTACCAGAGATCTCAATATCTACAACTTTACCAACTGCTTCTACGATGCCACAAAACATTATCTAAAAATTTGGATGTTACCTTCTAATAATAAAGATTGACTGACATTGCCTTCGATGGTTTGCTCGAATACAGCACAGACATAGTAATATGTACCTTCGTCAACCTCAGTACCATTGTCCATTGTGCCGTTCCAATTAATTTCGGGGTCGTTTGTTTGAAATATTAGATTTCCCCATCTGTTATATACCTTGAAGTCAATACTAGATACAAATCTGTTTTCAATAGGAACGAATAATTCGTTAGCGCCATCATTATTAGGCGTAAATGTATTTGGCAAGGTATAGACTGGACAATTATCAACGCATACCAGTTCACTTAATAAGCCTTCATTGCCCAAGCTATCCACACTGCTTACTGCATAACATCCACTGATTCCTTCACTTGGAAGATGTTCATAAGAATTAAAGGTGTCATCTTCTACGTAACCAATGAACTCAACAGTTTCGTTGATATTGTCTGAGTAATAAATATTATATCCCTGGATGTCCTGACTGTTGATACATTCAAATTTTACTGAAGACCAACTGATCGTATTGATTAATTCAGATGGCGTAACGTTTTCACCGATAAGATCACATGGATTTTCTACCGCAATAGCAGGTGCACATGGGCCAACTGTATCAATTGGTGTTCCGCATACTTCTTGAGAAAGATTTATTAACAAGGGTGGAGTGGAAGATAGGCCATAAGTGCCTTCTGCTTCTATATAGTAGCAGTACTCGTCATCGTTCTCAACATTAAAGTCCTGATAATTTTCCTCTTCAAGCGTTGCAATTACATTGTATTGATTTCCAGATTGACGGTAGACATGGTATTTGAAATTCTGCCACGGCACATCATATGACCAACTTAGCGCGTTCAGATTATCTGAAGATGTAATATTCAGGAAAATACTGCTCGCTGGTAAGGACGAACCATATAGTATATTATTGCTATAGAAGTCGACGGTATAATAATATTGAACAGTTAGGGTATTCAACCCGGAATCCTGGAAGGACAGTTGAATGGGTTCTGCAAAGGAATTCGTTGTGTAGTCAGCGCCTGCAACCGCAGTGTAATTGATGCCATCAGTCGAACGCTTTAGCACGTAACGATAGGGGCCTGGATTTTCGATTGTATCTAAATCACTGGCCAAAGGCTTTATCCATGACACATCCATAACACCACTAAATACAGCCGTTTCATTTACACTTACCTCAGTAATCAACGGTATATCCTGACTTAACTGTAGGCATATTTCAGCTGAGGGTATGCTTTCAGTAATATTGTAGGGATTGCCGCTCGGTGTACGCAGTGCAAAGTTTGCCAATACCCGATAACAGTAGATTCTTCCTTTTTCTAAATCAAGATCATCAACGTGAAAATATCTTGATCCATCATTTTGATTCGTCAGGAAATTAACTGGGATGTATCCTCTGCCATCCAATCCGGTTGTACATGTATCTATTTCAAATGGGTTTGGATTCGTCTTACGCCAGACACTGAATCCGATAAAATAATCATCTTCGGTATCTTTACATGAGTAATTAAAATCCCAATCTATCCTTATCGAATTTTCACCGACGGTTTGACCTTGGACATCTTCTGGCGGAGGACCGACAACTTTGATTCGCATAGTTTTAAGCGTGGCAAATCCAGTCGTACCTCTGGAATTATCTTGAGCTCTGAAAACAACCTGATAATAAGCATCCGAAATATGCTCACAAGTAGTTTGCCATATAAACTGTTCTTTTAAAGCCTGAACGGTATAATCTCCGTTTCCGGTTAAGTCAGCTGATGACCGCCTTGTTCTAAATGGGCCACCGGTTGCAGATAGTCGAACCAACTCATCGGTATCAGGGTCAGTCACAATTACTGGAATATTAATTTCTTCTCCTGCTATAACACATATTTCATCCACAACATCAATTTCAGGAGGAAGCGTTGTACATATATCTACAAATATCTGCATATCACGAATGACACTATTTAGAAGAATACCATTTCTATATTCATTGATTCGGATGGCTATATTATATTCTCCTGGCGTCTTAGGCGAGTCCCAAACAAAATCTCCAGTCACCGGATCAAGAGTTATTACATTATCTGGGCCAGGGAAAGCGGCTTCATTTGGAAGTTCATATTTAGGGACCTCCATACCTTCGGATTCCAACGGCACTATTAATTCATAAGAAATACTGTCTCCATCAGGATCAAAAGCATTTGGATTATGGACAAACCTGCTGTTTACACAGGCAAAATCTATCGGAGGTTGGAGGAGTTCAACAGAATTGTTGAATCCCTGGAATTGCGTATTGGTTAAAGTAAAGGTCGTCTCTACATAAAATCTTACATCAACAGAATTGGGGAAATTTACATTTTGAATGTTTCCCACCCGGTTCGGATCATTAAAGGATAATTTATAGGTAGCCCTTCCAGGATAGGTATGTTCAGCTGTATAGTAATTGATTTTTATATCCTCTCCAGGGATAAGTTCCCCTTGACCATTGGCACGCGGTACAAATGTACTGGTGCCATCACCCCAAAATAATTCAAGTGTATCTCTGTCTGCCGATGCAGAGCTCGCTTTTGTGTAGGTGGTAATCGTTGCTAGAATTGTCAACGGCCCAAGCTGACGGTAAGTGATTTCACCGGCTCTGTTATGGGTTGCCTGCAGGTTGCCCATGCAAGACAAAACCAATAATCCAAGGAGAATGAGTTGTTTATTGATATTCAATTATTAAGTGTTACCAAATTATATAAAAATAAAATGGCATTAAAGTTCATAACCTAATTCAAGAAGACATTTTTTTAGACTTTCTTCCCATGGGGCAATAGTCATATTGAGTGCTTTGGTGATTTTAGAACAATCCAATACGCTCCATTCTGGTCTTGGTGCGGCCGCATTGAACTCCGAAGTACTGATATTATTGACTTCGCATTCAATGCCTGTAAGCTTAAATATTATTCGGGCGTAATCAGCCCAGTGAGTTTGTCCCTTATTGGCATAATTAAATATTCCAGATAGGGTAGGATGCGCTAGACAGGTCATTAATACTGAAGCAATATCTCTTGCATACGTTGGGGCACCTATTTGATCACTCACAATATTCAATTGATTGCGTTCAGTCCCAAGCTTTAACATGGATTTCACAAAGTTGTGTCCAAAAGATGAGTATACCCATGAAGTTCTGATAACAACAGCATCTGATCGCAGACCTAGCAAATTCCCTTCTCCATCTCTTTTACTTTTGGCATAAACGCCTAGTGGTGTCGTTGGATCTGTTTCCAGGATTGGTCTGTCTTTGATGCTGTTGTAAACATAATCTGATGATAGATGAATAATTTTGGTATTTGGTGATGCATATTTCGCAATATGATACAAGGCATCTGCATTGATAGCATAGCATGCCTTGGTATCCTGTTCAGCTTGGTCTACTTGTGTATAGGCCCCTAAGTTGATAAATGCATCGATATTTGAATCAAGATTTTCTTTAATGCTTTCAGCTGAACCAAGATCCAGGGCATCACTTGATTTAAAAGTAAACTCATAATCACTTTGTTGTGATGCAAGCAGTTGTAATTCATTGCCTACTTGGCCTGTGCTTCCAGAAACTAGTATTTTCAACACCTTAGATATCTCTTTTCATAAAGCTAAAGTAGCTAATTCCCATAAAGATTAAGCTGTAGACTATCGTGGCCGCGGTGGCCTGATTATAAGTCAACAAAATTGGGAAATCAATATCATTGTTTTGGAAAAAGTCTGCATAATGTAGAAATGGCATAGGCATTAAATCCTCAATTGAATTTAAAGGAAAATAATTAACAGCAACCCCAAGATCTAACCAGTTGATACCTACCAACCACCTCAGTATCATCTCAATTATCATAACGTAGGTAAGGTAAAAGAATACGGCAATTCCAGATTTCCTGAACATAAATGCAAGAAATATAGCAAAGTTCATATAACCAAAACACATGAGGAAGAACCGAGGTATGGCCATATCATTGTCAAAAGCAAGTGATATACTTGGGTTGGGTGTCGAACTAAAACCAACAATCAATGTAATAAGGGTATAATAAACGGTGATAATAACACACAGCAAGAATATAGTTAGGTATTTAGAAAAGAAGAATTGTTGTCGGCTTTGGCCATTTATTATGGATTGACGCATGGTCTTATTACTAACCTCAATCGTGATTGTATAAATTATCATCACGCCCATAAAAAAGAATACCGTCCAGTTTCCGGCATACCCCAGGTACTCCCATACTGTAGGGAAACTAAAAAATATGGCTTTGCCAGGAAGGAAACTCGGCAGATCATCAGGAAATAATTTACCTATATATAGAGAGGCTGGAAAGAAGATTGCAAAGAATGCTGTGAGTAAAACAATCACATTGTTCTTGCTAAATTTTGACCATTCAAGCTTAATTAATCTTAACATAGTTGACTTAGTTTTTACTGTTACCAGTAATTTCAAGAAATTCCTCTTCGAGTTTGCGTTTTCTGGAAACGAGGTGATTGATTCTGATACCCTGATTTACAAGTGCTGCATTTAAATCTGCAATATTCAGTGATTCTTCGACGAGGCATTCCAAAAAATCAGCTTTCTCTTCAATTCTATTTATAGCTTGATTTTGAGCCAGGACCGTTTTGAGCTTATCTATCTCTGAAGAACTTATTTCCAATGTAATGTCATTGGAAAGGATTGATCCCACTGGACCTGTTGCCAATAATTTTCCACGTTTAAGGATAGCAACATGTGAACATATCTTTTCAACTTCATCCAGAATGTGAGATGCCATAATGACGGTCTTACCTCTGTTTGCAATTTCCTGGAGTGTGTTGCGTACTTCAGCTATGCCTTCCGGGTCCAGACCATTTGTTGGTTCATCGAATATGACAACATCAGGATCACCTATCAGTGTAGCGGCAATGGCAAGTCTTTGCTTCATACCCAGCGAATAGGTTTTAAAACTTGATTTACGTCTTGCCTTCAACTTTACAAGATCAAGCAATTCATCAAAACTTTGCTTTGGTACTTTTTTTATTTGCCTGACGATATCAAGATTGTCATCTGCATTCAAGTAAGGAAAGAAATTCGGTGTTTCAAGTATGGAACCGATACGTAATTTATGTTCACCTTTGTATCTGTTTTCGAACCATGTGAAGTCGCCACGCTGGGGTTTTAATATTCCCAGTATGATGCCTAAAG
>JABDJE010000094.1 GCA_013002625.1 Saprospiraceae bacterium | reverse complement strand
CCTCCTATCTCTTCTATTCGTCGTATGCGCATTCGTTTTAAATGCCCAGCAAAATAATAGTTTCGTGATAGCCATCGATTACATGGACACAGATGATGCTCAGAACTATGTTGAAATAGAAAAAAACATTTACAAACCTCTTCATGCTAAATCTGTGGATAAGGAGCAGAAGTTGGGTTGGATACTTTATGAAATTATTTACCCCTACGGAGAAGACACAAAGTATAATTATGCCACCGTAAACCTGTACCAGGATTCGAAACAAGCCTTCGACATATCATGGACTGATTTTATGGAATCCTTCAATGAAATTCATCCCGATAAAGATATCGAAGAGATTCAAAGACAAACGCAGAAGCTAAGAACGCTTGTCAGCGGAGAAATGTTTGCCCTCGTTGATGAAGCGGTACCTGGACCTTCAACTAAACCTGCGGAATATATTAGTGTCAATCATATGGTCGTCCACCCTGGTAAGGACCAGGAATATATTGGAATGGAAACAGAGATTTGGAAACCCCTTCATCAGCAAAGAATTAAAGAAGGGAATGCTCAGGACTGGTTTTTATTTCGAAGATTATTCCCATATGGAGCAGAATTTGGATACCAATATGTTACGGTCGATGCCCATGGATCATTAGAGCAAATGACCACACCAAATTCGAATGAGACCTGGTCTGAAGTGCACCCTGATATGGAATTTGAATCTGTGCTGGAAAAGGTTGAGGATATAAGAACCTTACGACGTCAGGAGACCTGGCGCATGATTGACTATACATTTGGTTCACAGAATGAAAATTAAAAGTCCTAATCTGATCTTTGCATTCTAATGAATTAATTCATAACTTAATTACATAAGGTTAAAGAACCTTATGGATACAACATATTATTTAACTTCTAAACGTGATATATGGATATCAAAGTAGAGAAAG
This sequence comes from Saprospiraceae bacterium, assembly GCA_013002625.1. Taxonomy (GTDB): domain Bacteria; phylum Bacteroidota; class Bacteroidia; order Chitinophagales; family Saprospiraceae; genus RFSX01. Next base: position 15,420 of record JABDJE010000094.1, on the reverse strand, counting down.
ATGTTATCGAAGGAACCAACTACTTCGATAATTATGCAAGAGAAATTTTACAGAAGTACTTTTTAAATTATCCTTTTATTGAATCCATTAAAGTTTTCTTCAGAGGATCAAAGCATCCTAGCAAGAAAATAAAATTACAAGCACGACTCAAGGGGAAAGATGTCTTTGTAGAGGCCAGTGGCCCAAAACATGATATAGCCTTGGATCTTGCTGTAGAAAAACTGAGAAGGCAAGTAGAAAAATATAAATCAAAACGTTACAAGAGAGCTTCCTAACTGAATTATTCGGTTACTAAGTAATCCGACAATCTTTATTGAGTTATTCTATAATAGTACACGCCTTGTGTATCTAGATGGTCATTATTTGTATCTTCCGCCTCAAATTGCAGGCCGTTGAATTACCTTACTTTTGAACGTATATCAAAGTCATTCGGAGACAAGATTTTATTCGATGATATTTCTATGACCATCGCCAAAGGTCAAAAAATTGCATTGATTGCTAAGAATGGAAGTGGTAAGACAACCTTATTAAAAGTCTTGGCAGGTGAAGAGTCTCCAGAAGGCGAAAACGCTAAAATTCAATTTCGAAAAGATATTAAGATTGGTTTCCTCAAACAGGAACCCGAGCTCAATCACAATGATACCGTACTTCAGGCTGCATTGGATTCTGATAATGCTCAAATCAAAGCTATTCAGGCACTTGAATGGGCAACTTTAACCAACGATAATGACGCCGTTCAGAAATGTATAGAACGTGTAGACGATCTCAAGGCTTGGGACATCGAAGCAAAAGTCAAGGAAATCCTGGGAAAATTTCAAATACATGATCTGACACAGAAAGTATCAGAATTATCGGGCGGTCAAAAGAAAAGGTTGGCCATGGCCAAATTACTCATTGAGGCACCAGATTTACTAATTCTGGATGAGCCCACTAACCACCTTGATCTGGATATGATCGAATGGCTTGAACAATTCCTGGCCACTCAAAATTTAAGTCTATTTATGGTAACCCATGACAGATACTTCCTTGAAAGGGTCTGTAATGAAATTGTAGAGTTGGATCAACAGAAACTATACAGTTATAGAGGTAATTACTCCAACTATCTTGAAAAGAAACAAGCCAGGTTACAGAACGAACAAGCTCAGCTGGATAAGACAAAAAAGCTTTTTAAAAAGGAACTGGATTGGATGAGACGCCAACCTCAGGCCAGAACAACAAAGGCCAAATCTCGAATAGATAAATTTTATGAGATAAAAGAAGATGCCCATAAAAAACGGGAAGAAGGTCAGGTCACTCTGGAAATAGACATGGCAAGACTTGGAGGAAAGATTCTCGAGGCCCATAATATTTCGAAGTCATTCGATACGCTTAAAATTATTGAAAACTTCTCCTATAAATTCAAAAAAGGTGAACGTGTAGGCGTGGCAGGACCGAATGGCGTTGGTAAGACTACCTTCATTAGACTATTGACCAAAGAATTAAAAGTCGATACAGGTAAGGTCGTGATTGGTGATACCGTGGTGTTTGGTCATTACACTCAGGAGTTATCTCACCTGAATCAAGAATTAAGGCTAATTGATTCAGTAAGAGAAATTGCTGAATATATTCCACTAAAAAAAGGGCGTAAATTGACAGCCGAATCCTTACTGGAAAGATTCCTCTTCCCCCGATCACAACAACAAGTATATGTCTCCCAGTTAAGTGGAGGAGAAAAACGACGGCTCAATTTATTGAGAGTGCTTATGTCCAATCCCAATTTCTTAATTCTGGATGAGCCAACCAATGATTTGGATATTATAACGATCAACGTGCTCGAAGACTTTTTACAGGATTTTAAAGGATGCTTGCTTGTCATCAGCCACGATCGATTCTTCATGGATAAAATTGTAGACCACCTCTTTGTACTTCAAGGTCATGGAAATTTCAAAGACTTCAATGGAAGTTATTCTGATTTCAAACGAGCGGGACATAAGATTGCGCTTAATACAAAAATCCAAGCACCTGAAGATCAAGACCCTCTGAAACCGGAGTCTAACCAGGAGCCTGAGAAACGTAAACTCAGTTATGCGGAAAAGAAAGAATTGGAGCACCTCGAATCCGATATGAAAAAACTTGAAAAAGAAAAAGCAGAGATAGAGTCTAGGTTTCTAGATGGTTCCATTTCAGGAGAAGAGATCTCCCAACTTTCTCAACGCCTTGGCGAAATCGACAAACTCATTTCTGACAAAGAAGACCGATGGCTGGAACTTTCCGAGCTTGACTAAATGATCAATATTTCCTGATCCTAACTCGATTATTTAAGTCTAATTTGATACTAAGCACTGTCGTTTGCAGACAGGATTCATCATCAGATGGTTCAAAGACATAACCCATTGCTGCACTCAAGAATTGAACGATTTCAGATTCATCCAATTCAACATCACATTCTACCAATTTAGCAATCAGAACTACGCCATGCTTATCCATACCTAGTTTCATTCTAATATTCACAGATTTATTCGCAGGGATTGGACCAGTATTCCGTTTGATCAATGTTCTGTTCCTACAATCTATTACTATATCATCTTCTATTAATTCTATTAGGCTGCGATTCATTGATATAGTTGATTTACAGTTTTGAAAAGAAAATAAACTATCTCTGAATGCATAATAGGAATCACCGATTACCTTCACGGGATAGATTGTATAATCATATTCCACATTGGTACTTACAGGTTTATTGACAGCACACCCATTGGCCAATAGGCCAGCTAAGTAAACAAGCACTAATGGTATTCTCATATACCGTTAAATCAAAAATTTTCCATATTGATAAATCATCTTCCCGTCAGCATATATCTCACCACTTGTTTTCATGTCGGTGATCATATCCCAATGAATTGAAGATTGGTTCTGACCTCCCGTCTGTTTATAGGATTGGCCTACTGCCATATGAATGGTACCTCCAATTTTTTCGTCGAAGAGTATATTACGCGTGGCGCGTTGAATTTTATAGTTTGTACCAATCGCCACTTCACCAAAGTATCTGGCGCCAGGAATCTCAAACACCGTATCCAACACCTCCTTGCCTTGTGCAGCATCCCAATCGATTACCTGCCCATTTTGAACTTTGAGCGTGATTCCCTGAACATCCTTGCCCATAAAAACCGATGGATTTGTGAAATGCACATGACCATTGACACTATCCTCAACCGGTCCTGTAAAGACTTCACCTGATGGCATATTGGTTTGACCATCAGAATTGATCCATGTTCGACCATCTACGGAAAAGCTAATATCGGTATGGTCTGCTTTATAGCGGATGGTTTTAACACCATCTAGGTAGTCTTTTATATGTTGCTGGTGTGCCCGTATCTTAAGCCATTCTCCTTTGGGGTCATCGCTGTATAAATGGCAGGCATCGTAGACGAAATGTGCATATTCCTCTAGTGACATATTTGCTGCTTGTGCTGCTGCCTGGGTAGGATATTGACACAGGCTTCTTTTAAGCCCTCCTGGTTCGTTACGACGTGCGGTCCTGTCAAAATATACCTGCGTCAATTCTTTCATTGCTGCAGATCGCTTTTGCCTTGATGTACTGGATACGCTGAATGTGTCGTTCAAATTATAAGGTGCACGGATATTCAGATAGGCATCAAAATGTCTGATGGCCTGATCATACAATACTGGAGCTTGCTGGAGCAAGTCGTCCGATGCATTGTTTAGGAAAATTCTTTCTTTTTCTCTAAAGCTGAATCCGACTTCTACATGAACACCAATTTTTGTGGCCTCACGGTAAATTTCTCTGACAAGGGGTTCAGCTAAAGTTGTTGTTGAAATATATAATTTTTCACCTGCCTTTAATTCAAGGCAATAATCCACAAGTAGGTGGGCGTATTTCTCTAAGATATTCATGCACCAAAAATGGCAAATTCAGAGAGAGGATACAAAAGACAGCCTTGATTTCTTATTTCTTATTGAATTGTTCCAAATTCTGCATTGCGAATAATATAATCCAATTGCATCATTACTTCACGCTTATTCTTACCTGGTGCAAGTACAAAGGCATCGACAAAAAGTAAGGACTTACTGCTTTCCTGATTGATGAGGTAAGAGATAAAAGGTCCCGCGACAAAATCTTTTGTCATTTCCCATGTTCCGCGTAATTCTTTAATGTAGACACCATCGACAGTACGTGCATATTCGTAAACTGGTAAGTCGTCTGTATTGACGATCATCACATTATCCTCCAGATCAGACGTGACGTATGTACGCCCGAATTGATTCCGAATATCAATTATATTTTCTTTAGTGAATTGACTTGCATTTGTGTAATCCAATTTCTGGAAAACAAGATTAATGATAGCCTCGTCGGTATCTTTACGCAACCACATTGTCTTATTATCGACGTCTTCAACCGCAACTCTATATTCACCGGGTACGTCGATTTTAATGCCGAAGTCTTTTTGGAGCTTTATGGATAGCCCTTCGTTGATTCTGTCCAGATAAATTGAAGACCGCAATTGCTTTTCATCATGTTTATGTATTCGAGATGCAATCGCTGAAAAATTACTGCCAATGGAAGCTGCCAGGTTATCTCTGTTGTTCCCAAATAAATAGAAGAGGAGTTGCCCCCGTGACCACTTATCCTTTCCGACTGATGAACCGGGTTCGTTCGAGCTTAAAGCCTGATTAAAACGTTCACTGCCCATGTCTCTTTTAACCATCTGAGTAGTCTCCGAATCTTCATCTGACAAATCAGTGAGTATGGCATATGTTCTCAATTCTTTTCTCAAAGGCTGCCCTTCCAATTCCTGAACAGTAAATTGTCTTAGATCAAATAGCGGCTCAGGTGCAGGTAAAATCGGATATGAAGATTCAAAATAGTATCTGAAAGTATCCCCAACGGCACTTTCCCATAACTCATCATCTGCAATAACGACGATCTCATTCATGACGCCTAAGGCAACACCTTTAGGCTCAAGCTGTTGTGTAACGTCGCTGTTACATCCAACAATACTTCCAATTAAGAAAAGAAAAATAATTACTCTCATACCAAGTTTTAAAAATAGGGAATATCTCCCGCCTACAAAATAGATTAATAAAAGCTTATTATTGGTGTGTATAAATATTATTGGACGAATTGATCAATAATGGAAAACGCACCACCTATATGGAAACATATAAAAGCCATCATAATTTTACCGGGAACGGTAATAATTCTTATCCCGTCAATCTTAAAGTCTTATTTCAGTACTACCATGACCAGCTTCCTGCATATCAACGCATTATTCTTGATTATCACAGGTTGCATATTACTATCATCGGGATTCCTTTTGTTCTGCAAAAGCAATCATTTATTTCACAAGCAAGGTAAAGGAACCCTCGCACCCTGGGATGCTACCACTCAACTCGTTGTTCAAGGAGTTTATGCGCATACAAGAAACCCAATGATTTCATCCGTATTATGCATGTTGATAGGGCGTGCATGTATTGAGAATAATATTGCCATACTAACCTGGGCGGCTATTTTTTTTATCATCAACAATACATATTTCATTTATTCTGAAGAGCCGGGACTGGAAAAAAAATTTGGAAAAGCGTACACAAATTATAAAAACAATGTCCCCAGATGGATACCAAGACGCAGGCCATGGCGACCAAATACCTAATCAGTCAATGGATCATAAGACCCAAAAGACCAGATATGGCCTTCAAGATCACGACACAAATAAAACTTACCACCATAGGGTTCTTCTCTAAGCTCTACTAGTATTTCAGCACCTGCTTCTTTGGCATCATGATAATGCTTGTCAATATCATCGATATAAATATAGGGTGCCTGAGAATTCATACCTCCCATAAGCTTGGGTGGTTTTACATGAACTCCGAATTCATTTTTTACATCGTCTGGCCCCAACATTATAATACCAGTACCCAATTGCAATTGAGCATGTACAATTTTACCTTCTGGCCCAGGAACAACAAGGCGTCTTTCAAATCCAAGAACAGTGCACAACCAATCAACGGCTGTTTTTACATCAGTATATCGTAAGCCCGGAAACATTGTGCCTTTATCAGTGGCCATAGTTTTAATTTTACATTAGATGAATTAGATGGTCCTTTTCGTCAATATCAATTAAGCCTTTATCCCAATTATAGAATATCACATTATTTGATTCTGATTTAATAATAGCCTTTGCGCCTTTATCTCCCTCTAACCTAAGTAAATCATCAAAATATTGTCGTCCGAATAAGGTGGGCGGTCCATACACATTCCTGTACCGAGATGATATAATTTTCGGTTTGTTCTCCCTGTATAATTGAATAATATCAGCAAAGACTTCGGCATTAAGATAGGGCTGGTCAATGACAGATAAAATACAAGCTTGCATGTCAGAATTGGTTTTCACTTTAGCAATGCCCGAGCGGATAGATGAGCCCATCCCCTCTTTCCAATTATTATTAATAACAATACGAACAGCATCATCCTTGATATTCTTCCGGATATCATCTGCATGGGCACCAAGTACTACATACACATTGGTTTCCGCAACAACTTTCTTGGAATGCTCAATTACATTATTTATAAGCACATCGCCTTTATATTTTAGCAACTGTTTAGCCCTTCCTAACCTTGAAGAGGCTCCGGCTGCCAAGAGTACTATAGCGATATCATTATTCATATATAATATTATTATCTTAATGGGGTTGTTAATATAGTAAATCATCGACGATGGCAGATTATACAATTAAAGTAAATAATGAACTTCACAAGATTTCAGCCGATCCTGACACCCCGATATTATGGGTCTTAAGGGATCAACTTAAGTTGGTTGGGACTAAATATGGCTGCGGAATTGCCCAATGCGGTGCGTGTACCATTCACCTGGATGGTGTAGCCATGCGGTCCTGCGTGTATCCTATAAGCCAAGTTGGTGATGCATCGATAACAACAATCGAAGGCTTATCAGAACAAGCAAATCATCCTCTACAAAAGGCATGGGTTGAATACGATGTGCCTCAGTGCGGTTACTGTCAGGCCGGTCAAATAATGAGTGCTGCAGCCTTACTAAAGGACAATCGCAATCCAAGTGATTCCGACATTGATCAGGCTATGCATGGAAACATTTGTCGATGTGGCACCTACCTGCGTGTAAAGAAAGCAATTAAAAAGGCGGCTAAATCTGTTTAATTTTCAATTAAAGACAATGACTAAAGTTCAAACAACATATAAAAGACGATCATTTCTGAAAGTATCCGCTGCAGCTGGTGGAGGAATGATTCTGGGATTCAATTGGCTAATGGGATGTAAACCTGAAGGACCATTGCCTAAAGCTATTCCTTCTGAATGGTTTGATATCAATGCCTTCCTCAAAATTGGAGACACCGGCCTGGTTACCATCTATTCTCCAAATCCAGAAATTGGACAAAATATCAAGACATCGATGCCCATGATTGTCGCTGAAGAACTGGATGTAAATTGGCATGATGTAGTTGTTGAACAAGCAGGATTAAACACTGAATGGTATACACGTCAAGTTGCAGGTGGAAGTCAATCCATTCGCCAAGGATGGGAAAGTCTTCGAATGGCGGGCGCAACTGCGAGAAAAATGCTCGTTGATACAGCTGCTGAACAATGGGGCGTCAATGCAGAAGATTGTAGTGTAGCCAATGGAATAATATCTGGTCCAAATAATGAATCAATCGGTTATGGTGAAATAGCACAACTTGCATCTCAAAGAGAGGTGCCGGAAGAAGTAGATTTGAAGGATCCAAATGATTTTAAAATCATAGGTAAGAGTCAAACCAATGTAGATCTTCAAGATATCATTACCGGCAAGCCTTTGTTTGGTCTTGATGTTGATAAAGAAGGTATGGTGTATGCTGTCGTTCTGCGGCCACCTGCATTCGGATATACACTTGAATCATTTGATGATACAGACACAAAAGCTATTAATGGCGTAAGTGATGTTGTTCAATTTGGTGATAAAATCGCAGTTATCGCATCCAATACCTGGGCCGCCATAAAAGGTCAGAAAGCTTTAAAAGCAGAGTGGAAAGTAGGACCAGACATCGAAGACTCAGCCTATCATGATAAAGAATTATTGGCTTTGCTGGATAAAAAAGCTGATGAAGCAAGAAGAGAAGATGGAGATGTATTTGCTGCATTTGATGCTGCAGATGAAATATTTGAACGCACCTATGAAGCGCCTTTTTTACCGCACAGCTGTCTGGAACCTATGAACTTCTATGCAGATGTAAATGAGACACAAGCCTATTTTCTAGGACCAATCCAGACGCCTGAATGGACGAGAAACAGATTGTCAAAACTCCTGGATAGAGATCCTTCTGAAATAAAAATTGACATGACCAGAATGGGTGGTGGTTTTGGCAGACGCTTGTATGGGGACTTTGCTCTGGAAGCAGCTGAAATTTCGAAGCTGATCGAAAAACCGGTCAAGCTCACATTTACGAGGGAGGATGACATGACAGCAGGCACCTATCGTCCAGCGAGTAAGTTTAAGTTTAAGACGGGCATTAAGGATGGTAAAATAGATGCTTGGTATATGGTTGAAACCTGTATCAACGGTAGAATGTGGGACCCAATGCCGAGTAATTTTCCTGCAGGTACGATTGATAATTTCAGGGTAGACAGTCATGTATTTGAAAGTAATATTACTACTGGTGCTTGGCGTGCCCCTTATGCTAACTTCCTCGCATACGCTGAACAGGCTTACATCGATGAACTTGCTATGCACCTGGGCAAAGATCCGATCGACTTACGCCTGGAATTATTTGAAAGAGCAAGAACAAATCCTGTTGGAGAGGCTTACAATGATGACGGTGATAAATTCAATTACGATATTGATAAATACACCGGCGTTATTAAGCTAGCCAGAGAAAAATCTAATTGGGACCAACCAAGAGAAGGTGTCCATTTAGGGTTTTCAGCATATTACTCACATAATACTTATGTGGCAGAAGTGGCGGAAGTTGAAATGGAGAACGGTATGCCGGTCGTTAAGAAAATTATTTGCTGTGTGGATTGCGGAATTGTGGTCAATCCAATTGCAGCGAAAAATCAAGTGGAAGGCGGCATCATAGATGGCATTGGTCATGCAATGTATGGACAGTTTGATTTTGAAAAAGGCCGTACACAACAGACCAATTATGATACATACAGATTGATTCGCATAAGTGAAGTGCCTGAAATTGAAGTTCATTTTGTCGAAAGTCAAAATGATCCTACCGGACTGGGTGAACCGACATTGCCACCAGCAGGTGGTGCGATTGCCAATGCATTTGCAGCAGCCAGCGGACAACGATTCTATAAGCAGCCTTTTGTAAACTACAAAGACGTTATTGGGTAAGTTAAGCGCATTATTGAGGCAGCAGCTTAGTCGTATCTCTTATTACACTATAACATGGAAACTCAAATTTCTGGGCTATTTGATGGACGAGAGAATCGCGAACGATTACAATAAAGTGCTTATTTAAATAGTCTTGTGCTATCATGTAGCCTATTTGCGCGAAGCCCTCTCCTTTCAATTCCAATTTCCCAAGTTCGTCGATTATTATAGTATCGTAAAGCGCATTATCGATCTGTTCGGCAACGACTTTAATGCCTGATTGAAAGGTTGATTTGAGAAAAACATAGGGCCCAACTTCTAAAGTAGCTGCATGCTCTGTGGAATCAACCTGAAATGGTATGACTTCCTTGGTAGCAATATTTTCAAATACCCTACTTCCATTCCTATCTGGTGTAAGAAATCCACCTGTACCTACGCTCTCTTTTGCCCACGCCCTAAGTGATGTCGTCTTTCCGGTATGCACCGCGCCCGTGTAGATGCTAATCATTGTTTCAGTTTAAACCTAAGTGAATAGAGAATAGTGTAAATGAGAAAATAATACCATTTTTTGAATGTGCCCAAATCCCTGGACTCACTCCAGGCACGGGTAATAATTGTTTTTAAATAGGGCAACAAAATGAACGTCTGATCCAATTCTACACCCAATTTACTTTGACGCTTTTTGAGAAGCTTTCTCAATTGCTTCATAATCCATGGCGCCAAAAACAAATACCATATCCCTAAGAGCAACATCGTCCGTCCCAATAGATAAAAGCCCTGCCCAATCCCTTGAGTCAGTGAGGCGAAAAGGGTCAATATTAATAAGGTGATCATGATAAAAATTAGATGGGTATAATTGCTTTTCTTCCTTTGCATGTCGTGCTCTCCTACCGATAGCCCCTTGTCCAATTGTATCATATATTTTGGATTGTTCCATTCTTTTTTAATAGACTTATTTGCTGCAGCAATGAATAAGCCGACCAATAAACCCATCATGATATAGAGACCAATGTACACCAGAATGACATTTTTAGATGTAATGAGCAAGAATGAGTTTTCAAACTTTCTGTTTACCCAGACGCCAAATTCATCTATAGCCTCCCAAATTGTTTTACCATATAAAATATACAGCACCAGAATTTTTTGAATGGCGGACTCAACCAAGGCAACTACAGCAAAAACAATACTCCCAACTGCAATAGAAGGGATAATTCTAAGAATAATAATACCGGCAACAGCTTGAAAACTCACAGCAAAGTAAGATGTAATATTGGAGTGTGGTGCCACCGCCATTTTGATAATCAGAACAATAGTAAGTGCTTTAAGTACCACAGACCATTGTTTTCCACTCAAGGTGTAAATGAGTGCAATCAGGATAATGGCAATGCTGCCCACGAACAAACCCGTAAATGGAGAGTTAAATGCATGGAGCAAGCCTCCTAATCCCGATTCCGTTAGTGCCCAGAGCGCTGTTAATCTCTGAATAGCCAGTTTTTTAGAACTCCCCAACTCCATGTCGTCAAGATAATTGAATTTGGTCGCCTTTATTTACAACGCCAGAAGATAGCAGAATACCATTCGCACCAAAATATATCATTTTATCCCATTTTCTATATCCGGCTAATGTCTTCAATGGTTCTTTTCCTCTCGCACCTGTTCTCTGATCAATTGTTGTGACAACGCACCTGGCACAAGGCTTCACTATACGCATCTCAACTTCATTGATCCTGAAATCCTCCCAACGATCCTCCTCATGGGCCTCCGTGGTATCCACAACTATGTTGGGCCTAAATCGATTCACATTCAATGGTGCATCCAGTTTTTGATTTAAAAGATTCATACTGGCTGTCCCTAATATCAGATAGGGATAACCATCTGCGAAACTGACTTGAGATTTATAAGGCTTTTTTGGAAATTCTTTAATTCTATTCGTTGATTCAATCATCCGAACCAATTTGCATTTTTGTTTTAGTTTGTCTGAAAACCATGCACTAATTTGAACGTCAACCTCAGTTGCATTGACAGTATGGTCCCACACTGTTACCATCTGAGTGGTGCCTGAAGTATCAGTCAATGGAATATCTATTTTATCATGGTCAAATGTAATGCTAAGATGAGATGCCGATAAACTGCTTGAGAACAATGCCATTTCATGATGTTCCCGTTGGGATAGAAATCGACCATTTGTATCAACCAGCATCCATCTTCGATCATGTTGAAATCCTTCCTTTTCTGCAAATGCCTTATCTACGCTTATTCCGCCTAGGCTTTTGATTGGGTAAATGAAGAGATCACTGATTGAGAATGCCATAATTAAAATGGTTGTATAGCTAATGGGTTTCGAGTTTTGGGATTCGGTTTACGGGGTTCGGGTAACGAGTTACGGGTTACGGGGGTATTGATATAAAAGCTTAACACCTTGAAACTCGTAACTTGTTACTCTCACACTTTTACCATATATCGTTTACCGTTTATTTTGATCTATTATCCTTCACCTCCTTCCTACCTTATCCCATGCATCAATTTCTTAACAATTGGCGTCATCAGTATTGCCAGTAGACCTAACGCTCCAGCTATCGCAGTTAATATCCAGAAGAAAGTGCTCATGCCGTGCTCTTCAGCAATGCCGGATGAATGTTCCCCGAATACACCTGCTAACTTCATTCCAATGGCGATGGCGAGGTACCAAATACCAAACATAAAGGCAATCATTCTTCCAGGCACCAATTTACTTACATAAGATAATGCTACTGGACTAACACAAAGCTCTCCTAAGGTATGGAAGAGGTAAACGAGAATCAACCAAATCATACTTACTGAAGCCGTTGTAGCCCCTGCTGGAATATTCATAGCTCCCAATGCAACACAAGCCATACCTAATGCCAGTAGGAACATACCTATGGCATATTTCATATTGGCATTTGGATTATACTTACTCTCCCACCACTTAGAAAATAACGGGGCGAAGGTGATAATGAATAATGAGTTTAGAACGCCAAACCATGAGGCAGGTACTTCTGCAACATCTTTGAGGAACTCTGTATACAGCATCCAAATTGCAATTCCCCAAATAATCACAAAACTTATAGACAGGAAGATATTTGAAAGTGCATATTTAGAGAAGGTCTTTTTGAATAACTGAAACATTGCAAAGTTGATGATAATCAACGGAACTATGGTCATCAAAGAGTTTACAACTTTGAAAATTATAGCCGAATTGCCTTCAAGAACCCTATTGGTAAAATCTCTAGCAAAGATTGTAAGCGAACCCGGGGCTTGTTCAAAAATCGCCCAAAAGAAGATGGTTATAAATGCAAAAAACACAACCGCCATCATTCTGTCTCTTACAACTTTTACATACTTAGAAATTCTCATGATCAGAATGGCTACAAAGAGCACAACGCCGGTAAGAATGGCCAAGCTTGGCCCATCCAGTCCCGGAATTATTCCATTCAAGAATCCAAATACATTTATCGAACCTTCAGATATCTTAGATACTGGATCATTAATTATCCAGGCCAATCCCAACACAGAAGCGAATACAGCAAGCGTAACTTGCGTCTTCGTAAATGGGTTCAGTGGTGGTTCATCTGGATCGAGCTCCAACTGCTCGTTTTTATTTTTAGCCGGCACCTTTCCTATGTCTCCAAATATATCCTGGGCGTACCAGAATTGGAGTAAACCGAATAACATAAATATGCCAGCTAATCCAAATCCCAAAGACCACCCTACCATTTCACCTAGGTAACCACATAGTAATATTCCCAGGAATGCGCCAGCATTTACACCCATGTAAAATATAGTATAGGCACCATCCTTTTTCTCGGTGTGGCCCTTATACATCTCTGAAATAATTGAAGTCATATTTGGTTTGAAAAAACCGCTACCCACAACAAGCAGAAATAATCCGAGGTAGACAAAAAATTGCGTTTCGATGGCCATACAACCATGGCCCATGGTCATAAGTAATGCACCAATTGCAACAGCATAGCGATAGCCGATCTTGTTGTCGGCCATATAGCCACCTACCAAGGTTGACAGGTAAACCAAACTTACATAAGTTCCAAAGATGGCAAAGGCATGTTCCTGAGGCCATCCCCATCCTCCGTCCATAATGGATGCAGTAAGAAACATGATTAATAATGCACGCATTCCGTAATAAGAAAAGCGCTCCCACATTTCTGTAAAAAAGAGTACAAATAATTGTGACGGATGACCCATCACCTCTGGACGGATCTCTACTTTATTCGTTTCATTCATAACTGAGATTGATTTATGCTTGTTTCGAACTATTGTGTCATGTTAACTTATTGCGCGCAGACTATTGATCTGCAAGCTCAAATCCCTCCTGTTCTTCATGCGAAGTACCTTCTTTGTCTTCTGCACCATGTGTTAGACGTTTGAGTGGCTTGAGTAGTGCAATGACTCCCAGACCAAACAATACAGTAAATATTGTAATTCCTGTAAAAATGGTGAGCTCACTATATTCAGAAGCATTTTCACCCAGCAATCCAGCAACTTTGTTTCCAAGTCCCGTCGACGCAAAGTAGAGTCCCATCATCAAGGATGCATATCTTAAAGGTGCAAGTTTAGTTACAAACGAAAGTGAAACTGGAGAAGAGCATAGTTCTCCAATAGTATGGAAAAAGTATGCGAGAACGAGCCAATACATTGCAGATGTTCCAGTAGCTTCTGCTTCTCTAGCTGCAAATACCATAAAAATAAAGCCCAGACCCATAATTATAGTACCGGTAGCCATTTTAAATAAAGAAGAGGCTTCCTTATTTTTTAATTTACGCTTTGCCCAGTAATTGGCCACTGTAACTGCAAACAAGATGATAAATCCTGCATTGAGGCTTTGAAACCAGATCGTAGGAACTTCCCACCCAAACAACATCCTGTCGGTTTTATTATCTGTATACAGATTCATTAATCCTCCAGCTTGTTCAAATGCACCCCAAAAAACGATTACTAGGAAAAAAGATAATAAAACAACAAGAAAGCGATCTTTCTCAACTTGAGATCTCAAGTTCTTATATATGATCATGAGCATTCCAATAACCAATGAAAGGAAGGTAAACAAGGCTGCATAACCCCAATGATCTATGCCTTCAAGTACAAAGCCTCCGTAATAAATCGAAAGTATGATAAGCCCTACTACTATGATCAATTGTTTGGGTGAATTGATCAATTCAGAAAAGACATTCCCTAACGACACTTGATCTTTCATCTCTTCGGTGGATGTCTTATTGCCTACATGAACCAAATATTTCTGCCCATATAAATACACCATTAAGCCAAACAACATTCCTATACCTGCCAGACCAAATCCAGCATGCCAACCCCATTTCATAACTACTAATCCTACAGTCGTTGTCGCTAATAAAGACCCGGTATTGATTCCTATATAGAAAATACTGAATCCCTTATCTCTTCGGATATCATTCTTTTCATAAAGTCCACCAACCATTGTTGAAATGTTAGGCTTCAACATCCCGACACCTAGAATAACCAAAATAAGACCTGTATAAAATGCCCATAAGGCATCAATAGCAAGAATTCCATGCCCTGCGCATAATATAATCGCACCAATTAAGACACTCTTCTTCTGACCAATTAATTTATCAGCAATCAGACCGCCAGGAATTGACATTACATATACAAGCATTGTATACCAACCGTAGAGTTTTAATGCTTCTGCATCCGTCCATCCCAATCCTGGACCTCTAGGATCCCCTACCAGTTCTGATGCCATATAAAGCGAAAGCAAACCCCGCATTCCGTAGTACGAAAAACGCTCCCACATCTCAGTCAGGAATAAAACAAAAAGGCCCTTTGGATGGCCAAATAACTGAGGTTGATCTTTCAATGTTGCATTCATAAGTTATGATTTCGTTAAGCGGGACTAAAATAGATTTTTTAATGGACTTATAGGTCGACCACAAGATAATATTCCTTGTATTGTCTTGGTCTTAAAAAACTATTAAAGTGATGAAAATGGGGTAGGTATAAAAAAAGAATGCATAGTCACTGTTCAGAGTTAAAGTTGGTTTAATACATTCGAAAATCCTAGCCTTAGATAATACTT
>JABDJE010000095.1 GCA_013002625.1 Saprospiraceae bacterium | reverse complement strand
TGCCTCTAACCTGAATGTTAGAGTGTGGCCCACGGTCAATAATCAATTAAGCTTTCCTGAAAGTGAATTAAATATACCCAAGACTGGGATTTGCCTTTCCGGCGGAGGTACGCGTGCCATGGTCTGTGGCGTTGGACAACTCAAGGGTTTATATGATCTGGGCATTATTGACAGTGTAGGCTATCTTTCATGTGTTTCGGGTGGTTCATGGGCCTCTGTTCCTTTTACATATTATCGCTCCGGCGCCAAGAATGATGAAGAATTACTGGGCACAACTATGGCACCTTCGGATCTCACACTGACCAATCTCAACAAATTGGAGCCAGGTTTCTTGGCCACTGCAGCCCATGCCAGTTTTCTGGATACAGCCATTCATGAAATCAAAAACACCAATTGGGATAGATTATGGTTAGATGCTGTTGGCAAATGTTATATGCAGCCCTTCGGCATTTACAGCAATGACAAACTCTACTACTACAGTTATGATGACGCGACGGTCAAGGATATTATAGCACGAAACCCAAACTTGAAAAAAGATGATTTTATCACGGTACATTCTGCGCCGGGAGATGCACATCGTCCTTATCTGATCGTTAACTCAAGTATTACCGGTCCCTATTTTGATGCGCCATTCAACAACCCGGAACCATTGGCTGTATTTAACTATACCCCACTTTATGTGGGCAGTGCACAGGCATTGGCTGCAGACTATACTTCTGAGAAGACCAATACTGTGCATAGCCATAATATTGGAGGCGGGTTTATTGAGCCTTTTGCATTCGGAGGTCTATCCCCTGCTGAATTGCCTGCTCCCTGCGGAGGTCCAAATAAGGGTTTATGTGTACAACTTGATATTGGTACGGATACATTTTCGATTGCAGATGCTTCAGGAACAAGCAGTTCGGCATTCGTGGCTGACTTGACATCCTTCGGCATTGATGGTGTTTCATTAAAATCATTGGCTCCCAGGGTCAATTACTGGCCTGTTTCCGCCGATAGCCTCACACCAAGCCTAGATTTTATGTTTGGGGATGGTGGCAACCTTGAAAACTTTGGATTGATATCGCTGCTGCAAAGAGATGTTGATCGAATAGTTGTATTTGTAAATACAAGCACCGCCATTAATACTAAATTCAATTTCAACAAAGAACCTACCGCAAAAGATATAGACGCGGATATCCTTCCCCTCTTCGGATATGGTTATTCCAAAACCAGTGACATGAATAACAATCAAGTATTCAGTCAAACAGACTTTGATACACTGATGCATCAATTCATTGATTGCAAGAACAATGGCACCACTGTCATGGCAAAAACAAAATATGTCACAACTGAAAATGATTGGTGGGGCATTCCTGCAAAAGACAGCGTCGATATTCTTTGGGTCTATAATGAAGAAGTAAAGGAATGGCGCGACAGCCTGGAATGGGAAATAAAGGTAGAACTTGATCTGGGTATTTTAGGCGACTTCCCATATTTTCCGCACTACGCCCTGGTCGGCGAAGATGGGGCATTGGTGCGCCTCAGCCCACGAGAAATCAATTTGCTTTATCAGCTTAGTGCATGGAATGTCAAGACCAACCCTGAAGCGTTTGAGTTTTTGAAATAAGGAGGGTTTAAAGTGTAAAGAAATGCGTTTCGTACTGACGACCCGCCCCGGCCTCCTGTCGGCATCTACAATTCATTTAATAACTTGAAACTTAAATCCTATTACCTCGTAACCCCGTAACTCGTAACCCCGTAACTCGTAACCCGAAACCCGAAACCTTTACCTCTTACCTCGTACCCCGTAACCCGAAACCCGAAACCTTTACCTCTCACCTCTTACCTCGTAACCCGTACCCTTTACCTCGTACCTCGTAACTCCTTATCCCGTACCTCGTAACCCGTAACGCGTACCTCGTAACCCTAACCCCGTAACCCGAAACCCGTAACCCGTACCCCACACCCCTCACCTCTCACTTTTTTCTTTTTTCTTTTCCCGATTCTCTTTCTACAATTCCCATTCCTCTTCAACCAAACGCATTATATCATGTTTAAAACAATGTTATGAAAAAACAGCACCTCCCCATCAAGGTATTTGTCGTATGTGAACGTCCTTTCACATGGCGTAAGAAGTGGCGCAAAGATTGGGATCAGGTCAAATATTGCAGTGAAAGGTGCAAAAGAAACAAAAGACAAGACAATGCAAACAGTTCATCTCATTCTGCCTAATCAACTGTTCGAAAACCCGTTCTACGAAAATGGACCTTGTTATCTAATTGAAGAAGTGCTATTCTTCAATCAGTTTAATTTCCATAGAACAAAACTGGCATACCATCGTGCATCGATGAAAGCTTACCAGGACTATTTAAGCGATAAAGGAGTTGATGTGCGTTATATAGAAACTACAAGTGACGCTTCAGACATTAGAGTTTTGATATCTGAACTCCAAAAAGAGGGTATACAAAAAATAGAAATGTATCATCCAGAAGATGACTGGCTGCAACGGCGCATCAAGAAATCAAGTTCGGATTCAAATATTGAAGTTAAGTACCATGATTCGCCACATTTTCTTAACAGCCACGAAGACAATAAGTCATTTTTCAAGAAGGACAAAAAAAAGTATTACCAGACATCGTTTTATAAATCTCAACGCAAACAGCGCAATATCTTAATGGTCAATGCAGACAATCCTGTAGGTGACAAATGGTCTTATGATTCTGAAAATCGCGAAAAATACCCCAAGGATAAGCAAGCACCACACATTGATTTTCCAAAGCCATCGGCGTATGTTTCTGAAGCTATTGAATACGTCAATATGCATTTCAAAAATAACCCTGGGGAACTCCATGAAGAGTTCTTTTATCCAATCGATTTTAATTCCTCAAAAAAGTGGCTCACTTCTTTTATACAAGAGCGCTTCGCAGAGTTTGGTCCATACGAAGATGCCATTGTTAAAGAAGAAAGCTTTTTAAATCATAGTGTTCTAAGCCCTATGATGAATATTGGTTTACTCACACCGAAATTTGTAATCGATGAAGTCTTGAAACAAGGTCAGGAAAATGATATTCCAATTAATTCACTGGAGGGGTTTGTCCGTCAGGTCATCGGATGGCGAGAATTCATAAGAGGCATATACCAGGCTAGAGGAAGAGATGAACGCACTAGAAATTTTTGGCAATTTAGCCGTAAAATTCCACCTTCTTTTTACGACGGTACAACCGGCATTCCTCCAGTCGACGATTCTATAAAAAAGGTATTGAAACATGCATACAACCACCACATAGAAAGACTCATGGTCATTGGTAACTTTATGTTGCTCTGTGAATTTGATCCGGATGAAGTCTATAAGTGGTTCATGGAACTCTATATTGATGCCTATGATTGGGTCATGGTTCCCAATGTCTACGGTATGAGTCAATTTGCTGACGGCGGACTGATGTCTACCAAACCCTACATTAGCAGTAGTAACTATATACTAAAAATGAGCGATTACGGCAAAGGAGACTGGCAATCGATTTGGGATGGTCTGTTCTGGCGTTTTATGCATGTAAATCGTGATTTTTTTACCAGCAATCCGAGATTGGGAATGCTGATTGGTACGTTTGATAAAATGTCAGATGAAAAACAGCAAAAGCATTTAGATAATGCGGAGCACTTTTTAGAAAAACTGGACAAAGAATTGGCTAATTGATCACTGTTGCATCCTTGATTAATGCTATTGTTTGTTTGTGGATTTTTTGTTTCCTGGAAGCATCCCATTTATAAAAATTGCAAAACTTGTCAATGATCAGGTCAAGATGCTGATGTATTGAATACACATCAAAATACAGCCGACTGGAACGGCGATTAATGAAGTCAATTGGAAAGACAGCAGATTCGTATGTCAAGCAATAATCAAGTTCTGACAGCAACAGCGCTTCTTCGATATTACTGTTCTTCACTGCAAGCGCGTTCTCTAAAATTAAGTGCCCGTTCAACCCATATGTGGATAAAAGATGTTTTATTCTGTGTTCAGATAAAGTAGATTCATACTGACGAACAGTTTTTGAGACATCTTTCTCAAATGCATCATAATCGGTATAAGAATTGACATGGATGGCTTGCGATTCCGTGAGACATGGAGCGCATTCCAAATTCTTTTCTTTTTCGCAAAGCAAATCCACAACCCTCTTGGCCATCTTTCTGTAACCCGTTAACTTACCACCAGCAATGGATATAAGACCACTATCTGAAATAAAGACTTCATCCTTCCGTGATAATTCGGATGGTGATTTACCCGCTTCAGAAATCAATGGCCTCAAGCCAGCCCATGTGGATTCAATATCTTCAATGGTCAGCCGTTCAATGTTAAATGCATTATTTACACAATCCAGCAAGTAGCTAGCATCCTGCTTGGTACAAACAATTTTATCAAGATTTCCATCGTACGGTGTATCCGTTGTTCCAATATATGTAACCCTGCCGCGTGGAATTGCAAAAACCATACGGCCATCAATGGCGTCGAAGTACACAGCGGATTTTATAGGCAGTCGGGTGTGCGGTATAACGATATGTACACCTTTGGTCAAGAATAGAGCTTTGTTTTTTGTGGCATCTTCTTTCATCCTTACTGAGTCCACCCAGGGTCCAGCGGCAGAGACCACATGACGACCCGAGAATGTTACATCAATATCACTGAAATGATCTCTGGCATTAATGCCTCTGATTAATCCGTCCTTGTAATTGAACTCAGTCAATTCACAATAATTAAATACTTCTGCACCATGTCGCTTCGCATGCTTGATCAACTCGATCGTTAATCGTGCATCGTCTGTTCTGTATTCGGAATAAAGGATACCCGATTTCAAAGTTGATTCCTTCAGCAGGGGCTCATGGGCTTTGACCTCTGCCCTGTTCATAGTCTGCTTTCTGTCTTCGGATTCTACATTTGCCAATACATCATACACTCCAATGGCCATTGCGGCCGTCAACCGACTAAAGCTGCCGCCTTTGACGATGGGCAACAGCATTTTTTCAGGATGTACAAGGTGTGGTATGTTGTTGTGGGCGACCCTTCTCTCCAGTCCAGACTCTCTTACCAGACCAAATTCAAACTGCTTCAAATACCGTAAGCCGCCATGGATGAGTTTGGTGGATTTACTGCTGGTGCCTGAGGCAAAATCATTCTTCTCAATCAGCAAAGTTTTTAATCCGCGTAAGGTAGCATCCATTGCAATTCCTGCCCCTGTTATACCGCCTCCGATGACGATAAGATCATACAGCTTTTTTGAAGCGTGATCCAAATTTGATTTTCGATTCAAGCAGTTGAAATCTATATCTGAGATATGCTTACTATGACTACCCATTTCAATTATAATAGTGATTGAAAGTAATCTCTTAATACCTTATCGTTCACTTCATTGGGTGTTAATATTTCCAATACGGCAGGTCTGTGCGTCTTTTCTTCCAGAAATGCCTTTATACGCTTACCACTGAAATTTGAATTATCCATGCTTCTGTAATCAAGATCAAATGTCTGTGCAATACCTTTGGCGTTAAAGCTGTGTTGAGATTCGAAAAACTTATCAAGTGCATTGGTGGACGACGGCCCTTCAATAATTCGAAAAATACCCCCACCGCCATTATTTATAAGAATGATTTTAAGATTAGTTGGAAGGTGTTGATGAAAAAATGCATTGGAATCATAGAAGAATGCCAGATCTCCAGTTATAAGGATATTTAATTTGTCGGGCGTATTCAAGGCATAACCCAAAGCCGTTGAACTGCAGCCATCAATGCCACTCACACCTCTATTCGACAAATAGGATATATCATGGCGCTGTTCAAACAATTGCGCATATCTAACAGGTGTGCTGTTGGCCAAATGCAAGAATGCATTTGATGGGATACGTTCTATAATATCACTGAAGACGGTCAGATCACTGTAGCTTGCAGATTTGAGAAAGGCTTGATGTTTGAGCTTGACATGCTCATTTTTACTTTTCCACGCATTTACATAATGTACGTCATATTCAGATGTATGACCCTCTATCATTTTTATAAAATCCAAAGGCATCATTTCAAAAGACTGTTTCAAGGCTAAAAATGTATCCTCAGGTCTGTCTGTATAGATATCCCAATGATGCTTAGGTTTTTGGTTTAAAAAGTGTTTTTTAATTTTTTTGGAAATGACGGGCCCGCCCATCGTTACCAATATATCGGGTTGATACGATTCCCAATCTGAAATCGTCGTAATCACCCGATCAATGCATTCAATCTTATTATCGATCAAAATATTTGAACAGGTCTCGGTAAGTAAGACAACACCATGCGCTGCACACAAGCTTTCAAGTCTCTGCATGAGTTGTGTATCAGGAAGGGCCATTCCAAACAGAATCATTTTTCGCTTGGCGCCTTTCCAGGCTTCAACAAGTTCTGGCGATAATTCTGTTTTAAATGTTTTCTTTTCAAGATCTAGCCATTTGATTGCATCTGGATTAAATTCGGAATTGGTTTCATACAAAGGTTCTTCAAACGGGAGATTGATATGAACGGGCCCCTTTGTATCTTCTTCCGCTATATGAATGGCTTGCTGAATAATTTTATCGTTTTTATCAAGTGCGTCTTCATTTAAGGCTTCCTGCTCAAATTGAAAACTTGCTTTGATAAAATTTCTGTACATGTTGAACTGACGAATGGATTGCCCGGCACCTTGATCTATCATTTCAACAGGCCTGTCTGCAGTCAAAACTATGAGTGGTATACCCTGGTAATAAGCTTCGCAAATGGCAGGGGTGTAATTGGCCGCGGCACTCCCTGAAGTACAACAAATTAACGTAGGCTTACCTGAAGCTTGTGCCATACCCATTGCAACAAATGCCGCTGCACGCTCATCTGGGATGCTGTAACAATTAAAGAGTCCAGACTCAACAAAGGCTATAATCACGGGCGCATTTCGTGAGCCCGCTGAAAAAACAATATCCTTGATCCCTTTGCGGTGGCAGATATAAGCCAGCCTATTGATACTTTGTTTGCTTGAAATCATACTGAGACGTTTGATTCCGGCATCAATACTTTCAACAAGGTTTGAGCCTTTAAATTGGTCTCCTCCCATTCAGATTGGAGATCTGATCCTTTCACTATTCCGCCCCCCAAGTACAATTGAGCCCCCGACTCAAGCAGTGCCATACAACGCAAGTTCACAAATAATTTCGTATTCAGGCTGTCAGAAGAAACAGGACCCAGATATCCCGCATAAAAGCTTCTGTCATGCGCTTCAATGGCATCAATCAGCTCCAAAGCTTTCTCTTGAGGCATTCCGCTAATCGCAGGTCCGGGGTGAATGACTTGTATAATATCAGCAACAGTAGCCTCGCTCTGAAAATATATATCTGATTTAATATGAGATACTTCACCTGCCTGCACAATGTATTTATCTCCAATGTTAAAATCGATCTCTCGCTGAGCAAACTTGCTTGAAAGAAAATCGAGGATTAT
>JABDJE010000090.1 GCA_013002625.1 Saprospiraceae bacterium | reverse complement strand
TCGTAGCAATTAGATATCAAAAAGGTTCTTTCATCAAAACCTGCGCAATTCGACTGTTTGAGCAAAGATAAGTTTCCACATGCTCCGGAATAGAACTCTACACCAATAGGTCCATTAATCCCCGTATTGATGACATCGATGAGGCTACCGTTGTCTTGTGGTTGGTATTTGAACCACACACCACTCCCCATAGATCCACATTGATCAAGGGCTTCAATGGCTGCACAGCAGGTCGTACCAGAAATGTTGTTTGTAATATCAATTGCGTCAACGCATTGATCGTTCGGAGGCGCAGGCAAGTTGGAGCAATCCAGTTGCGCATAGATCGACTCACTCACCAGTGTACATATCATAATGATATATACAAGTGTATATCCCAGGTTTCTCATAATATAGTGTTAGAAGTTAATGTGGATGTAATCCAGTTGCTTCTAAATAAACTTGTTAATTAAATCCAATAAAAGGGTGAGTCAAAAGTCGTACCAAATTTAAGCGAATTTTTCTTAAAATGCTTGAAAATGGTTGAGATAAAGGGTTTAAAATAAGCAACTTACACGATAACATGTTAAAATTAAGTGAATTAATTCCTCTTATTAATCCCTTTTGCCCAACTTAGCGTTTAAATGAAAATTGAAATAATGATCAAAAAGCATATTTCCGTGATTATGTTAATGCTTTTCTTCATTTCCGTAGCTGAAGAAGCATTTTCTCAACGTACAACAAGCCGCCGAACCTCAAGAGACAGGCAAGAAGAACAGGTGAAGTTCACCGATAAATTAAACTATAACATTGGATTAGGTAACATTGGTCTAGGCTCCAGTTTTAGTATATCACTGAAAGGAACTGTAGCTTACAAACCTATCGATCAACTCGCATTCGGTGGTGGAGGTAAATTTTTATACCTCTTTGCCAACAGGATAAATCAGCCAGATGCCTCCCTATTTGACTGGTCTGGAATACTCTTTGGAAGATTTTTGATCACCGAAAACATCTACCTTCAAGGCGAATATAATTTTGCATCATTTGATGGTGGTGAAAATCAGGATAGGATTACACACAACTACCCTCAATTCGGAGGTGGATATATGAGCGGCTATGGTCCATGGAAGTATGGTATTCAATTACTATTCGTGGCCGACGAATTCGCGCGTGATCTGACCTTTACGACCATTGATTACTGGATAATGTTCTCCTATAATTTCTAGAACGTTACATTGAGGCCCAGGTTAAAATGTATACCAGCCTGGGGATAATAGAAGTTCTCAGTAACCAATTCACCGAAGCTGTAACTGTAGGAATAGCCATTGGATACATAGCTTGCGTTCAATAGATTATTAACCATGAGTTTGAGCTCAAACATTTCAAAATAATCTGTAGGCAATGTGTATTTAACAATTATGTCATTGACCCAATATGGGTCGATAGAACGGTTGATATTAGAGGTGTTGTCAAGGTACTGACGTCCAACAAACTTACTTTGCCAGTATAATTTCAAAAATGAATTGGGTGCATATTCCAAAACACTTCCAGCAACAATATTGGGTGAAAATGCGATATCCGTATTTTCAAAATCATTGATAATTAAGCCACCATTGTCGTAATCGGCAATAATTTCCTGAAACGCGTCAATTTTGTTTTGACTATAACTTAGATTGACATCCCACTTCAATGCATCATTTAATTGTCTGCCCATCTGTAGCTCAATGCCCATCCTGTAACTATCGGATACATTTTGACGAATGGCGCCACCTACATCATTAAGCGCCCCAGTGACAACCAGCTGGTCCTTGTAGGACATATAATACAAGTTAATACCATAACTGCTTTTGGCACCATTAGAACGGAATCCCAACTCGATATTGTCCAATTTTTCAGGTTCTGGTACAGCGGTACCTATCGCATCAATAAAATCATTTCGCACAGGTTCTCTCTGGGCACGTGCATAAGAAAGATATATATTTCGTTCAGCGGTTAGATTGTAACTTATACCAGCTTTGGGGTTGAAGAATTTATAGGATGTGTCAATTGCAATAGGAATTGATCCATTATCCAGCCCCGCAGCCGAGTAATCTATCATTCTATATTGAACATCCGCAAAAACGTTCAACCGATCAGATAATGCAATATCGAATTTAGCATAACTGTTGATGTCCAGCTTTTTACCAGTATTTTCATAATATCGGTCAAAGGGATTAAAATTGACGCCCTGTTCTGCTGCAATCACATTACCAAAATGATCACCCACATATCTGTTAGCTGAAGCGCCAACAGTTACCAATGAATTCTCGTTGAGCGTATACCGTGCATTGATGATAGCGCCGTAAAAATCATTATCCAGCCATCTTCGACGTACTAGATCTGACAATCTAAATGTATCCGTTAACAGGTAAATCTGCAGATCTTCCTGATGACGGAATTCTTCGAAATATCCTTTTCCTTTCGTATAATGTCCTGTTGCATTAAGCGTAAGGCCATTCTGGAAATCCTTAGCGTAAAACAATTGTACATGTGTTTGACGGTAATCATCCACCTGATTTTCATAGGTGTAATAGTTGTAGGTTCTGCCACTGTTAAACAGATTAAGTGAATCTTCGACGGTATTGTAAATAGAACCAACATTCCTATTATAGTGCGCACGCAACGCTTCTTCATCTTCATCGATAATGGCTTCTGGTGTCCCCCACCATGATTGATAAGTCGTCTCCTTACCAGAAAACAAATTCAGCCTCAATGAAGAATTCTCGTCGACCTTGGCCGCTGAAAAATACCAGGATGAAAGATTTGCAGAAGCTCTGTCGACATAACCATCAGAGGCAATATAGGAGTAACGTCCTTCGATCTGGTATTGATTGTTGATCAAGCCAGTATTCATAGACACCGCTACTTTTCTTGTGTTAAATGAACCATAGCCCGAATTGATATTGATAAAACCGTTGGAGTATAATTCATTTGTATTTAAGTTGAGTGAAGCGCCAAAAGCGCCAGAACCATTTGTGGATGGCCCCACCCCTCTTTGAATCTGGATCGATTCAACAGAGTTTGAAAAATCGGGCATATTTACCCAAAACACACCATGGCTTTCTGAATCATTAAGCGGAATGCCATTTATAGTGACATTTATACGGGTTGGGTCTGATCCCCTTACACGCAATCCTGTGTAACCAATTCCTGTTCCTGCATCGGAAGTAACGACCATTGATGGGGTATGCTCCAGGAGATATGGTAGATCCTGTGACCCATTGCGCCTTTCAATATTTTCTTTGCTTAAATTCTGATAGGTGAATGGGTCCTCATCTTCCAGTTGATTCGCTGTGATAACAATTCTATCTAGGTCATAAATGGTACCATCCAATACAAGTTCAAGCCGTAGACTGCTGTCAAGCTGTATCGATTGTTCTAAATCTGAAAATCCAACGTAAGTACATTTCATTACATATGTGCCAGCCGGAATATCTTCTATCACAAATCTTCCATTATCATCTGTGGCAGCCGCGAAATTCGTATCAAGTAGAAATATGGAAGCACCTACCAAACGCTGGCCTGAATTATTTTCAACTGTACCAGAAATTGAATTCTGTGAAAGCAATTGAATTTGAAATGACAGTATTGCAAGAATCAAAAGTAGTCTCATCTAGAAAGCGTATTCAGTTAATAATATGGAGCGACCCTTTTGTCAGTGGATTAGACTTTCCCTTTTCAGCATTACCTGAACAGGTTCGATGGGTATAATCTCAGCACTTCAAAAAAGGCACCCCAATAATAATTGGGCAAATATATACAATTAACTAATTAGCTTTTTATTTATTATGTCGATTGCATTTTCAAGTCGAGTGGAACCTGTCCCATTTATAACAATATAAGGCAAGTTATGGGCCTCCAATTCTGATTTAAACCTTTGAAATAGACCCATGCGATCATTGGGTGATTCACGCAACGGATCTTCTGACCATTCGACATCAGGATAGGATAAGAGTACCAAATCGAAGGGCATTTTTATCCACTCCTCCTCAATCCATTGCGGACAATAACCATACTTAACCTCAAACCAAATTTTAAGATTCAAAAGATAGGTGTCATGAATGAAATCGCTGTCCCCCAGCTCTTTCACAGATTCAACATTCAACCTGGCGATAGTCTCTATGTCCTCTGGACTGTATTCTCCATTGCGGCTTTCAAGGTAGGATCTGGCAATTTCTGGAATGTATGTAATATCAAGCGCATCGGCCAACAGAAGAGCCAAGGTAGATTTTCCAGTAGATTCCGGACCAGTTATTAAAATCTTCATCCTACGCTGTTCAATGATTTTTTCCAGGATATGTATCCATAAATTGACATTATAAAGTACAACACCATTAAGGCTGCATAAAGTTGCAAGCCTCTGTCCATGTATAACCAAATTGAGAATCCATTGATGCAAATCCAATAATACCAGGTCGATAGGACTTTGTGTGCCTCAAGGTAACTTGCAATGAAACTGAAGGTGGTAGAAAAAGCATCGGCATACGAACGCTCAGCATCCGTTTGAGTTGAGAAAAAATATCCAAGCAATAAACTTACAGCTACACCTATTCCAAGGTAAACAATATGCCATATTGCCTTGATCGTCTGTACAAGACCTCCATCTTTTCGCTTGTACCAGACCACCCACCCATAGATTCCTACTACGATATAGAAGGCATACAATATGGATTCTGAGTATAGTTTTAAATTTATAAATAACCATACACTGGATAAAGAGCTAAGTATTCCAAATAGCCAGCAATAGATATTTTGTCGCACCAGCAACAAAAGGAAGACCAATCCATTTATAA
Organism: Saprospiraceae bacterium; assembly: GCA_013002625.1. GTDB lineage: Bacteria > Bacteroidota > Bacteroidia > Chitinophagales > Saprospiraceae > RFSX01. Next base: position 2,141 of record JABDJE010000090.1, on the reverse strand, counting down.
CAGAGAATATTTCTAAAAATAAATTCAAGGCTTCAGATGTTCTATTTGATATTGATTCAAAACATTATCAAATCGATAATGTAGAATGCCAATGATGAATAAAATATATTTGCAGATATGCATGATATAGAGCCATATTTTAAGTGGAGACAATACTACATCTCGTCCGAGGACAAGGTGTCTCCATTCTATGGTCGCGAGTATAGTGAATTTATGTTTACAAATAAAGTCTACAATTACTTCATTCACCCGCAGTGGGATAGTATTGGTTCATCCACTCTTTATTTAAAGGTTCTTTATGTTGATTATGATGAGCAATACGCCATGATTGAATTACTTGGAGAGTGGAATGACTGCCTGAACAACGACATAATGTTTCTCAAACGGCACCTTGCCGATCATATGATTAGCGAGGGCATTAACAAGTTTATTCTATTCTGTGACAATGTATTGAACTTTCATGCTTCCGATGACAGTTATTATGAGGAATGGTGGGATGACATCAAGGAAGAAGGAGGATGGATCTGTATAATTAATACGCTGGATCATGTTCTGGATGAAATGGAGGGTGTCCGAATCCAATATTACAGTAACATTGGTGATAACTTTAACGATCTAAACTGGCGTATAGGAAAGCCTAAAATGGTTTTTAATAAAATCCAGCAGATTCTTGAAAATAATACCAAACAACTCAGTTATTAAGTGGAGAAACATTACTCTGGATATGTAAATATAATTGGTAGACCCAATGTTGGGAAGTCTACCCTTCTGAATGCCCTTGTCGGAGAGAAAATGGCCATCATCACCCATAAACCCCAGACGACCAGACATCGTATACTGGGTATTCTCAGCGAGCCTGAATACCAGATTGTTTTCAGCGATACGCCCGGACTTATTCAGGACCCCGGTTACAAAATGCAAAAAGCCATGAATGATGCGGCGTTTTCAATATTTGAAGATGCAGATGTAGTGCTCTTTGTCACGGAACCGTCTGATCATTACGAAGGGGAGGAAAAGGTGATTCAGAAGCTTAAGCAGACCGAAATGCCAAAGCTGTTGGTAATCAATAAAGTAGATACCTCAGATCCGGATACTCTAAAGGCGCTTGAGAAAACATGGACTGAACGCATAAACTTTGATCAGGTTCATCACATATCAGCGTTGGAAAAAATCGGTACTGAACATTTGTTAGATAGCATAAAAAAGCTGTTGCCGGAGGGACCCGTCTATTTCCCAAAAGATCAATTGAGCGATCGATCGGAGCGGTTCTTTATTTCGGAGATAATCCGTGAAAAGATATTGATGTTATACAAACAGGAGATACCCTATTCTTCTGAGGTCATAGTTGAGGAATTCAAGGTGACTGAAAAGAAAGGTGCGCCTTTTGTTCATATTCTTGCACATATTTTTGTCATGCGTAAAACCCAAAAACAAATTCTCATCGGTCGGGGCGGCAGCTCTATAAAACGCCTCGGTATTGAATCAAGAAAAGACATTGAAAAATTTCTTGAAAAAAGAGTCCACCTCGAATTATATGTAAAAATCAAAGAAAAGTGGAGAGATGATGATCGATTGCTTAAGAGTTTTGGATATTTGCAATAATATATGGCACAAGTAATAGCAATTGTAGGAAGACCGAATGTGGGTAAATCAACCCTCTTCAATCGATTAATTGGTGAAAAGAAAGCTATCATCGATAACATCAGTGGTGTGACACGTGATAGGATCTACGGAACCAGTGAGTGGAATGGCAAGCAATTTACTGTCATCGATACCGGTGGGTTTGTGAAAAACAGTGATGATGTGTTTGAAAAAGCCATTCGTGAACAGGTTCATATAGCCATCGATGAAGCGGACGTTATCATCTTTGTGGTAGATGTTACGACAGGGATCACTGACCTGGACGAACAAATGGCCAATATTCTAAGGCGCCAATCCAAAAAAGTATTTGTGGTAGTCAACAAGGTGGATAATAATTCCCGCATGCTTATGGCCAATGAGTTTTGGAGCCTTGGTTTTGAAAATACTTTTTTCATCGCCTCTATTAGTGGATCTGGAACGGGTGATCTGCTGGATGGTATATCAGAGGTTCTTGTTGATGACACCGAATCAGATCAGGATGGCATACCTAAACTGGCCAT
>JABDJE010000086.1 GCA_013002625.1 Saprospiraceae bacterium | reverse complement strand
GATCTATTAAGAAGCAATGGCAGGCTGCCTGGTTGCTTAAGGCCGTGACCTGTATCGATCTGACAACGCTTGCCGGAGATGATACCCAAAGTAACGTACTGCGGCTTTGTGCAAAGGCGAAATCGCCTGTGCGTATGGATTTACTGGAGGCCATGGGCATGGAAGATGCTAAGCTTCAGGTGGGTGCAGTTTGTGTCTATCATAATTTTATTGCCGACGCTGTTAAAGGGTTAAAAGGAAGTTCAATTCCAATTGCGGCGGTATCAACCGGATTTCCAGCCGGTAATATTCCGTTGAAAGAAAAGATCAAACAAATTGAATTGTCGGTAGCGGCAGGTGCTAAAGAGATCGATATTGTGGTAAGCAGGAATTTAGTGCTGACTGGAGATTGGAAAGGCTTATATGATGAGGTAAAGGCGTGCAGAAAAGCCTGTGGTGATGCCCATATGAAAACCATTTTGGCTACTGGTGAAATACCCACTTACACCAAAGTGGCCAAGGCCAGTTGGGTAAGTATGATGGCCGGCTCAGATTTTATAAAAACCAGTACAGGTAAAGAACCTGTTAATGCTACTTTACCGGTGAGCCTGGTCATGATCAGGGCGATTCGGGACTATTACGAACTCACAGGTTATAAAGTAGGTTTCAAACCTGCAGGAGGCATAGGTAAAGCAAAGCAGGCCATCAACTGGCTCATTATGATCAAAGAAGAACTAGGCGACGATTGGCTCGATCCACATTTATTCCGTTTTGGAGCCAGTAGCTTATTAGGCGATATAGAACGACAACTGGAACATTTCGTTACAGGACGATATTCAGCATCATTTAGACACCCAATGGCATAATTTTTTTAAGATGAAAGACATGGAAATAAAAGAAATATTTGAAACGATGACCTATGGTCCTGCTCCCGAAAATGCAGGTGAAGCAATTCAATTTCTGGACGATCATAAACGGAAATTCAAACTTTTTATTAATGGAAAATGGGTTGCACCATCTTCCGCCGAATATTTCGATAGTATAAATCCGTCGACCAAAGAACATCTGGCTAAAATCTCCGAAGCCAATGAAACCGACGTTAATAAAGCGGTGGCAGCCGCAAAAAAAGCATTGCCTGGATGGGTCAAAATCGGGGCACATCAACGAGCGCGTTACCTCTATGCGTTAGCGCGGCAAATTCAAAAACACTCACGTTTGTTCGCTGTATTGGAATCCATGGACAATGGAAAATCCATTCGGGAAACCCGTGATATTGATATTCCCATAGTAGCACGACATTTCTACCATCATGCGGGCTGGGCGCAATTAAAAGACACGACCCTAAAAGAGTATAAGGAAGTGGGCGTGATAGGACAGATCATCCCTTGGAATTTTCCATTGATGATGTTGGCCTGGAAGATCGCTCCCGCAATCGCCATGGGAAATACAATCGTTTTAAAACCTGCTGAATTTACCTCTTTAACAGCTTTGTTGTTCGCTGAAATATGTCAGCAGATCGGCTTGCCGGACGGTGTGGTGAACATCATTACCGGACATGGAAAAACCGGGGCAGCTTTGGTTGATCACAAAGACGTGAATAAAATTGCATTCACAGGTTCAACGGAAGTCGGAAAAATAATCCGAAGGGCAACAGCCGGAACCGGAAAAAAATTATCTCTGGAACTCGGTGGGAAATCACCCTTCATTGTATTTGAAGATGCCGATCTCGACAGCGTCGTTGAAGGTGTTGTCGATGCCATTTGGTTCAATCAGGGTCAGGTGTGTTGCGCTGGATCGCGTTTATTGGTCCAGGAAGGCATAGCCGACAAACTCTATAAAAAGATCAGGGCCAGAATGGAGACCCTTCGCATCGGGAATGCCTTGGATAAAGGCATTGATATAGGTGCTATTGTTGATGAGGTTCAGCTAAAGACTATAAAAAGCCTTGTGAAGCTGGGCGTTGATGAAGGCAGTACATTATGGCAACCGTCATGGAGTTGTCCGAAGGACGGTTATTTTTATCCGCCAACCCTATTTACCGATGTATCTCCTTCGGCGACAATCGCTCAGGAAGAGATCTTCGGACCGGTTTTGGTGGCGATGACGTTTAGAACGCATAAGGAAGCCGTTAAATTAGCAAACAATACACGCTATGGTTTGGCCTGTAGCATATGGACCGAGAATATAAACCTGGCACTGGACATCGCACCACAGATAAAGGCAGGTACCGCATGGATCAATTGCACTAATGTTTTTGATGCAGCCTCAGGCTTTGGTGGTTATCGCGAGTCTGGCTTCGGACGAGAAGGAGGGTTGGAAGGTCTGACTGAATATCTCAAGCCAAAGATCAATGATAAATTTACAAATGAGCCACCGGCACGTTCTATAAATACCTCAAAGCCAACCAATGGTGAATTAAAGGCATCTGCAGGAATTGACCGAACGACGAAAATGTACATCGGCGGAAAGCAGGCACGTCCTGATGGCGGCTATAGTATGGTTATTAATAGCACGACCGGGAACTATGTGGGAGAAGTTTCAAAAGGAAACCGAAAGGATATTCGAAATGCTGTTGAAGCAGCGCATTCTTGCAATAATTGGGAGAATCGTTCCGGCCATGCACGGGCACAGGTACTTTATTATTTAGCAGAAAACCTGGCTATAAGGCGAGAAGAGTTCGCCATAAGGCTTGTTCAAATGACCAATCAGAAAAAGGCTGACGCTTTAAATGAAGTTGATGAATCCATCAAACGAATATATACTTACGCCGCTTTAGCCGATAAATATGATGGAAGGGTTCATCATACCATCCATAGGAATGTAACACTGGCCATGCCGGAAGCACTTGGCGTCATGGGTGTAATTTGCCCGGACGAATCGCCACTGCTTGGATTTATTTCAACGGTTATTCCGGCAATAACAATGGGAAATAATGTGGTGGTCATTCCATCGGAAAAGTTTCCATTTTCTGCCACCGATTTTTATCAGATCCTTGAAACTTCAGACGTACCCGGAGGTACAGTGAATATCATTACCGGACCAAAAGATGAACTGGCGCAAGTGCTGGCGAAACATGATGACGTTGATGCTATCTGGTATTTCGGAAGCAAAGAAGGTTGCAAGGACATGGAATTCTTATCGGCCGATAATATGAAACGCACCTGGGTGAACTATGGTAAATACAGAGATTGGATGGACAGAGAGCAGGGTGAAGGCGAAGAATTTTTAAAGTATGCCAGCCAGATCAAAAATATCTGGATCCCTTATGGCGCTTAAACACTTAAGCGAGCTCCAGGGCGATCTCTATCATACTGTTAAAGGTTGATTCCCGCTCTTTGCTGGTGGTTCTTTCACCGGTGACCAGGGAATCTGAAATAGTGAGAATGGCCAGGGCATTTACGTTATGGCTTGCTGCAACGGTATATAAACCTGCCGCTTCCATCTCAACGCAAAGTACTCCAAACTTCGACCACTTTTTGTAGGATTCAAAGTCGTCGGCATAAAATATGTCACTCGAAAATATGTTTCCCGCTTTAATTTCAATGTTTTTTGCTTTCGCTGCCTCTACTGCTTTGATAAACAATTCATAACTGGCCGTTGGTGCATAATCGGCACCGCCAAAACGCAATTCGTTAATCCCGGAATTTGAAGAGGCCGACATGGCCAGAACGACATCTCTTATCTTGACATGTTTCTGATAAGATCCCGCGCTTCCTACACGGATCAAATTCTTAACGCCATATTCGGCAATGAGTTCATGAGCATAGATGGATACCGAAGGAACTCCCATACCGGTTCCCATGGTCGAAACCCGTTTGCCTTTATAGGTTCCTGTATAGCCAAACATATTCCGGACTTTATTAAAACAGACCGGATCTTCAAAAAATGTTTCTGCAATCCATTTGGCGCGTAATGGATCTCCCGGAAGTAAAATGGTTTCGGCGATTTCACCTTTTTTAGCTTCAATATGTATACTCATAATCTATCTTTAATGACTTCAAGTTACGAATTTAATTATGCTATAAATTTAGAATAATGAATAATAACCTAAAAGAAAAAAAAGTAAATAAAAAAGCAACGCTCATTTCAGAACCGGTAGACCGGGGGAAACTTACGTTGCTTTCAACTAACCAACCAATTATAAGACTGTTTTTTTTAGCTATTGTTACATTTGCTTGTCAACAAGGTCATCCTGATTTCTGAATACCAATTGGTCATCAAAGGCATCCAGTAAAATGATACTGTCGGTCGTGACCTTTCCGCTAAGTATTTCTTTACTCAAGGCATTCAATACTTCCTTCTGAATCACCCGTT
>JABDJE010000083.1 GCA_013002625.1 Saprospiraceae bacterium | reverse complement strand
GTGCATATTACCTCGTTCATTCAATGTCATCCTCAGACGATTATGCCGCGCTTGAGGAAAAATGTGCTATAAATTTTCGAAATGCACTTAATCAAACGGAAGTTAGACATGTTATTTATCTGAGTGGCATAGTCAATGAAACAGAACTTTCCAAGCATTTGAACTCCAGATTGAATGTTGAGATTGAACTGAATAAAGGCGCATACAATCTCACAACCCTTAGAGCAGGAATAATTATTGGTTCCGGGAGTGCCTCATTTGAAATCATTAGAGACCTTGTTGAGAAACTACCTGTGATGATTGCGCCAAAATGGTTGAAAACCAAATGCCAACCAATTGGGGTATCGGATGTCATAACCTTTCTGACAAAAACACTCTTCAATTCCCAAACCTATAACAATAACTATGATATTGGCTCACCGGATATCCTGTCTTATAAAGAAATGCTATTGGGTTTTGCACGGATTAGAAATTTAAAACGAACCATCATCGTAGTTCCTGTAATGACTCCCAGACTATCTTCATACTGGCTGTATTTTGTTACCTCTACTTCATATAAACTTGCCGTATCTCTTGTAAGCAGCATGAAGGTTGAAGTCATTTGCAGAGACAGTGATATAAATACCATTCTTAATATTAACCCAATTAGTTATAAGGAGGCTTTAGAGAAAGCGTTTAGTAAAATTGAAAGCAACGAGATAATTTCCAGCTGGAAAGATTCTTATGCCAGCAGTGGAATCAATTTTAATGTTTCTGATTTTATACAAGTTCCGTCCTATGGTTGTTTTATCGATAAACGAAAAAGTAAAATCACCAATCATGAACTGTGTAAAAATAAAATCTGGAGTATTGGTGGTGAGACAGGCTGGTATTATGCTGATTGGCTGTGGAAAATAAGAGGATACTTGGATAAGATAGTTGGAGGCGTTGGACTTAGGAGAGGAAGAACAAACCTTAATTCAATAAACCCTGGTGATGCTGTAGATTTTTGGCGGGTTTTATATGCTGACAAAGATGAAGGGCGTTTGCTTTTATTTGCAGAGATGAAGCTTCCGGGAGAAGCCTGGCTGGAATTTAAGATTGTTGAAGATGAATTGATTCAAACAGCAACATTCAGACCCTTGGGATTATGGGGAAGGCTATACTGGTACTCGGTCCTACCCTTTCATGGTATCATATTTAATGGTATGTTAAAAAAGCTAACTAAGTAATTTAAAAATATTAATGAATATGAAGCATATCGTTCTCATCCTAGTAATTGCGCTCACAGCAATTCTGTATTCGTGCAAGCATGAAACCCATAAAACAGATGGAGTTCGACAGACAGCATCCGATTGGAAAATTGACTTCTTGGATGAATTTGAAAGCTTTAATCCTGTTAACTGGCAAGATCAACGCATTTGGGTCAATAATGAAACGCAATGCTATGTTCCTGATAATGAATATGGCACAAGGGAAGTGCGTAATGGGACTATTAAGCTCAAGGTTATTAATATTGAAGAAGAGCGCCCATGTGATAATATGGATAAATACGGCAATCAACATCCTGACACCCGCTATGTTGCAGGTCGAATCGCATCAAAAAACAGAAAAGAATTTGTAAAAGGTAAATGGACGGCGCGATTGAGATTATCTGGCAATGGTGAAGCAAGTATGTTTCCAGCTTGGTGGATATTGGGTGCACGCAATAATGAACCGCCTGTCCAAGAAGACAATGAGGATATTTGTTGGCCCTTAACAGGTTCCGGAGAGATCGATATTTTTGAGCACCACGGCGATCATCTCAAAGACGCGTTTACGACAGGGGCCATTAAAAGTCTGGGAGAATGCGACAAAGGAGACTGGATGAGCTACCGAACAAATATTCCTACCACACTCAATGAATATCACGAATACTCTGTGGAATGGGAACAAAGCGATCTTGTTTTTCGCCTTGATGGAAAGGAAGTTTTTCGCAATGTTGGGGAAGGCGATAATTACCCTGAACCGATGTTTGCTATTTTGAATTATGCCAAAATCACAGACAGCCCTATGACCGGCGAATGGGTTATGGAAGTAGATTGGGTTAAACACGAGTACAGGGATTGAATGAAATAGAATACTTCACAGAGCTACAATCATTGATGTTTTCCTGATAATTCTAGCAGTGATCAATCACTATGCTCTTACAAGTTCCTGTTCGATTTGCTCCAATGATTTACCCTTCGTTTCTGGTAAAATTCTCAATAGGATAAAGAAGCCAATCAAGGCAACAAGTGCAAAAAGAAAGAAGGTCAGCGCGTTTCCTAAATTGGAGAGCTCCCACGGAAATATTTGTTGAATAAGCCAACTGACGAAGGAGTTGACAAAACCTATCACACCGATAGCCAGGCCCCTATATTTCAGCGGAAATAATTCAGACAGGAGCACCCACATTACAGGTCCCAAAGAAAATGCAAAACAGGCAATAAAGCCAAGGATGCCAATCAACACCAAAAGTGCATTGATATCGGTTGCAAGCTCCAGGATTGGGCCTTCATGCTTTGCATATATCTGATTCCCCAGGACAGCCTTCATTTCGTTTTTGAATTCGAGGTCATTTGAATAAACTTTGCCTGCCACAGCTTCCAGTTTGCTTTGATCAATATTATCCAATGTTTGTATTTCTGCAGAAGTCAGTTCATAGGTCGCCTGATTAAACCCATAGGCACACAAGAATAAACTAATAGCAATTCCGGCTATACCCAAAAGGAGTAAAGGCCTTCTACCCATTCTATCTATCAGCACAATAGCGACAATGGTAAAGATCACGGTAACGCTGCTTAGCAATATGCCGGATGCAAACGAAGCATCCGTTCCAATTCCTGTTTGCTTGAATATAGAAGTGGCATAAAAGTAAATAGCATTGATTCCTGAGATTTGCTGCAAGACACCAATAACCAAACCTACAATCATTATATATCGTAAAGCGGGTTTTAAGAGGTCTTTTATACGTACTTCAGAGGCCATCTCTGAGAGCCTTATATTCTCTTCTATTGCTTTACTTTCCTCTTCAGCCGTTCCTTCTCCGTGTATCTTATTTAATATATTCTTGGCTTCACGCACATGGCCTTTGGCGTATAACCAACGAGGGCTTCTAGGGACAAAAAACAATAATATAAAATATAATACAGCAGGCCCCATTTCTACGCCAAGCATCCAACGCCATACATTTGCATCATTTAAAAATGAAGCGCCCGTTGTGTTATATTTATTAAATAGGTAATTACTTAAGAATGCTGCAAAAAATCCTAAAACAATATTCAACTGCTGGATAGATACAAGCTTGCCTCTGTTTTCGGAGGTAGATATTTCAGCGATATAGGTTGGTGCCAAAATCAAAGCTGAACCAAATGCAAGGCCACCAATCATTCTGGCGATATAAAGCATCTCATAAGAATTCGCATAGGCAGACATAATAGCTGATAAGGCATATAAAAATGCCACGCCAATCAAAATCCTTTTCCTTCCAATAATATCGCTTAGCCTTCCAGCCACCAACATGGCCAACATCGCTGAAAATGAAGGAGAACTCACAACCCAACCTGTCTGGATATCATTCAGATTGAATTCCGGTCCAGCATAAGACATCACCCCAGAAATAATCCCGGCGTCAAAGCCAAATAAGAAACCGCCCAAGGAAACAACAAAAGCTAAAAAAAGCAATCTTCCGGACATCGAAATAGTTTATCTTTATCAATTAGACAACTGGAGGAAAAGCGAATTTAACCTCCATCAAAAAACCGTGACAAGGTATAAATATTTTTAGGTTCATTGATATTAGACTTTAAAATCTCATTCACAGAAATCAAATCTTTCGACTTCGTAATACCTCAATACAATGAAAGCAAATGAAGGCAGTTTCCGATTCACTTACTTTACTGATTATTATAACATCACATTTAATTTTTACAAGGACAAAATGAATTTTGCTCTCGAACACCACTGGGATCGCAGTGATGATGACAAAGGTGCTCTATTCAAAGTCGGAAAGGGATTAATAGAAATTCTCTTACGTCCTAAAGATGTAAATAAAAGATACTCAGGCTTGGATTATCGGATCCCCCAAGGTGTCTTTATGGGAATTCAGGTTGACAATATTGATGAACTATTCGAAAAGTATAAAGCAATCGGAATTCCATTCAAACAAGAAATTAAAGACCAACCCTGGGGTCATCGCAGTTTCTACGTTTACGAACCCAACGGTTTAATTTTGGGATTTTTTCAGGAGAACTATTAAGAATTTAATTTGAGCGTATTGTGCTTAAGATTGGAATATGAACACATATTGAAATGAGAAAATCCTTTCCAGTATTGCTATTTATAATTTTGAGATTCTGCCTCAATGGACAAGAGACAGACACAAATTGGTATAGCACATACGAGCATAATGGAATATCAATTCAGAACAGTTATCCGAAAGGAGGCCCCTATCCTGCCCCTGTGACCCAACATTATAATTACAGTTACCTGGTTTTCTTTTCACGTATAATTAATGCAACTGAAAAACCTTTTGAAATTGCCCTTAACTTTTCTGCAGATTCAGTTGCTATTCCGCAATCACCTGACACTTTTATGAAATTATTTCTGCCTCCAGACACCATGACTCTGGAGAAGCAAGATCTATTCAGCTATGGTATTACGAAGTTGGCCTCTTTGGATAAGCCGACCAGCTTCAGCAGAATACTTAAGCCGGAAGAAGAATGTTTGTTTTATGTCGTAGCCATATTTTATCAAACGACCCCTTCGCCATGGCATAATAACAGAGGCGGCAACCGAGCGGAATTGGTTTTAGAGGGTAACGACTTATATTATAATATTCCACCGCAAATTAATTCGATTTATTGTGGTCAAATTAATTCACCCTTTTAATGAAGTCGAGATAGCTATTACGATTATTCTTATTTTAGTAATTACAACCAACTGTCCAATTTGGCACACATCCATAGCCAAATTGATCATACCAGGCAATAAGAGAAGACCATGATATGACATTTTACAAAAAAGAACTAGAAAAAATACGCCGCCTCGTTTACGCCAACAACGTCCAAATTGATATTATTAAAGGCGTGCGAAAATTCATTGAAAACAATTATCAAGACAATTTAAATCTGGATTCACTTTCCAATAATCATTTTGTTTCCAAACATCATCTACTGCGCCTGTTTAAAAAATATTATGGAATTACGCCAAGGCAATACTTAACAGATATACGCATCGAGAAATCAAAAGAAAAGTTGAAAAATGGAATGTCAGTTACCCAAACATGCTTTGCTGTCGGCTTTGAAAGCCTAGGCTCATTCAGTTCCTTATTTAAAGCCAAAACGGGTATAGCACCCAGTGCATTTCAAAAAAAAAAGCAACTTTCAAGAAACTGCATACATCCCAATTCCCGACCTTTAACTCTTAAATAATTACAACCTATGAAAGCAACAGTGATAAGCATCCCCGTTCGAGACCAGGCAAAAGCATTGGCATTTTATACTGAGAAATTAGGCTTTATTAAAAAAAGGGATATTCCCGTAGGCGGCGGAAACAGATGGTTAACCATAGTTTCAAAAGACTGGCAAGATGGACCTGAATTATCTTTAGAGCCCGGCCCCAATCACTTTGAACCTTGTAAGGTTTTTCAAGAGGCCTTAAAAGACGCTGGTATTCCATGGACACAATTTGATGTTCAAAATGTAGATACTGAATATGAGAGGCTAAAGGATCTTGGCGTAGAGTTCAGTATGCAGCCCACAGAAATGGGTACAGTGAAAGTTGCCGTTTTTGATGACACGTGCGGCAATAACATACAACTTGTACAAGGGCTATAGCCCCAGGTAATATAATTTCTATTTTAAACGCTTGCTTTTTTAGAAACGAAAAATTCTCAAATGAAAAATATAATAGGTATTCTGATTATATGTTTAACGATGACTGCTTGTTCGGATTTGAATCAATCGAACGCCATCTCTTCTGAAAATGAAAAACTGAAAATTGAAATCGATAGTTTAAAAGCGTCGCTTGCCAATGAAAAGTCAAAAACAGAAAATGCCATTACCACTTTTCTGACCTTTCAAGAAAACAATGCTGAGGAAGCTATGAACTTTTACGTTAATCTGTTCGATAACTCCAAGGTATTGGAAGTCCAGCGATACGGCAGCGAAGTTCCCGCACCTGAAGGCAGTATCATGCTTGCCAAATTTAATCTTAACGGAAAAGACATCCTTTGCAGTGATAGTTTCATCAAACACGAATGGGACTTCTCCCCTGCGGTTTCGATGTTTGTTAAATGTCAAAATGCCCAAGAGCAGGAAAGCTTGTTTGAGCAATTATCTAAAGATGGTCAGGTGATGATGCCGCTTGACAATTATGGCTTCAGCCAAAGGTTTGGCTGGGTAGAAGATCAATTTGGTATTTCTTGGCAATTGAATTTGGATTAGATCTTTTAGTTTTTATTAAATTAAAAAAGGATTATTCCTCTTCCAGAAATAATCCTTCATGCGATGCTCTTTTGAACAGCGTAATACTATTATAACGCTATGTACTAAGGCTTCTCAACTTCGACGGCAACAGGTGCATCGACATCGACATCCTTATCTTGAAGATATTTTTCAAACCATCTTAATGAGCGAATATTATAATCCAACCTTGCTGTTGCATTACGATTACCATGGCCTTCTCCAGGATAGAACACGAGTGAAACCGGCGTATCCGTACGTACTTTCACATGTCGATATAGCTCCATCGATTGTGACGGATGCACACGTGGGTCATCCGCTCCATGCATGATTAATAAAGGCGTTTCGCATTGATCTGCATAATAAACAGGACTTCGCTTTAGAAAGAATTCATAATCCTCCCAAATCCATTTACGTGCATGCACCAGATATTCTTCCATTGGAATGTCTGTTGTGCCCCATTTAGATACTTTATTGCTTATACCAACAAACATTACTCCCGCAGCAAAATGATCGCTGTAGCGGGTTGACATCCATCCTGTGGCATAACCCCCATATGACCCTCCTGTAACACCAACCTTTTCAGGATCTGATATTCCCATTTCAATAAGGTGCTTTGAGCCATCAACAATATCATCAAATTCTTTGCCTGCAGGATCACGCTGACTTGTCATAACAAAGTCATAACCTCTTCCTGTGCTGCCTCGGTAGTTAGGATAGAATACAGCCATTCCTTTGGTTGCAGCCACCTGTCCGGGTTGAGAGTAGCCAGTAATCCAGGCATTATCCACATGAGACTCAGGTCCGCCGTGCACATAATGAATGACAGGATATTGTTCGCCTTCCACGTAATCAAGAGGATATATGAGAATACCTTCAATTTCCAACCCATCCGATGCTTTATACCTTATAAGTTCTTGTTGAGCCAGCTTTCGCTCACCAAGCCATTCATTATGGTCGGTTGCTCTTTCCATTGTGCCACCTGATTTCATAATATACAATTCGCCAGGATGTGCTGAAC
>JABDJE010000049.1 GCA_013002625.1 Saprospiraceae bacterium | reverse complement strand
GCCTAATGCCTAGTGCCTAGTGCCTAATGCCTAATGCCTATTGCCCAAAAGTCTCAAAGCCTTCAGTAAAAAGACAACACCGATTAAGATCGTGGCTGGATGCAGATATTGTACGAACGGGGAAATGATAAATGCAGTAATAATGCATCCTACCGTAAATACCCCAATAAGCTTTTTTGTTTTAAAGGCAACAAGCAACAGCAAAGGGTTCAGAATCAGAATATTGATATTTGATTTGGTCGCATCGTGATCTGTACCGAACCACATGAATGCGATCAAGAGACCACCCAAACCACCCAAAATAAACCAAAATTTATCATAGAAATTGAGATACCGATTGTCATGGGTATCCTTATATTTCAAAAATAAAAATAGCTCCAACATAAGAAATAAAACGAATATCAATTGTGGGGTTAACCAACTCCTTTCTGATCGTTTGGCAACCTGTTTGTCATGGTCTGCCAAGAGCTTGGATTCCTTAACCAGTGGTGTACCGTTTATAGTTATCTGATCAAAATTATGGTATAAATACTCCGGTAGGAACATCGCTTCGAGTGCGGTTGCATTCCGGTCTGCTATGGAACCAACAATGAGATCAATCCCAAAATCTGTCCAGGGTTTACCATAGGTGTATTCATCGATCAAATCCCTGAAAGTTCTAGAAGGATTTAATTCTGGAATATCAATATTTCCCAATTCATTTAGAACCAGGTCCCTGGGTCGGGTACTGCAATTGTCAAAGAAAAAATCATACAAATATGCTCTGTTGTCTGGCTTATAATTCTCTTTTAATGCTGAATAAATATTTCTACGATCCTCAAGATTGAGATTTAACTTTTGCTCGAAGACCGAACGTCGTTCGTAATTATATGCGTTTATGAAGGTCTTATAGCGCTGTAACCCCAGGTAATAAAGCAGTTTGCCTCTAAGGAACTTCATAGTAAATCCCGGGGTTTTGAAATCAAATATTCCGTAGTTATAAATTTCATTTTTCCCCAGAGCTGGATCGCGCACCATAATTGCGGTATGACCAAACGTATTGTAAATATCATCTCCTGGCCTACAAGTCAAGATTGAAATCTCAGATAGTTCTGTCAATTCGACCTGACATTCTAAGGGTGGTGAAAATAAACCCAAAGCAAGGAAGCAAGTTAGTAGGGTAGTTTTAAGAAACTGCATATTCAAAATTACAAAATCGGTAATCAACGCACACGCGGTGTTCTAACTTCCTGCACATGGGTTTCTTCTTCATTTTAAATACGTATTGATTAATGAGACAGGACACATTAATATATTCTAAGACCTGGGTGGAATAGTCATGACATATTGGATAACTTGATTAATAATTTATTAGATGATTAATTATATTTAGGTATGCAGATTCATACATTGCTGGAGCGGCTTAAAGCCAAACGATTCAACTGGCTTGTACTACTACTTACAGTTTCAAGCTTTATTGTTCTTGTGAAATTTGCCAATAGCTATTATGCTGCACAAGCGGAGAAAGCAGGCTATGTGAGTATGGAAGAGGCAGAAGAGAGTTCCGAGGCTTTAATACTCAAGCGAAGGAAGGCACGAATTCTTGAAAATTCATACAACACCTCTATTGATTTGGGTAAGGAGTATCTGAATAAAGCTGAACCTGAAATTGCTTCATCAAAATTCTTCGATGCCAAATCTATCTATCCAACAGCTATAGAACCTAGAATGGCTTTATCAAAAATCTATTTCGATTGGGCCATAGAGAACAATGCATATTGTTGGCAAGCTCAAAAGGAAATATTGTTTGCGCTTCAATATGTGCGATTATCTCAATACCCTAAAGAGTTTCGTTCACTTCAAACCATGAAAGCCCGGTTGGAGTTGCAGTGTGGGTTAAATGAGAACTATGCTTTTATGGATCAATTGGCAGAAAAATGATAATTAGGTTTATCGGAATAAGTCGCGTGCCTTTAAATTGTAATGGTTAACTGATGGAAGCACCATTTTCTGCCTCAGAATTGGGCTGAACAAAATTTAAGGTACCATCTTCATTTTCTGACATAAGGATCATTCCTTTAGATTCTACGCCTCGAATTTTGCGGGGGGCGAGGTTGGCCAGCAAGGTTACTTTTTGCCCAACGATTTCTTCAGGCTTAAAGTGTTGGGCAATGCCACTGACGACAGTTCGTTTTTCAAAACCTACATCAAGTTTTAGCTGTAGCAATTTATCAGCTTTTTCGACTTTGGAAGCTTCTAATATCGTAGCAGCTCGCAAATCCATTTTAATGAATTCATCATATTGAATCGTATCCTTTACATGATTATTTGAAGATTCGGTAGACTCGGACGCTTGTTTGGTCGCCATAAGTTTTCCAATTTCTTTTTCAACCATATTGTCTTCGATGCGTGAGAAGAGATGTTCTGGAGATCCAATCTTATGACCGGTTGTCATAGGTGATTCGCCTTCGGCCAAAGACATACTCAAGTCTAGTAATTCGCCCTCTTCCTTCAGGGGTTCAAGATTCAGGATTTTACGTAATCGTGCTGAACTGAATGGCAGGAACGGATGCATTACAATACTCAATACCGTGACATATTGTAATAGTAGATGCATTACAACCTTGACCTGTTCCGGGTCTTCTTTGATGGTTTTCCACGGCTGATTAAATTGCAAAATCTGGTTACCATTAGCGGAGATTTCCATTAGGACTTTCAACGCCCCTCGAAAATCAAATTTACGCATGCGATCACTTAAAGCATCGACATTATCAAAGAGTCGCAACATTTCATTGTCATGAAATGAAAGATCTTCTTCATTTTCACATCCTATAATATCAAGATCCTCATCAAACTCAGGAACATTGCCTTCGTAATATTTATTCACAAGGACAACAACACGATTGGTGAAGTTGGCCAAATTATTTACAAGTTCACTATTGATCGCTTCCTGATATGATTTCCAGGTAAATTCGCTGTCTTTTTGTTCCGGCATGTTCTTAATCATAACATAGCGGAGCTCATCTTGCTTATCAGGATATTCTTCCAGGTATTCGTGCACCCATACCGCCCAGTTGCGTGAAGTTGAAATCTTATCCCCTTCAAGATTCATAAACTGATTTGCCGGCACATTTACCGGCAGAATATAGTCTCCATGTGCTTTTAAGATAGCTGGAAAAATAAGGCAATGGAATACGATATTGTCTTTACCAATGAAATGGATTAAGGCTGTCTCTTCATCCTTCCAATAAGGTTCCCAATCTGAATTGTTTTCTTGCGCCCATGCTTTGGTAGCTGAGATATATCCTATCGGGGCATCCATCCACACATAGAGTTTCTTTCCCGCTGATCCTTCAATTTCCTTGGGAACATCCACGCCCCAGGTAAGGTCTCTGGTCATGGCTCGTGGTTGTAGACCGTTCTCCAACCACGATTTACATTGTCCAAGTACATGATTTTTCCAATCTTCCGGATAATGTAATTTTTCACCATTGAGTTGACCGGTGCTTATCCATTCGTTTAACCAATTCTCATATTTATCTAGAGGTAAGTACCAATGGGTTGTATTTTTTAATTCCGGTGTTGCGTCCGAAAGGGTGGATTTGGGATTAATTAATTCAGTAGGACTGAGCGAAGAACCACAATTTTCACATTGGTCGCCATAGGCTTTTTCAAAAGCGCATTTTGGGCACGTCCCCGTGATGTATCTATCTGCAAGAAATTGTTTTGCTTTTGGATCGTAATATTGTTCTGAACTCTTTTCAATAAATTCTCCCTTGTCATAAAGGTTCTTAAAAAATTCCTGAGAAGTCTCGTGGTGAATTTCAGCAGATGTTCGATGATACATGTCGAATGAGACGCCGATTTTATCAAAAGTGGATTTGAAAAGTTTGTGGTATTTATCTACAATTTGCTTAGGCGACACATTCTCTTTAAGGGCCTTTATTGTGATTGCGGCACCATGTTCATCCGATCCGCAAATGAATTTTACGTCTTTGCCTTGTAATCGTAAGAAGCGAACATAAATATCTGAGGATAAATAAGCGCCTGCTAAATGACCTATGTGCAAGGGTCCATTTGCATAAGGAAGCGCAGCTGTGACAAGATACCTTTTAATCTCCTTCATCAATAAGTAAATAGCTTCGTTGGTTTCTTAAGAATTTTACTATCCAATTAATTGAAAAGGTAATGGGAATGGAAACGAAGATAGCCTTTAAATTGATGTTATTTCAACTTTAAATAAAAAATATATATAAGAAAAGTTAATTCGTTGGAGATCGATGCAATTTAACATTGACAAGTGATCAATTTAATAATGGGGAAGCTAAAAGTGGAGGAGATATTTAAAAAAAAAGAAGGATGAGAACTTTTCCCCATCCTTCACATATCGTAAAAACAAAATTTCATTCTTATTTAGGCAACACAACGGAATCGATCACATGGATCACACCATTTGATGCGTCTACATCTGTTTTGATAACTGCAGATGATCCACCATTTTCATCTGTAAGAATTACAGATCCATTGCTTAAGCTGGCGTATAGTTTACCTCCACTTACAGTCGGGATGGTAAATTTGCCATTTGAAGCCTTGATAGCTGCAATAACATCCGTAGCATTAAATTCTCCTGCTACAACGTGGTATGTTAAAATATTGGTTAAAGCTTCTTTGTTCTCTGGTTTCAATAGACTCTCAACAGTTCCTTCAGGTAATTTTGCAAAAGCAGAATTTACAGGAGCAAATACTGTAAAGGGGCCATCACTTTTTAAAGTACTAACCAATCCAGCTGTTTTTACTGCTACGACCAAAGTTGAGAAATCCTCACTCCCCGCAGCTATATCTACGATGTCCTGGCCATGAGACCATGAAGCATTTTGAACGTTTGATTTCTTAGAATGACACTGAGCGTTGATTCCAACGGATACAAGACAAAGTGCAAAGGCAAGTAGGAATAATCTGATTTTCATTTGTATTAAATTTTTGTGTTTAAATAATTATTTGACACCCTATCTACGAGCCTAAATCAGATTTGGATTTCGAGTTTTCAAAAAAAATGAAAATTTGTTATTTACTTTGATCGGTATTCATGAATACAATCGAAAAACAAATCATTGGCCTGATGCAAAACGGAGACAAACGTTTTGTATCGATTCTTTATGACAATTATGCAGACAGTCTGTATGGTGTCGTTTTTCGTATACTCAAGAATGAAGCAGTGGCTCAGGATGTGTTGCAAGATAGCTTTGTGAAAATTTGGCGTAAGCATGGAGATTATAATCCGAACAAATCCAGATTATTTACCTGGCTGCTGACTATCTGTAGAAATACAGCCATCGATAAGGTAAGATCACTGAAGAATAAGATGGAAAAAGAAATCCATACTGAAGATTCAAACGTATATGATTATAGAAGTACAGAGTATAACCCTGATACAATCGATCTTCGCAAACATTTGTCCTCGCTTGAGGAAAAATATATTGAAGTCATCGATGCATTGATATTTCAGGGCTTAACGCATAAAGAGGCGAGTGAAAAATTGAATATCCCATTAGGGACATTAAAAACAAGATTTAAAATAGGTATTCGGGAAATGCGTAAATTCTACGATATCGCATTGACTTTACTATTTATGATAGGTATGTTATTATGATTAAAGATGTAGACAAGTTTTTGGATTCTCACCTCCTGGAAGATTATATTCTGGGTGTCACCACTGTTGAAGAAAGCAGCATGGTTGAAGAATTCATTGCTTCATCTGAAAAAGTAAGGACCCTCTATAATGAGCTGCAGGAAAATATTGAATGGGTGGCTCGCAAATCGGCCATAAAGGCACCTGATACTGCGAAACAAAACATTCTAAGTCGCCTAGAGCAATCTCCACTTACAGTTGCAAAGAACTCTAATTTCAGGGTTCAGGCGATTGCAGCCAGTGTGGCAGCCCTAATTTGTGCGTTTGCCGCGCTTAATTATTGGAGTAAAGACAAGAAGAATTCAGATTTGCTGGCCGATATGAATACAAGGCTGGAAATACTTGAGGAAGAAAATAATGCCATAGCGCAGCAATTAACTACACTCGAATTTGAGCGTGACTATATCAATGATGCAGGAACCGAAAGATACGTTTTGACAGGTAATGCCAAAGCAGAAGGTTTTATCAGTTTGGCATATTGGAACAGGGATCAAAGAAAAGCATTTGTCATGGTCAATCAATTGCCACAGCTGGGCAGTGATAAATGCTTGCAAATGTGGGCTGATGTAGATGGCGAAATGTTGAACGTGGGCATACTTCCCGAGCAAACAAATGGTTGGGTTGAAGTTAACTTTCTTGAAGACGCTGAAAGCTTAAATATTACAATTGAGCCTGCAGGCGGTAGTGATCATCCGACAGTCGCTGATTTGGTCGCTAATGTGATCATCTAATGGCATCCTCAGAATATATTCAGATTATCGGCGACATCCTCTCCGGTGGACAAAGCAAAGCAAAGACATTAAAAATTGTTGAATTTATTGGAGATGATCCAATTAAATTCGAAGCCTTGATGTATTATTTTTTTCATGACGAATGGCGTTGGAACCAATGGGCAGCCTGGCCATTAGGCAACATTGGAAAGGCGCATCCAGCGCTTATCAAGCCTTATTTCAAACAGTTTGTTGAATGCCTCAAGAATCCGAGTCATGATGCCGTGGCGCGCAATATTTTAAGAATATTGGAGGATTTCAATATACCAGAAGACTATACTGGTCCACTGTTTGATCTTGCTTTTAATTATTTGTTGGATACTAAAAAGCCAATTGCGCTACGCGTCTTTTCTATGTCGGTATTATTTAATATAGCCAAGCCTTATCCCGAATTATTGGCAGAACTCAAAGTTGCCATTGAGGCGTTTTTACCCCATGGTTCTGCTGGATTTAAAAGCAGAGGTAAAAAAATAATTGGAAAGATTAATAAAATCATATAGCCTGCGTCTTATATCCTGCCGTCCATCCAGTTGACAATGGATTGCAGGATTTTATGACTTCCTAATTCATTCATAAGGTCATGTTTGAAATTTTCCAATGCCATAAATTGCTTATCCTCACTTACACTTTCTTTGTGCAGGTCGACGCTTCCTTCGAATTCAGATAACTTATCATTGGTCCCATGCATAAGCAGATAGGGTGTGCTTAAGTCTTTGTAATGCGGGCGCAATAATTTCATTTGTTTTAATAATTGCTGAGCCGATCGTGCATGTACTCGACCATGGTAAATCAATGGGTCTTCAATGTAGTTTTTCACAACAGAAGGGTCTCTTGAAATTTCCTGGGGATCAGCAGGTAAAGTTTTTAGGCGTGGTAACAACAATCCCAGAATATGGGAGACTTTTTGTAATAGTGGTGCAAGATCTTTTGATGGACGGATGAAAGGGGCCGACATGACAAGGCCTTTAAGATTGTCAGTATTCCCATTGTTCAATAGGATTTGCGAAAGCACAATTAATCCACCCATACTATGACACAGGTAATAGAATGGTTGATCAGCTGAAATCGTTTGATTTGTAAATTGATCAAGGTCCTGCACCAGTAATGAAATGTCTTTCAAATAACTCCGGTCGCCATCAGATAAGCCATGTGCTCTTTGATCGTAAGCATAGAAACTATAACCATGATTATTGAAAAATTGCGCAATATGGTCATACCTGTTACAGTGTTCCAGATATCCATGAACAAAAACAATATTGGCTTTGGAATGCGCGGCAGGCCAGACTTTTGTTGCCAAAGTAAGGCCGTCGTGTGTCTGTATTTCACCGGGGATGTAGGTCACTTGAAATGATTTTTCTTAAACCTAAGAATTTTCCTTGATTATTGAATATCAAGTTCTTTTATAAAATTATCGAAAAAGGACTGCCACGATAATTCCTGACGAATTTCCGAGAAATCATTGTTGAACTGAGTTTCATTGTTCAAGTAAGAATTGAGGGATTGAGCTAAAGATTCTTTATCAGGCTCACTGACTAAACCTATTTGATGTTTTTTCAATAGAGAATTCAAGCTGCCGACATTGGTTACAATTACTGGTTTACCAAAATGTATTGCAATAGGCACAACACCGCTTTGGGTAGCTGTCTTATATGGCAGAACCACTACGTCAGATCCACAGAAATAATATGGGACTTCTTCATTGGGTATGTATTCATTGCGAATTAGGATTTTATCTTCCAGGCCAAGTTCTTCGATTTGCTTTCTGTATTTGCTTTCATCCTGGTAGAATTCTCCGGCAATAATAACTTTGAATGGAGTAGTCGATTTGATAAGTGGTAAAGCATCAATGAGCACATCCAGGCCTTTGTATTGTCTAACAAGACCAAAAAATAAAAGATGTTTGAATGCAGGATCCAAATCTAATTTAGCCATCGCTTCTTTCTTGTCCACCGCTTTACCATAATGATCGTAGATGGGATGGAATAGGCTGATGGTATGCATATTCGGCAAACTGCTTAAAATATCTTCCTTGTCGCTTGGGCTAAGGCTAACCATCATATCGGTTCTATTGGCAATGAATTTGTTAAGTTGCTTATCTCCAATTCGGCTTTCATGTGGCTTGAAATTATGGACGATCGTAATACACTTTGCTTCAGGCAATCCTTTTTTAATACCCCTGAGGATGGTTCCGAATGCAGGTGCCATGAAAGGCATCCAATATTGAGTAATTATAATGTCTGGCTCCTCCTTAATTATTTGTTTTGAAATCTTAAGCCAATTCAAGGGGTTCATGCTATAGATGGCCCTCTCTATACTCAAATCCGGTTTGTCTTCTCCAGGTGCCATTTGATCCTTGCCAGGAAAAAGAATATTGGGGTATTGCTGCATAAAAGTGAAAATCTTGCAGTCCCAACCATTCTTTTGAAACACAGTCGCCAGGTTTTCGTTGAAAGCTGCAATGCCGCCGCGGTAAGGGTAAGCAGGTCCGATAAAAACAGCTTTTTTTGACATTTTAAATCTTTTCAGATACACCGTATTCATTGCGATGCGGACTGTTTCTTGAGATCAATTCCGCTAGAAATCCGGCAATAAATAGTTGAACACCAACAATAATTAACAGAATACCCAAATAGAATAAAGGCCTATCTGCAATTCCGATTGTTTTGAAGAAGATTTTTTCTATAGTGAGGTAGGCCAATACAATAAATCCTATAAAAGAAAGAATCGTACCCCATGTTCCAAAGAAGTGCATAGGTCTTTTACCAAACCGGCCAATGAAGGTTATGGATAGTAAATCTAAAAACCCTCGCATGATTCTTTCTAGACCGTATTTGGTTGTACCGAACTTTCTAGGATAGTGTTGAACTACTTTTTCACCAATCTTTTTATATCCTGCAGACTTTGCAATTACTGGAATATACCGGTGCATTTCACCATAAACTTCAATGTTTTTAACCACTTCGTTTCGGTATGCTTTAATGCCACTGTTAAAGTCGTTGAGTTCAATACCGCTGATTTTTCTTGTCATCCAGTTAAAGAACTTTGAAGGCACCGTTTTGGAAATAGGGTCATGTCTTTTTTTCTTCCATCCTGAAACCATGTCAAAACCTTGATTTCGAATCATATCGATTAATCCTGGAATTTCATCTGGACTATCCTGAAGATCAGCATCAAGGGTAATGACGACATCACCTTTTGTATGTTGAAATGCTGTATTTAAAGCGGCAGATTTACCATAATTTCTTCTGAACCTAACCGCTCTTATGTTAGGTGTTTTTTGATTTAATTGCTTGAGTATGTTCCATGAATTATCCGTACTGCCGTCATCAACAATAACGATCTCATAGGTCAAATCATTTTCAGATACGACCCGACCTATCCATGAAACCAACTCACTGATAGATTCCTCCTCATTAAAGAGTGGAATAACAACACTTAAATCCATATTTCTATTTAAATAGTCTAATGCTAGGCATCAGTTTCCATATCCTCATCTGCAGAATATGGTCTTTCATTTTTCATTATTGCCCCGGTAATAAGTCCGATTATTAGTCCAAGACAGAATTTCATGAAAATGACGGTTACAAAGAAAAACCATGGTGACACAAAAATATCCATCATGCTGTTCACCATATCTTCTGAATCCTCATTCATACTTCCTTGCTGTTCAGCTTGCGCTAAGGCAGTCTCACGAATAGTGTCCAACATATCGGGCGCAATAAACATAAAGAAAACTACCGTATATATGGCCACAACAAAACCACCTACCAAGCCGATTAGCATACCTTGCTTAACACCATCACCCAGTGTCAAGAACCCATCATTACTCTTTTTATAGGCTTGAATACCTAATATAATAGCGCCTATCGAAATCACATAATTAAGCAGGTTTCCTAAGATTCCCGACTTACCAGTTTCCATATCTACCATTCCCAGGAGGTATAAAAGAAGAGATACAATGACAAGAATTCCCCCCATCATTAATCCGAATCTTGACGCATTCGAGAAGTGACTTTGCTTTTCCATTCTAATTGTTTTTGTTTCTGAATTGATTTAGAGCTAATATAGGATTTATCGGCAGGAATATTTGATATTCTAGATGAATATATAGTTATATTCTATATATATGATTTTGAATTAGAAGGGCAATAACTAATTTTAAGGTATGAATAAACTACTTGATGTTCGCATATTTATTTTACTTGTATTCTTAGCTTGCCAAGCCAAGGAAAATAGCAATCCGCCATTGAAGGTCAAACAGGAAATGAACTCTTCAAATACAGGAGAATTATTTGATTATTACATATCGAATCCTAAATCCCAGGATGAACTTGATCAAAATCTGATTATTGAATATGCTATAGATAATGAGCTGAGTCTAAAGAGGACTGAAAGTGGGCTTTATTATATTATCCACACAGAAGGGGAGGGACGCATCTTCAAACACGGTGATCATGCGCGCGCACATTATAAAGGTTACTTTCTCGATGGCAGAGAATTTGATTCCAGTTATCGCAAAAAAAGACCGCTCAGATTCAGAGTTGGTCAAATGGTCGCTGGATGGAATGAATTTATGAAAATGTCCAATGTTGGAACCAAGGCAACCATAATACTACCTTCAAGATTAGCCTATGGCAGTGAGGGTTTTCCAGGATTTGTCCCAGCTAATACGATTGTGGCATTCGATATTGAAATCAAAAACCTATGATAACAGCTCGATCAGTTGATCTGCGAGTTCTAACCCAATTTTTTCTTGCGCTTCACCTGTAGACGCACCAATATGCGGCGTGACCGATACATTGGGGTGCTGGAGCAGTTCCACCCTTGGTTTTGGCTCATTTTCGAACACATCCAAACCAGCAGCTGCCACAATATCATTATCCAGAGCAAACAAAAGCGCGTCTTCATTGACCACACCACCTCTTGCTGCATTAATTATTATAACTCCTTGCTTCATCTGTGAAAACTCTGTTTCACCTAATACAGCATTACCTGTAAATGGGACATGTAGTGAAATGATATCTGCCTTGGATAGCATTTCTTCCATTGAAACGATGGGGATTTCATATTCAAGATTATGACCTGCATAGTTTACATCAATGGTTTTGGCATCAATGAACGGATCAACGCCCAGCACATTCATCTCATAACCCAGGGCAATTTTTACCGCTTCTACACCAATTCTTCCCAAACCGATGATACCAATTGTTTTTCCTTTTAGCTCGAAGCCTTTTGAATAGGATTTTTTTAGGGCTTTGAATTCATCCATACCGGTTTTGGGCATGTGGATATTGGATTTATGCAGATATCTTGACTATCCGGAAAGATGCGCGAAACTTAATTCAGCGACAGATCTGGAAGATGCGGCTGGGGTATTTATAACATGAATGTTTTTAGATTTTGCATAATCGACATCGATATTATCCAAGCCTACTCCACCTCTGCCAATAACTTTTAAATTGGGACACTGGTCGATAAGTGCAGCTCTGACCTTTGTGGCACTCCTCACACAAATAGCATCATATTCGGGTAATCTTTCCGGTAATGATTCCTGGGGAATATTCTGAGTTTCCACTTCGAATCCATGGGATTTTAGCTTTTCCAATCCTGCTGGATGTATTCCGTCGTTGATAAGAATTTTGGCCATAATTCACATTTGAAATGCAAAAGAAAGCAATAAAAGAATAACAGCATAAGTAAATAGTTTAATTCTTAATTAATTATGAGCAAATTGCCATGATTATTAACAAATGATAATAATTTGTAATATGTATTTTAATAACTAAATTTGCTCGAACTATAATTTTCGGAAGATTGATTCCGTTTATCATCAAACTAAACAAGTTACATGTTCTACTTAGGCTTTTTTTTACAGGCTGGTGACGAGAGTGAGGCCCTTACTCAGAATATCCTGGATATAATTACAAAGGGTGGTCCTTTAGGAATTGCAATTAATGTAATCCTGGTTGTACTCTCATTTTTGGCGGTTTATATTTTCTTTGAAAGATACTTCACCATCAAGCGTGCAGCAAATATTGATGACAGCTTTATGAATAATATCAGAGCAGCTGTTACATCAGGAAATATTACTGGAGCTCAGGCCATGTTGGCCAACGTGGATTCACCTTATGCCAGAATGGTTGAAAAAGGCATAGCAAGAATCGGAAAGCCATTGAGGGATATTGATGCAGCAATTGAGAATGTGGGTAATCT